>UQDF01000037.1 GCA_900539765.1 uncultured Porphyromonas sp. | reverse complement strand
CTTTCATAGTTGTTGGGGTTGGCTTCCCAACTGTGTACTATTTCAGGAGAGGACACCCCCCTAGAGCTACTAGCACTAGCATCACTAGCACCCACAGTACCTCCAGAACCACCAGAGTCCACCAGCACCCACCAGCACCACTAGAGCCTCTAGAGCCACTAGCCCCACCCTAATCTCTAATCTCTAACTTCTAATCTCTTTTTTCTGTACCTTTGTGATACACATGGTGACGAAATGACGCACGACGAGCAACTACAGATGGATGCACTCTACCGAAATGCTTTGCGACTCATCGAGCAGCGTGATGCGCTGCTACAAGAGATGGAGACGCAGCGCAGGGAGATAGCAGACCTCAAGGCACGGCTCAGTGAGCAGTGTGATGAGCTGGAGGGACTCGAGAGTCGCAACCGGCAACTCTTGATGGCGCGCGCTCTTATCGTCAGTGGTACTGATATGGGCATCGCTAAGGAGCGACTGTCCCAGATGATCAAACGAATGGACCAAAGCATAGCTCTCCTAGAGCTACAACATAGTACAGCTACAACTCAGTCACACTAATGGCACAGATGGATCTGCATAGCACTAGCTCAGGGCATCGCCAAGAGGAGATGCAGAGTATCACGCTACTTGTCGACGGTATCGCTATCCCTATTGAGGTGCCGCGCAGTGAGGAGCCTTACTATCGTCGTGCACAGCATACGATATCGGCTCTCGTCAAGAAGTATCGTGCAGCTTACCCACAGCCCGCAGAGAGCGATGAGCAGCTGCACTGGCTCATGGCGGCCGTGGATATCGCCGTGCAGTGTGAGGTGCTCAAGGAGAGCAAAGACACGACAGAGCTGCTGAAGCGTCTCTCTGAGGTAAATAGCCTGCTAGAGCGACAGCTGTAGTCTGTAGGAGCGCTCCCCCCCCCGAGTCCTCCTTTGGAAAGGCTTGAGACATATAGCTCAGACCTATCGTTTGACCACTGGGACTTCTCTCAGTAGGGTGTGTCTGTATCTCTACCGATCATGTTAGAGACATTGTGACAGATTAGATATACACACTTTAGTGATAACGATTTATGGAGATTAGCACATACCTACTGATTCTATTCATATTATTAGCCCTCGTCGTGGGCGGTGGAGCCGTATGGCTTGCCGTGATGCACCTCTACAAGCAGCGAGCGGAGCGTATCCTGCAGGAGGCTCAGGAAAATGCCGACAAGGTGATCCTCGAGGCTCATAAGACTAAAAAGAAAGAGCTACGTGAGGCTGACAGCATACTAGAGAAAGCGCAGCAGGATGCTGAGATACTCAAGCAGCAGAAGATGATCGAAGCTAAGGAGTACGCCTTGCAGCTCAAGGGGGAGCTCGAGGAGCGTCTCGCTGATCGCACAGCACAGGTGCAGGGCCGAGAGGTGACCTTACAGCAGCTCGAGCAGACGCTCACAGCACGTACCAAGCAACTAGAAGAGGCCTCATCTGATCTAGAGCGTGAGCGCAAGCAGATGGTGCAGCAGGAGCAGCTAGTCGCTCAGAAGCAAGAAGAACTAAGCCAAGCCCTCCTCACACAGCAAGCTAAGCTGGAGGAGATAGGCGGACTATCAGCAGCGCAAGCTCGCGAGCAGCTCATCGAGTCCCTGCGCTTAGAGGCTCGTGATCAGGCGGCTGCCTACACAGCAGAGGTGATCGAAGAGGCTAAGATGAATGCTTCGCAAGAGGCTCGACGACTCATCGTCGCGACGATACAGCGTATCGCTACGGAGACCTCTGTGGAGAACTCAGTCTCAGTATTTCACATAGACAATGACGAGGTCAAGGGACGCATCATCGGTCGTGAGGGTCGTAACATACGCGCTCTAGAGGCAGCCACGGGTGTGGAGATCATCGTAGACGATACACCAGAGGCTATCGTACTCTCAGCCTTTGACCCCGTACGCCGTGAGATAGCTCGCCTAGCGCTGCATCAGCTAGTACAGGACGGACGTATCCACCCAGCTCGCATCGAGGAGGTGGTAGAGCGTGTCAGCAAGCAGATCGAGGAGGAGATCATCGAGACGGGCAAGCGGACGATCATCGACCTCGGCATACATGGTATGCACCCTGAGCTGGTGCGTCTGGTGGGCAAGATGAAGTATCGCTCCTCCTATGGACAGAACCTCCTGCAGCATGCTCGTGAGACGGCTAACCTCTGTGCTACGATGGCTTCTGAGCTGGGACTCAATGCTAAGAAAGCGCGTCGTGCAGGCTTGCTACACGACATCGGCAAGGTATCTGACGAAGAGCCTGAGCTACCACACGCTATCCTCGGTATGAAGCTCTGTGAGAAGTACAAGGAGAAGCCCGACATCTGCAACGCTGTCGGTGCGCACCATGAGGAGATAGAGATGGAGACGCTCCTAGCACCTATCGTGCAGATCTGTGACTCCATAAGCGGTGCTAGACCAGGAGCTCGTCATGAGATCGTCGAGGCGTACATCAAGCGTCTCAAAGACCTCGAGCAGCTAGCACTCTCCTATCCAGGTGTGGTCAAGACCTATGCAATCCAAGCGGGTCGTGAGCTACGTGTCATCGTAGGTGCTGACGAGATTGACGATCAGACTACCGAGACGCTCTCGGCAGACATCGCTCACAAGATACAGACCGAGATGACCTACCCCGGGCAGGTCAAGATCACGGTGATCCGTGAGACTCGTGCCGTGAGCTATGCTAAGTAGTAAGACTCATGACTGGCGCTCGCACTGATCTATATCTAAGCAAAAACCCTCGGGAGGAGCTTCTCCCGAGGGTGCAGACTACTATATAAGGAGTCAATACGTCTAACGAGTCCGATGCGTCGCAAGGTAATCTCTACGGTCGATAGGTACATCTTTACCCAGTTCTTGGCGACCTACTTCTTCTCCATTGTCCTGATCTTGGCGGTGGCGATAGCCTTCGACGTGACCGAAAAGCTAGACAAGCTCCTACAGCCAGAGGTGCCACTACGTGCTATCATATGGGACTACTACGCTAACTTCGTCCCTTACTATGCGAACCTCTTTAGTCCGCTTTTTGTCTTCATAGCGGTCATCTACGTCACCTCGCGTCTGGCAGAGCATAGTGAGATCATCGCTATCCTGAGTTGCGGGGTGAGCTTCCGTAGGCTCCTCAAGCCGTACATGCTGGGCGCTGCCGTGATCGCAGCTCTGACCTTCGTCTTGAGTAGCTTCGTCATACCTCCAGGCAATCGCATCAGGATAGACTTTCAGAATAGATATATCAAGGACAAGCGCATCACCTACGCCAATGCGATCCAGATGCAGGTGGCGCCCGAGACCTTTATGTTTATCTCTTATTACAATGATGAGAGCAAGGTCGGGTATACCTTCTCGATGGATCGCTTTGAGGGCAAAGATCTACAGAGCCGTATGATAGCGAATAGTATTGTCTACGATACGCTCCACAACTGGCAGCTGCAAGACTATACGATCACCTACTTCGGCGAGAGACAAGACTCACTCCGTAGGGGCAATCAGCTAGACACGATCATACCGATCACGCCTAAGGACTTCCTCGTCACAGAGGGTGATGTCGAGATGCTCACCACGCCACAACTGTACCGATCTATCGAGCAGCAACGTATGAGAGGCGCAGCGACCCAGCTCTACGCTATCGAGCTACACAAGCGCATAGCGATGATCCCCGCCTCCTTCATACTAACGCTCATGGGCGTCTCGCTCTCGGCTCGCAAGCGCAAGGGCGGTATGGGGCTAGCCCTCGCTGTGGGACTGTCGCTCAGCTTCCTCTATATCCTCTTCATGACGGTCACCTCTTCCTTTGCGGTCACGGGAGCTATGTCGCCTATGCTTGCAGCTTGGTTGCCGAACTTAGTTTACCTCGCCATCACCTTCGTGCTCTACCGTCTTGCGCCACGCTAGCCTGCGCTTTGCGAAGCGTTTCATTGTGCGTTGCGAAGAGAGTTTCGTTGGGGGAGTATAAATGCCCCTCGTAGTGAGCCGTAAGGCTTGAGGGATGGACTTCGTGTCCTACATGTTTAACCTAGTCGCTGTATCGCTCTTCTTTGTGGACTATTGAGCCAGTAGCAGGCTACAGACGGATCTTGAGTACACTAGAGAGCAGTCTCTACGGGCTCCCATATTACCTTTGCATAGTCTATCTACTAGGCGCTCTCAAGTAACCACAATCATTTGATTCGAGTGACGACTATCTCCTCCTTAAAGTGTCGGTATGCGAAAGAAACTAGCGACGCCAGAAAGCTGGAGCGAAGAGACTCAGCACGGTAAAAAGCTCAAGACGACCTGCCAGCATGAGAAAGCTCAGCACAAGCAGATCAAAAGAAGAGGCGCTCGAAAAGTTGAAGACATAGTCTCCAAAGGCTGGTCCTACGTTGCCGATAGCTGCGACGGAAGCCGTGCCAGCGGAGATAAAGTCGTTGCCCGTGAAGGTGAGACAGAAGGTGCCTAGGAAGATCAGAGCGATGTAACCAAAGAAGAAGCCCATCACCTTGTAGACCGCTTCGTCAGGGACGCTCTTACCATTGATCCGCAGTGGAGCTACAAGGCTTGGCGAGATGCGGTGAGCGATCTCCTTGGGGAGTGTCTTGGACATAATGACAATGCGGATCACCTTGAAGCCTCCCGCCGTGGATCCCGCACAACCACAGACGAACATGACGAAGAGTCCGCACAGCATAAAGAAGGGTCCCCAGCTGGCGTAGTCGGCATAGATATATCCCGTGGTGGAGATGAGCGAGACGATCTGAAAGAAAGAGTCGCGGAGCGCTTTTCCTATATGAGGCTGTATGTTGTTGATGACAAGATGTAGGGTCACGAGCGTAGCTGTGATGAAGATGATGCCGAGGAACCAGCGTGTCTGCTCGTCCTTGAAGAGTTGCTTGACCTGCCCCTTGAAGGCGAAGTAGATTAGCGTCATATTAAGGCTACCGATCACCATAAAGATCATCAGGATCAACTCAAAGTAAGGACTATTGATCACCTCAAAAGGCTGATCATAGATCGAGAAGCCACCAGTCGAGATACAAGTCAGAGCCACGCAAGAAGCGTCAAAGAGAGGTATCGGTGTGAGTCGTAGCAGTATGATGAGTACTAGCGTCAGGAGCGTGTAGACAGCCGCCAGTCGTATGGCGACTTCTTTGATACGTGGCATAAAGCGGTCATGATCTACGCCTGTCACCTCAGCTTGGTAGAGGAGTCCGATGTCTTTGCCTAGCACAGGACTCAGCGCCAGCGAGAAGACGACGATCCCGATACCGCCCTGCCACTGCATGATAGAACGCCAGAAGAGGATCCCCTTGGGGAGATGCTCCACAGAGGTAAAGGTCGAGGCGCCCGTAGTGGTAAAGCCTGAGACCGACTCAAAGAGCGCATTGCTAAAACGTGGTAGGTAGCCCCCCACTAGGAAGGGGATCATACCGATCAGCGCCATAACCAGCCATGTCATCGTCACGGCGAGCATAGCCTCACGACGCCCGAGCTTGTCACTATGCTTGCGCCGTCCGAACCAGAGGAAGCCTAGACCTACCAGCAGAGCTACACCTAGCGTGACTAGGAGTGGCACTACGGCGTAGTCTTGCATCAAGAGCGACACACCGATACTGAGGAGGAGGAAGATACACTCGATCAGACAGATAACCCCCACGATGCTCCCCACGAAGGGTAGATTGATACGTCTCATGAGCTTGGTTGGATCAAAAAAAGGGAATAGAGAAATTAGAGTGCCGAGGGGCTTCAGTCAAAGAGCTTAGAGAGTTGCTCCATAGGCGTATTGGTACAGAAGACCACGACGCTATCATAGGGCTGTATCTCCATATTACCATCGATCAGCATCGGTACGCCATTACGCACCAGACCTCCGAGGGTGACACCCTGCGGGAGGTTCAGATCTTTGACCAGATGCTCCGTAATGGCGGATCCGCTCTTAGCCTGTAGCTCCGCCACGTCAGTGTGAGCGATGGTGAGCGACTTGACAGTCTTCGTGTCGGAGCCGAGGAGCGCATGAAAGATGTTGCCCGCAGCGATCACCTTCTTATTGATGATCGTGCCGATGTCGAGCTTCTCGGCAAGAGGGATGTAGTCGATGTTCTCCTCTTTAGCGATCGTCTTAGCCACTTGAAAGCGCTTAGCAGCAAGGCAGGCGAGGATGTTTGTCTCCGAGTTTTCCGTTAGCGCCACAAAGATGCTCTCTTCGTCTAGTCCTATCTCAGAGATAAGCGTAAGGTCACGCCCATCGCCATCGTAGAGCTTGACATTGGAGGGGATCTCATCTTCGATCTCCTTGATGCGCTCCAGGTCTCGCTCGATAAGGTGAAAGTCTATATTGCTCGGTGCCTTGGAGACGGTGCGAAGCGCTATGAGGCTACCCCCGAGTATGACCACCCGCTTGACGGGGCGCTGATCCTTGTCGCAGTACTGACGGACGAGATCTATGTCCTTGTTGAGACAGGTGAAGAAGACGATGTCACCATGCTCTATGACGGTCTGACCATCAGGTATGAGCGTCTCTTCGCCACGCTTGATAGAGACCACGTGAAAGGCTTTGTCGTCCAGACCTTTTGTCCAGCTCAGCGGACGCCCCACGAGGATGCTCCCCTGTCGCACCTTGACGCCCACGAGGACGAAAGCTCCATTGAGTAGCTCCACATAGACTCTCGCCCAGGGGTGCTTGAAGCTGTTGGCTATCTCTTCAGCAGCCAGCTCCTCTGGGTAGATAAGCTGGTCTATACCAAGACTCCCGAAGAAGCGTCGGTAGTGCTCCGCCAGGTAGCGATGGTTATTGATACGAGCTATGGTTCGCTTAGCACCAAGTTGTGCCGCGAGCATACAGGCGAGTAGATTCTCCGCCTCGCCAGGCATCACGCTGACAAAGAGATCGCAATCATGCACCTCCGTCAGCTGCAGATCCTCCAGCTTCGTCGGGTCACCTACGATCGTGTAGGCATCAAACTTGCGCTGTACACGACGCAGCAGCTCCTTGTCAGAGTCAATGAGTGTCGTGGACTGCTGCTCTTCACCCGATAGCTTGTAGGCTAGATGGGTACCCACCTCGCCTGCTCCAGCAATAACTATTCGCATAGCTCAGCTTTAATCCTATTATATATTGTGTCGGTATCGATGCCACAGTAGCGGCGCTGCTCGGCGACGGAGCCCTGCTCGACAAAGGTGTCGGGTAGCCCAAAGTGAATGATCTGCCCTCGGAAGCCCTGACGCTGAGCTAAGGCTGCGATCCGCTCGCCTACGCCTCCGATGAGCGTACCCTCTTCAAGCGTTGCAATGCGGTCGTAACGCTGTAGTGCGGTCGTGATCAGCTCTTCGTCTAGAGGCTTCGCAAAGATCAAGTCGTAGTGCGCTACCTCAATACCCTCAGCAAGCAGACGCTCACGCACCTCCTCAGCGGTCACGCCGATGGTGCCGATAGAGAGCAGAGCGATACGTCCGCCTTCATGTAGTACACGTCCCTTGCCTATCGGGAGAAGCTCAGCTGGACAGTGCCAGTCGACTAGCGACCCCTCACCACGTGGGTATCGGATCGCCATTGGCCCCTCCTGCCCCTCGTAAGCGGTGCGCATCAGGTGACGCAGGTAGTGTTCATTCATGGGAGCTGCCACTGTCATATTAGGTATCGTACAGAGATAAGCGAGGTCAAAGGCCCCCTGATGGGTCGCTCCATCCTGCCCGACCAAGCCGGCACGATCTATGCATAGGACTACGTGGTAGCCAGGCAGAGCAACATCATGTATCAGCTGATCGTAAGCACGCTGCAAGAAGGAAGAGTAGATGACACAAAACGGGATCATCCCCTCACGCGCCATGCCTGCGCTAAAGGTCACCGCATGAGCCTCAGCAATGCCCACATCATAGCTCCGCTCAGGGAAAGCTTGCATCATCACACTGAGCGAACTGCCCGACGGCATGGCTGGCGTGATTCCCACGATCCGCTTGTCCTCGGCAGCGAGCTCGGTGACCGTCTGCCCAAAGACCTCTTGAAACTTCGGTGGGTGCGCGCCTCGCTCGCTCTTCAGGCGCTCTCCCGTCTTCACGTCAAAGCACCCCGGGGCGTGCCATACGGTCGCATTTTCCTCAGCTGGCTTGTAGCCTTTGCCCTTGACCGTCCGGAGGTGTAGGATCTTGGGGCCTCGCATCGGAAGGATACGTCGTAGCGTCTCCACGAGATGCTCTACGTCATGCCCATCGACGGGTCCGAAGTAGCGGATCCCTAGGCCGTCAAAAAAGGAGGAGTGGTTTTGTGTCAAGAGCGACTTGACACTATTGTTGATCCGCTGGATATTTTTCTTGCGACGATCGTTCATCAGATTCATCTGTCGCAAGCCTCGGTAGAGGTCGTAGCGGATCGTGTTGTAGGCGTGGCTGGTGTTGAGGTCGACAAGATACTTGTTGAGTCCGCCCACATTAGCATCGATCGACATATTGTTGTCATTGACCACCACGAGCAGATCATTGGGATAAGAGCTCGCATTGTTTAGCCCCTCGAAGGCTAGTCCGCCCGTCATCGACCCATCGCCGATGACAGCCACGACGTGACGCTCCTCCTGCTTGAGCTTGGCAGCGATCGCCATACCCAGCGCTGCGGAGATAGAGTTCGAGGCGTGGCCCGCAGGGAAGGTGTCGTAGTCACTCTCACTCGGTAGCGGGAAGCCCGAGAGTCCGCCCCACTGTCGTAGCGTCTCAAAGCGATCCCGACGCCCAGTCAAGATCTTATGCCCATAAGCTTGATGCCCCACATCCCATACGATGCGATCGTAAGGCGTGCGACAGACGTAGTGTAGAGCTACTGTGAGCTCTACCGCACCTAGACTAGAGCCCAGGTGACCTGGCACATGTGAGAGCACCTCTAGCTCATAGCGACGCAACTCACGGCACAGCTCTGAGAGCTGAGAGAGAGGGAGCTGGCGTAACTGATGAGGTGTATCGATCTGCGAGAGTATAGGATAGTCACTAGCGTTCATGATGTCGTGTGTATCTAGGTGAAGAGTGGCTCCTCCGCATAGGCAGTCGCTGACTTATATAGCTGACTCCCGTCAGATGCCCACTCCTCTTATCTTATGCAAAGATACTAATATGCGACAACACCTCATAGCTCCCTTCAAGCATCTCATTTGAGACTATTGCAAAAGTCAATAGTCTCACAATCTTGCTCGCAAGATTGTCTTGACTTTGCAGAAAGGATGAAGCGCAAGGCGCTGAGGGTGAGGTCTGAAGGGAGCATACCTCCGTATGTAACCGAGGCCGAATCCTGAAAGCAACACAGCGATTCGCCTTTATGCAACAGTCTCCATTTGGAAAGTATATAGAGAGCGGTGATTACCGATAGAGTGCACTAACGAAAACGCCCCCACCCAAGTGCATCAACACTCAGATGGGGGACGGCTTGCTGTCTAGTTAAAGCGTGTAGCGACCGTGTGTGGCGATCACAAGTAGAGGGAGCGGAGTCCTAAGGCTCGCATCTCCGTCTCTGTCTTAGCCCTCGATAGCGCCTGAAGGGCAAGCAGCAGCGCATGCGCCGCAATCGATGCAAGTATCAGCATCGATAGAGTAGATATCGCCCTCAGAGATTGCGCCTACGGGACACTCGTCGATGCAAGTGCCACAAGCTACACAGCTGTCAGTGATTACGTGTGCCATAATTCTATTGGTTTTAAGTTGAGTATTAAGATTATCAGTGATGTCACCATTGCTTTGAGATGCCACAAAGGACCTCTCTTACGCTTTGGTACCGCAAAGGTAATACAATTTCTCGAATAGTACCTACTTCTAGGTATTGACTTGTAGATTGTAGTAAGCTCAGACGATATAATAGGCGACTATCTACGCCTCGACCTCGCTACCGATCATCGTTGCTGAGGTGACGCGCTCTACACGTACGGTCACTAGCTTGCCGATCTGATTATCTCCCTTGGGGAAGACGATCACTTTGTTTTGCTGGGTACGACCGAAGAAGTCATCGCGCGAGCGCTTGCTGTATCCCTCGATGAGTACCTCAAAGCTCTTGCCCACGTCACGCTCATTGCTCTCGAGGCTCAGCTCGTTTTGCAAGGCGATCATACGATTGAGTCGCTCTACCTTGACCTCCTCAGGGACATCATCAACGAGATGACGCGAGGCGTAGGTGCCAGGACGCTCGGAGTACTTAAACATAAAGGCGCTATCCAACCGTGCCAGCCTCATCACCTCGAGCGTCTCCTGAAAGTCCTCCTCCGTCTCGCCCGAGAAGCCACAGAAGACATCGGTGCTCAGCCCGCAGTCGGGCGTATAGTCACGGATACGCTCCACACGCTCTAGGTACCACTCACGCGTATAGCGACGGTGCATACGCTCTAGGATACGATTGCTACCGCTCTGCAGCGGGAAGTGGATATGGCGACAGATGTTGGGATAGAGGCTCATCACTTCGAGCGTCTCATCTTTCATATCCTTGGGGTGAGGCGAGGTAAAGCGAATGCGCATCGTCGGCACCGCCTCAGCAACCTTGCGCAGTAGATCTGCGAACGTGTAGCTCACGCCCGTCTCTGACTGCCAGAGGTAGGAGTTGACATTTTGCCCTAAGAGGGTCACCTCACGATAACCCTCCTGCGCCATACGCTGCACCTCACGAACGATACTCTCGGGGTCACGGCTGCGCTCGCGACCTCGTGTGTAGGGGACGATGCAGTAGGTGCAGAAGTTGTCACACCCACGCATGATCGAGACAAAGCCACTAATATGCAAGCCTGGGAGTCGCACCGGGATCACATCGCTGTAGGTCTCACTCTTCGACAGCTCGATGCTAATAGCTGGCTCGCCAGCCTCAGCGGTAGCGATCAGGTGCGGCAGATCGGTATAAGCGTCAGGACCAGCTACCAGATCCACACCATGGTCCTGTATGAGCGTCTCCTGCACACGCTCCGCCATACAGCCCAGCACACCGACGATCTGCGGATGCCCCGAGCGTCTACGCTGCCCGTTGAGATTGTCCAGACGATGTATGATACGCTGCTCCGCATTATCACGCACCGAGCAGGTATTAATGAGTACGGCGTCCGCCTCATCGATCTGGTCGGTGAGCTGATAGCCCGCCAATTGCATCTGCGCAGCTATGATCTCGCTGTCAGCCACATTCATCTGACAGCCATAGGTCTCGATATAGACCCGCTTGCTCTCTTGCTCTACTCTCTCAGTCATAGTAAGCGCAAAGGTACGAAAAGACTAGTTGCTGAGCCGCTCCCTCTGGATACGCTTGTAGAGAACGGCGTATAGAGCGATCGCTGCGCCCTCAGAGAGGATCGTCATAGCGATGATGATCGGTTGCTGCTCCAAGTCGTAGAGCCACCCCATAAGAAAGGAGCCGAAGAGTAGCGACAGACCATAGATCGTGTTAAAGATGCCGAACCCTATGCCACGCTTACTGAATGGTGTGATGTCGGCAATAGCAGATCTCATGACCGTCTCGTGCGCTCCCAGCACGACACCCATCAGCACCATGCCGATCCAGAGCATGCTCACCGAGTGAGACAAGGTCAGCAGTGGCACAAAGGCCGTCAAGATAGGGACGATGAGCAGGATCAGCACGCCACCCGTCTTGTGCCCCAGCTTGCGCTTCAGATGATCGTAACCCTTCCCGATGAAGATCGCGACGAGAGCATCCACCGCCATGGCGACAGCGTACAAGATCGGCACCATCCCATCAGAGACTATCTCCTGCGTCTTAAGATGATAGCCTATCAGGCTGAAGTTGATCAGTCCGAAGGCAACGAAAAAGGTAAATGCCGAGTAGATCCAGAAGATCGGTTGTAGGCGAGGAGGCTTTTGGGAGGTATCCACCCGTGGGGTGAGCTCCTCCCGTACGAACTTGCGATGCACTAAAGCGAGGACCACCATCAAGATGATAAAGGGGATGACCAGCAGCTTATAGCCTAGCTGAAAAACCTCTATGCCACTGCTCCCGACGAAATAGAAGAGTGCCGTAAAGATCAAAGGCCCTAGGAATGCACCCAGCTGATCCAGTGCCTCCTGAATGCCGAAAGCGTACCCCAGACCGATCTGATTCTCTGCGACGGCTGAGAGAATCGTGTCTTTAGCGGGGCTGCGCAAAGCTTTGCCTATTCGCTCGAGGAGGATAAAGGTGTAGAGCCACCCCCACGAGGTGGTCAAGCCCATCAGCGGAATCACCAGATGCACACCATAACCTATGAAGAGAAAGAGCCAGTAGCGCTTGCTCTTGTCCAGCCAAGCACCTGAGAGCAGGCGCAACGCATAGCCTAGGAACTCGCCCAGTCCGAAGACTAGCCCCACCTGTGTCGCTGAGAGACCCACCAAGCTGAGGTACTGCCCGTTGACACTGCGAGCGGACTCATGCACGAGATCACCCAGCATACTGATCACGCCAAAGAGGAGCACGATCGTCAGCGCAGGAGAGCTACTGCGCAAACTTATCTTTCTTTGTTGCTTTGTCACTGCTTATGCTACTAGAGAGCAGCCTAGTCGTTGACCTGCTAGGCTGTCTGATTACATCGTAAGGTCAAAGTTACGACTATAATCCCATACCAGCTATACTCCACAAGGCTCACGAGTTATGACGTGTAACGATCTGTAGGGACACAGTAACACCAACCAAGAGTTAACGGCCAAAAGCCAACAGCTAACGGGCACAACGGACGCCCTCCCACTAGACACTAGCCGTGACGATACCCTGTAGGGACGCACGAAAGTGTCTAGTGGGAGGGCGTCCGTCCCCGTTAAAGGAGACGATATCAATACTTGTTTTGTCGTTCTACAACGGACGCACAGATCGTGCGTCCCTACACTAATCGTCACGCTGTGATACAAAGGGTTACTCGTCACGTGATGTGATGAGGTATCTCTGTTTTATTACGCGCGTCCGTGGTGTCACAGCGTCACGTGTAAAGTTCGTCACGTGCCCAGTAGGGACGCACGAAAGTGTCTAGTGGGAGGGCGTCCGTCCCCATTAAAACCACGGTGCGGTAATGCGTTGATACAATAAACGACGTCTTGCTGGTTCGACAACGGACGCACAGATCGTGCGTCCCTACAGATACTGGTGTTACAGCGTCTGATGGCTGAACTTGTCGTGTTGATGTGGTTTGTGTAGGGGCGGACCTGCGTGTCCGCCCGCAGAATAGACTGCGCTCCGATGAGGACGGGCGGACACATAGATCCGCCCCTACGGTGGAATCCCCCACCCCGCTGAGCGGTTCACCGGAAAAGAAGTCGACCGAGTTTCCGAAACGAGAAAAAACTTCGCTTTTTACTTGCATATGAACTTAGAAAGCAGATCGTAACTCGTCAAGCGCGTCCGTTGCGGAGTACAAAAATCAAGGAGCTCAGCCACTTCACTTAGCGACTGAGCTCCCTCACTACATCCTTATCTAACTTCTATCGGACTGTAGTGATCTCGTTTGAGGCTTGCACCTATTGAGGTTGCAGTTGCCTAGAACTGGACTTTACGGATATCCATAAATCCATTCTCTAGATAGACCTTAACCACCATAGAGCGTGGCAACTCACGTAGTGAGATCGCATGCTCGAGCGTCTGCGCATTGCTCTCCGAGGCATAGCGGTAGACTTGCTGCCCAGAGAGATCGTACACCTCGATGAGCGCAATAGGCTGATTAGCCTGAACTATACAGCTCTCCTCGACCGTATGGATAGAGATCTCTGGCGTGACAAAGGCATCAGCAGGCTCCTCTACAGCCGTGGGGACGCCATAGCGCTTGAGCTGCAGTGTGAAGCGTGGATCGGCTACGCCTAGCTCATGCACGAAGCGATACTCAGGATTACGCAAGAGGTCTTGCTCGCGACCACTCTTGCGATCCGTTAGTGTCATATACTCGTAGAGGCTCTTGTCCATATCACTGAAGTCTAGCACCATCTCAGATGCGTAACTAGCGCGGACACCGACATCAAGTCGTCCTGTCTCTCTCTTAGGATAGAGGACCATCTCACCCTCACCGCAGTCTGTGTCGACAACGTATACAAGAGGAGACTCACTATACTCATTATTGCCTAGTGCTGGGATATTGTCACCCTCTTCGTCCCACATGACATAGGCTGAGGCTAGGGGCGCATCGCCACCATGTCCCATCTGAAGGTGTATAGGCAGCGTAGTACTCTTGTACGGCGTCGCTGCATCCTGCACTGAGACTAGATCTTCACCTAGACTCCACGAAGCAAGTAGTACGGACTTGGCTCCTGAAGTGGGGAAGCGTAGCTCTGACGGGCTACCAGACTTACTGCGCAGTAGGACAGCCTGCAGTGGTGCTATCGCCTTACCGCGTGTCGAGACGCTAGGAGTCTCAACGCTATAGACCCGCCACTGATTATCCTCAAATACGTAGTAGTAAGGATAGAAGACATCCTTATTGAACTCCAAAAGCTTATCAAAGTCTATTGGCGTCATAAAGGGATTACCTACCATAAAGTAGGATCCAGCAGCAACGCCACTGACTGACAACGCATACCCCTGTAGCGTAGCTCCACCATCATTAATTGTGGCGATCTGGCTAGATGTAGGCTTCGTCGCGTTGTAGCGCTCATATACGAAGCGGTAGGGATAGATGCCCTTGCCACGATTTGCCGTCTCTGTATAGGCTAGTGGAGCCAGCGTCTCCTCATTGTAATATCGGAAGGTGCTAACTCCCGCAGCCTCATCGTAGCTATGGAGTGGATAAGCTGCTTTACGACTAGCGTCTGCGAAGAAGGGGATACGTATGATACCCTCGATCTGGTTTAGATACTTATGATCATCATAGCCCTTACGTCCAGTCTCCCAGCCAGCCACCTTGAGGGCCAACGCATGGTAATACTTGGGAGGAGCAAAGGTCTGAACCATAGTATCAAAGGGTCGTGTGAAGGTCACATCCGTGATACTATTAGGACTCTGTGATGCAACTAAGTAACGCTGATAGGTCTTCGGGTAACCTGCTAGAGAGAAGTCTCCAGAGACCATATTATTTAGCGGGGTAGCTACCATATACCAGCGATCACGATCTAGGAGCTTGCTATCGGCAGTCTGATGACCAGGTTGCTTATAGGCTTCGACAGCACCTCCATCACTCATCTTACCAAAGTTGTAGTCGACGAAAGCTCGCTCATAGGTAAGTTGCTGAGGAGTACCCAGCTGTGATCCATAGTGGAAGTAGATATCACTACATACTGGATCACCAAAGATATCCCTATTCGTGCTCTGCGCCGATAGATCAGGATAGCCATTGGCTACTTTTGCTGGAATATGAACGACAGTACAGGGAGCTGGCACGGCCTTAATAAGCTTACCATCAGCTTGAGACCAGTTGTTAAGATTGTTCCAGTTCTGATCCTCAGCATCCTCTCTCCACCACAACTCGCGAGGAGAGACAGAGATCTCGGTGGGAATGTCTATTTTAGTATCAAGACCATCACACTTGATCGTTGATACCGTGACTGTATACTTACCAGAATGCTTTAGTTCAGCCTGATCTATAACGAGCTTACGACCAGACCTCTTCTCACCATTAGGTAAGGTCCACGTGTAAATCTTATCACCTAGGTTGATGACCTCTAGCTCTATCGGCTCACCAACGCAGAACTTACGCTGCTGCTCTTTAGAGCGTATGGCTGATGGCGATGCTAGAGAGTATACGGCAATAACCTCTTCTGAGGTGTTCTCACACAGCTCATCTTTAATCTTAACGAGATAATTAGATGGGACTGGATTCTCGGCAGTACCCGTGAGCTCTTGGGAGATTCCCGCAGTCTTATCCACCTTAGTATAGCGATACTTCAGCTCTTTGGTCTGAGTATCGTAGATCTCGATGGTCGCATCTCCTACGCAATTTACTGGGACAATATGCAACAAGCCTGAAGTGCCAGACGGACAGCTATAACCGATATAAGAGTCTCGATCATACGTCAGAGGAGGATTTTCTAGCGACAGCTGTGTCGTTGGTAGACAGGGCGCTGAGTCATAAGAACCTCTTCCATAGTACAATGTAAGCTCTACACTTCCATCCGTAGTAGGGAAGTCTATATAGATTGACTTTGGATCAGCTATTTCTTTGTAGGAAGAGGTAAATATCTTGTAGTTATACCACTCAGAATAATCATCTGAAATGTTGGATCTAATATCACTATTTGAAACGCCTTTTGGGAGCTTTGTTATCCTAAAGTAAGGTTGCGTAGAAACTCCATCGCGAGTAAGTATGCCCTCCGATCCTCCAGCAAATGGATAAATGCGTACACGACCGCACTCCTCTTTGGCAGTGCGAGGTTTTAAGCGACTTATATCTCCAGCATAGCGTGGTACTTTATTTTTTATAGTCAATTTAAGATTATGCTTAGCACCACAAGGATCCGTAAGCTCAAAAAGATATTCACCTACAGGTATATAGTAATAGATACCACTATTTATCTTCGCTTTGGGTGAGAATGGATAAACATTAGTACCCTTCATATTTTCAGGTATTGTGTACTCCTCCCCGACGGCTAAGGCTCCTTCTTCTGGAGTAAATTCTGCTGGCGCTGACACGAATCGTATTTTATATCCAGCAAACGACGTACTAGAGGGCAATCTCCTTATCCAGGGTACATACTTTCTTATACCCATACAATGATCGTCACTAAAATTACCGTTGTAAAGATCATACTTCCATGTTATGGCTTCTAAGGTCTCAGTTTCGGTCTGTCCATTGCCAGCGATAGTAGTCAGGGTGTAGCTCTGGTTGAGCTTCAGAGGGTTAGGGAAATTGGTATAGGAATAAGTATCCTCGGTCAACGTAAGCTCTTGCTTATCATTAGGATTTGTCTTAGAGACTACACGAACGGTGATGGGGAGACATGAGAGTCTATCATGATCCGAACGAGGTCTTACCTTAAGCATATAGGTAGGATCACAAGCACCCGAAACTCTTTCGTAATCAACGTCAACCTCATACCATCTATAATTAGTTGCAGAATAACCACTAGGCAGCTCCTCTGAAGAACCCTTAACACGAATGAATGCTAGAGGATGGTATAACCTAGATTGTTGTCCCATCATCTTATAGGTTACTCCATCGGGAAGCTTATAGTAAATACCACCTTTGTCAGAGCCGTAGTTGGTTGAACCAAAGGGAGCTGTCTTAAAGAACTCGTGATACACTCTCGGCTTATTAGCGTCCCAATCAGACTTAGTCTGCCAAGCATATTCATAGTAGCGTGCCAAGGTGTCGATATCGTCCAAATAAGGCTTCAAGTCAGGCTCAACCATACTAGATTCTGTTCTGTAATAGTCAAGTCTCAACCAACCGCACTGTTTCAGACGCATATCGGATGTCATCTTCAAATATCCCCTAAATGGCATATTAGAAGAACTTATGTTGGCGTTTAGGATGTCTCTACGGACATTCGTCATCTCAATCGTCTGAACAGGAGCGTCTCCACAAGCGTCAGTAACCTTGAGACGATACTGGCCTGCGGGTACCTCATAGAGAAAGAGCTCCTTACCTTTCTCCAAGGAGAACTCCTTTTTTCCCTTATAAGCTGTCGGAGCACTTTCGATCGTGAGCGTATAGGGGCCATTGCCATCCAGCACCGTGACGGAGAGGATACCAGTAGGGACGGGCGCACTACTTCCATTGGGGCGATAGTTGTTGAGCGACTTACGCACCTCACGAACCTTTACGGTTGGATTCTTGTAAGTGGAGGTGACAGTCACCGTTTTGGCTGGCAAATCTATCTTGTCACCTGTCTCCTGAACCTCAATTCGTACGAGAGCCGTATAGGTACCTGGATAGAGGTTGGAGATAACATTGTCTGTAACATAGCCTAGAGTAGACGTAACCGAATTGCCCTTAGAGTTAAGGAGATTATAGTTAGCTGTGTAGGCATAAGTAGCCGTACCAGTTTTTTTGGTTACCGTTATCTTGACCTGACCATTTTGCAAGCAGGTAGACGGAGTCGGAGTCACCTTAACGTCAAAGTCCGAGGCCAACTGTGCGTATATGGAAGTCACACTCCAAAGGAAGAAGAGCCCCATAAAGAGCAGGCTACGACCTCTAAGAGTGCCGATAGTATGAGGTATTATTGTTTTCATAGCTGAGAAGTAAATGAAGGGTTTACGTGATCTAACGAGAGATTAGGACTCTTTGTCTAGAGCTCTTTGCCTAAGATGTTGGCGTTGATCTGATAGAGTCGGTTGCGGTAGACATTCCAGTCGGCACGCTCGGGAAGATCCTCTAGTATGGTCTCATAGTCGGTAGTTTGAGCTGATGCAGACTCATTCTTAAAGGGGTAGGTCCTACTCTTAGGAGTATCAACTCCAGCCTCGTAGTAGGTTATTTTGATGGCAGGCTGCGCGTTCTCGGCAAGAGACTTCGCTGCAAGGTACTCAGGCAAGTAAATGGTGATAACATAGTCTCCCATATAGATTCCTCCGATAGAGGGCTCTGAGATGTCAGGTAAGATGACATACTTTGGATCAGGCTTGCTCTTGAAGCTAAACTGATAAGGAGGTAAGGTACCCACAGTTGCTATATCCGTCAGCTTACTGCTCGGGAAGAGGGTGTAGCTCTTTGGCATATTGAGGATCTCAATCTGCAGTTTCGAATTGTCCTTGTAGCCATAAGGTAGCGTCCACGAGTAGTCGTACTGAGGAGTAGTGGCTGTGGATCCAGGCTTAGTGCGGATGGCTACAATCCCCTTGAGCGTTAGCTCGACCTTGGCTAGAGAGCGCATCAGCTCCGCTTTGCTCCTATCAGGCGCGGTGTATTTAGGTCGCTGTATCTTGTTGAAAGCTGTGAAGTCTACAACATAAGGATCAGACTGAGTGCCTGATCCTCGTACCGAGGTGGACACAGAGACATTCTTATAGAGAGCCGTCATCATAATAGCAGATCCGAGACCACTATTTTGTACTTCAGAGGCTACATTCACCATCTGCACACCTGTCATAGACTCTAGGTCTGCACGGTTGACTTGCTCGCCACTTAGAAAAGCTAGAACTCCACTCTTCTGATTAGAGGCAGACTCGTTTGCGATGAAGTAAAAATCATAGCGAGCCATCTTGTCAAAGAGGAAGGTCGCTCTACGATTCGTAAGCTCTTGCGCTGTCGCTAGATAGTTGACAACAGACCTATTTTCACCAGCTGGGAAGATGATCACCCGAAGCTCTTCAAGCTTGTTATCTACATCTGTGCCTGGAGCTCTCTGATCTTTAGCAACGGGTCGATCGGAGGATAGGCCTTGGAGTATTCCAAACTGAACGGAGACATAGGTCTCTGTGTCAAGCTCTGTGCAGTCTACCCTACAAGATGCCGTCAAGCATAAGAAGAGAAGTAGACAGGGTATTATCTGTTTTACCTTCATGACTGTTGTGTTATAAGTGTAGCGATGAACGAAGAAAACCTTGTGGAGAGGACCTTTGCTGTTTACCCCTTAGAGAACGATCTCGTAGGAGTGTACCTTCCATCCATCGACAATAATCTCGATGGCGTAATGGGTATTGTCGGGAAGACTCTTAAGACGTATCTCAATATCGTACTCAAACTGACACGCAGGCTTGTAGTCTGGCTTCTTGGCCAGTAGCTCCTTGAGATCGTATGTAAAGATTTTGGCACCCGTATCAGACCGTACGAGGTTCAGCTGAGGGCGTGTCTTAGGATCATCGAGTCGCAGCGTGCTGAGACGCGTGCTACGTGTCGTACCCTCGTTCGGTAGTGATCCCTCGTAGATGACATGCTTGGCGGGATTGGTGAGCTGCCCCAAGAAGTCGTAAGCAGCATTGTTATCCTCGATCTCTATATGGATCGGATAGATGACCCGGCTCGGTAGCTCGGTGATGTGTATGTCAAAGTCGTTGCTGTAACGCGTTAGATTTGGCGCTACGGGGACTCTGATGCTCGTTCCTTCTGGTGCCACAGGACATTCTATAGTAGCTGTGGAGAAGTAGAGTGGCTCGGGGAGTACCCCCATGTGCCGATCTTGGTCTGTGAGGCGGAGTGCTAGTCGGCAGTCGGGGTGCTTATTACCCGCAGCAGGATCTAGTTCACTCATGGTATATTCCTGTGGGGTATCTCCCACCCAGATGGTGTAGCGATAGGTCTCACCGCACTCGTTCGGTACGGGGATCTCTATGGCGGTAGCTGCAGTCAAGTCGGCAGGCTCTAGATGCTTGTAAGCAATGATCTCTCCTGACGAAGGCACACTGATGACAATATCCATATAGCCAGCCTTGCCTATGTAAGCACTGTCAGACATACAGGGAGTCTGCATATAGGGTGTGAAGACTAGTATCGTGGGGCAATCACCTCGGTCGTACACAACCTTATCACAGCTGACAAGTGATAAGAGCAGGAGGGATAACAGAGTTATAGAGTATATAATGTGTCGCTTCATAGGGCAATAATTGAGAGATCAGAAGTGTCGGTTAGAGAAAGATCCAAAGTGTCTACAAAAGGAGTAGATCGTAAGGCTAAGGAAAATGGGGGGGGACGTGTAACGATTTGTAGGGGCGCTCGGAAGCGTCTAGCAGAAGGGCGTCCCTACAAAAGGGTTACTCGTCTCGCTTTGATACAACGGACGCACAGATCGTGCGTCCCTACAAAGGGTTACTCGTCTGTCAAGTATGGACGCACACACTCGTGCGCCCATACTTGCAGATAGGGTCTTCTGATTAGAGACCTAGTTCGATACCATAGGAGTGTACATTCCAAGGCACGACATTGACCTCTACAGCTAGGTAAGTCTCCTCAGGAGTATCCTTGTCACCTGGTACGTAAGGAGGCGTGTTGGGATCATCCTTTGGCTTTGGATCTGGGTTTTTAGGATCTTCAGTATCTGGATCCTCTGGATAGAGCGGGTTCCAGTTGAGCCCTAGAGACTTAAAGCCTGTGACACTGATATGGTAGATGTTGTTGCGATATGCAGGAGCATCTAGCGTCAGAGCGACATCATCAGGGTTGACAAAGACATGGTAGAGTACCTTACCACCCTCAAACTTGGTGTACTTTTGGCTGGGGACTTTTTCGTAATCACGTTTACTCGGTCTATCTGTAGTATATCTTACATTAACGTAGAAGAGACCATCCTCGCCTCTGTAGAAAGTGCCATCATGACCTTCCTTTTGGAACAGCCTTTTCTGGTAGTCGTTGTAGAATAGATCTAGATTAGGCGCAAACTTCGTACGAACGAGTACGTAAGGCGTATTACCACGACGGAAGCCTCCCGTGTAAGTCTTAACTGTCTGACCAGCTTCCCCAAATGGGTGGCTAGCCTCAAAGATGAAAGCACTGCTCTCGAGGCTCTTCTTACCGATCTCTAGAGCATCAGAAAGACTTGCAGCTACAAGAGCTGGACGAGGAGTCGTGACAGTACTATGTAGATCGCTATAGTCGTAAGTCTTATCCTGTTCAGGATAGTTGGTTAGCTTGCTCTTATCTGCAGGATCAACAGCTGGTAGGAAGTTATATCCTGGAGTGATGATGCTACCTGCCTCATTCCTCTTCTGGCTAATGTAGAAAGTCTTCTCGCCCTGAGCTACTGCGTAGGTGATGTTGCTGATTGTACCTAGTACAGTACCATCTTGGAGCTTGATGTCATACGTATCCTTTGTTGTCGTTAGGATCACACGAGCTACGACACGCTGTACGTTAACCTTTGCGCAGTTCTTCGTTCCTGCGATAGCCTCCTCCTTGGTGACACCATCCTCGATCGTGACATCACACTCAGCAGAGTTAGACATCATAATGACATCCTCCTTCTCGGCATTTGCACGAGCTACCTGAGCAGTCTTCATACCCTCAACAGCCTTGGCATAAGCCTCGTTGAAGTGAGCTGGCATAGACTTCTCAAGAGTCTTGGTTATCTCCTCAGGAGCGTTGATGAGAGCGTAGATCTTCTTAGCACCTGGGGTGGTAAGGATAGCCTTATTGGGCTTGATGGTGATGTTGGTGTCATCAGTAGCCTTGCCGATCTTAAAGTCGTTGAGCGAGAACTGACCATAGGAGACCTCGCCGTCGCCAACGACATAGACGTCTACCTTCTCGATAGCGTCCTTGCCGTTCCAAGTACCCTTGTAGCCAAACTCCTTGTCATCACTGCTGTCTCCAGCACGCAGGCTAGACTGTAGATTGATCGCTACGCTGACGTAGGTCGATCCCTCATTCTTCAGCGGCTCTGTACGATCCTGCTTGCAGGAGGTCAGAGCGACTAGGCCAACGGCTAGAAGGCCTAGCAGTGTTCTTACTGTCTTGTTCATAGTAGTTATTGTTTTGGTGAATATAAACTATTGTGTTCTTTAAAGATATCTCAGTTTGTACGACTTTAGTCTTAGACTCCTCACACTTCACAAAGGTTGGGAATCCAGACATTGCCAGCCACATAGCTCTGTCTTAGTTTTATTCAACTACTCCTACTCTATACCCAGAGGTACACGTAGAGGCTCCTCTCTGGGAGGATGCCAGCTACCACCACACTCATATATGGAGAACCACTTTCCTAGTAGACGTATCTCTACAAGAAAACCTGCGATCCAATATATCACATGCGGAGAGGGAGGGGGGGGGCAATAGATTACTAAGTAGGAATCTAGTCTATGTTATAGACACATTCCATCTCAGCATTTATCACACGACAACGCACATTCCAGTGTCAAGTGCAACACACTTACAAATGTAGGAAAAAAACTTCAT
>UQDF01000036.1 GCA_900539765.1 uncultured Porphyromonas sp. | reverse complement strand
TTTCATAGTTGTTGGGGTTGGCTTCCCAACTGTGTACTATTTCAGGAGAGGACAAATAAAAAATAGCCACGTAGGGATTTGAGATTTCCCACGTGGCAAATGCATAAGAGTCGCTTGAGCCGAGTGCATTTTCCTAAGGGTCGGTAGGGTGACACGCTTGTTAATTCAATAAATATGTGTACCTTTGCAGGCAATAGCGTTTTTACTAACTATATATGAACCACTACGAAACCGTTTTCATTTTAACTCCCGTTTTGTCTGATGCTCAGATGAAGGAAGCGGTAGATAAGTTCACCTCACATCTCACCTCTGCAGGTGCCACGATTGTGAACGATGAGCACTGGGGGCTCAAGAAGCTCGCCTATCCCATCGAGAAGAAGTCTACCGGATTTTATCACTTCATAGAGTTTGACGCTGAGCCCTCAGTGATCAAGCCCTTTGAGACACTCTTGAGACGTGACGAGACGGTCCTGCGCTACCTAACGATCGCTCAGGACAAGTTCCACCATGCGTATGCTGAGAAGCGCCGCGCACTGAAAAGTAACCCTGTAGCAGAGAAGTAATCATGGCAAGAACAAGAAGAGGTCGCTATAGCAGACCACTCCCAGGAGAGGTACAGCAGAAGAAGTACTGCCGCTTTAAGAAGGCTGGCATCAAGTATGTGGACTACAAGGACCCCGAGTTCCTTAAGAAGTTCCTCAACGATCAGGGTAAGATCCTCCCACGTCGTATCACAGGCAATAGCCTCAAGTTCCAGCGTCGTGTAGCTCAGGCTGTCAAGCGTGCTCGCCACCTAGCCCTGCTACCCTTCGTAACGGACCTTATGAAGTAATCATCACCTAGAGACCGATAAGACAATGGAAGTAATACTGAAAGAAGACATTATCAACCTAGGCTTTAAGGATGATATCGTAACTGTCAAGGACGGCTACGGACGCAACTACTTGATCCCTCAGAAGAAGGCTGTCATCGCTAGCGAGAGCGCTAAGAAGATGCTCGCTGAGGAGCTACGCCAGAGAGCTCACAAGCTCGAAGCTATCAAGCAGGAGGCTCAGGCTCTGGGCGAGAAGATCGATGGTACTCATCTAGAGATCAAGGCTAAGACATCTAAGTATGGTGTCATCTTTGGCTCTGTAACGAATATACAGCTCGCTGAGGCACTCGCTGAGAAGGGCTTCGAGATCGATCGCAAGATCATTCAGATCAAGAAGGCTGTCAAGGAGGTCGGCGACTACGAGGCTCAGGTACGTCTGCACCGCGATGTGATCGTGCCAATTACCTTTACGGTCATCTCGGAGAATCATGCCGTCATCGAGTCTGAGACTCCCGCTCCTGCACCAGCTGCAGAGGCTCCAGCTACTGAGGACGCTGAGACTGCAGAGGCTCCTGAGGCTCAGGCTGAGGAGACAGCTACGGCTGCTGAGTAAATCAATAGTATGCTCTACGAACTACTCTAGAGCAGTACAATCATAACAAAACAAAAGGTCGTCACGTAGATACGTGGCGACCTTTTGCTATGATCTAATATCAATTGTCTGCTATCTATTGTTTGCGGCTAGGACGGGTTTGTCGCTAGGGTAGGACGGTGGCTTGATGCGGTTGAGACTGTGCAGAAAGGATGAAGCGCAAGGCGCTGAGGGTGAGGTCTGAAGGAAGCATACCTCCGTATGTGACCGAAGCCGAATCCCGAAAGCAACACAGCGATTCGCCTTTATGCAACGGTCTCCGGTTAGTCTACCTCGACGATCTGGTACCCATCGGCAGAGAGGTAGAGAAGGTAAGCGCATACCCTCTTGAAGCCACTCTCGAGGAGTGCCTTGCGGTAACTACGTAGCTGGCGCTTGTGTCGCTCAGTGTACTGCTGCGCTTCGTCACCGCTCTTGTAGTCTATGATGACTGCTTGCTGCCCCTCATCGTCGTACATAATGCGATCGGGACGCTCTATGCGGACTTGTTTAGTCCCGCTCTTGGTGTCTTGTGAGAGTCTGACGATGCTTCGCTCATTGATCACCTGCCACCCGCTACTCCGATCGTAGTATTCGGCTATCCGCGGGTCTGTGAGTGCCTGCTCTAGTAGCTTAGCGAGAGCGTCTCGCTGCTCTTGCGGGATGAGTCCCTGTAGGCATTTCATATCGAGAAGCTTCAGTAGATCATCGTGCTCTAGGTAGTCGATCTCACTCAGCAAGGCGTGGAGGAAGAGCCCATTGCGCACGGCATCTTGCGCCTGATAGGAGACGCTCTGTGAGCGACGTACGCGTAGCTGGGCTAGCGCTCCTGTCTGCTCTCTGCCAGGTATGCTGACGAGCCGTGAGGCGTCGCTGGAGTCTGTCGTAGGCTTAGGCGGTGCTGCGGTAGGATCGGTCTGATAGTAAAAAATCCTCTGCTTGATCTCCGTAGCCTCTGTCGGTGAGACTTTAAGCTCCGAGCATTGGAGATCGATCGTCTCCAGTGACAATAAATTAGGCTTTTGATCAGGGTCAGGCTTTTGATTAGGTGTGGGCTTTTGGACCTGTGTGACTAGATCAGAGATAAGCCTCTCGAAGTTGATACTCCTACCCGACTGCCCCTTGTTTTCACTGAGTATGAGGTGCATCTCGCTCTTGGCGCGTGTCATCGCAACGTAGAGCGCATTGATGCGGTCTAGGAGAGCAAGCTGCTCCTCGGCAATAATCTCCTCGCGGAAGAGGGTGCTTCGAGCCTCTTTGGTGGGGGAGATAGGGAGTAGAGTGGGGATCTCGACGTTTCCGCCTAAGAGCTTGTGCAGTTCGGCCATTATCTCCTTGTCGCGACACCAGATGGTATCTGTGTGGTCTAGTAGCCTCATCTGGTACTCTAGGAGGCAGACGACGGGAAAGCCGAGTCCCTTTGCCGAGTGTATGGTGAGGAGCTGCAGGGCGTCTTGTGTCTCTAAGCTTAGTCTGGGGGTGTGAGTCTCTAGCCACTCTAAGAAGCCCTGCAGGTCTACGTAGTTGTCCTGGCTGTAGTCCTGGATGGTGTCTAGGAGTGCGTCTATGTAGGGCTGGTCAGCGGAGGTGATGAGGGGACGGACGATCTCTACGATCAGTAAGGTTAGCTCGTAGAGCGAGGCACTCAGTCCCTCCTGGTAACAGCGTGCGAGGTCTAAGGCTGGTGAGCCACTGAGGTCACGAGCTAGCTCGGCATAGTGCGTTACGGCTAGTCGGTGCTCGAAGCTCTTGCTGTAAAGCTCCTCACTGGCTCCCGCATTGACTAGGACGCTCTGCATGATCTCTACGATGAGACGGTAGAGCGGGTTGGCATCGAGTGAGAGCATCTCACGGGATACGAAGGCGAGCGGCTGTAGGTGCTGGTTCTTGTCCTTGTCGTTTTCGAGCTCTTTGTTGTACTGAATGATAGTCTGAGCGATCCGCTGGAGGGTGTCGTTATTTGGCGTTAGGATGGCGATGTCCGAGAGCTTATAGCCACGCTCTCGTATCGAGGGGATGATATGGTAGAGGAGGTAGTCGATCTTTGTCTGGAGCGGGTCGGATGGAGTCGTCTCGGTGGAGTCATCCTCTTTCGTTGGCTGTGTTGTTGGCGGCGGTGTCTCGGGCATCTTCTCCCATTGATGTATGAAGACGCCGCCGACCTTGGTTATGTTTGACTTGGGCACATCTTGGTGTACCTCTTCGGGCTTGTAGACCTCTTCGATTAGGTTGGGACTCTCTAGCTTGAGCTCGGAGGCGTAGGGTAGGAGCGAGAAAAAGCGATTGTTGAAGGAGACGATCGCTGGGGCGCTACGCCAGTTGTTCGGTAGGTTTCGTGTCTTCTGGTCCTTGGGGAAGTCTTTGCTAAGGTCGTTTTGTAGAAGCATCGGGTCGCTATTGCGAAAGCGGTAGATGCTCTGCTTGACATCTCCCACGATGAAGAGCTCGCCAGAACTACTCAGTGCCTCCTCAAGGAGTGGAACGAAGTTCTTGTACTGAAAGCGGCTGGTATCCTGAAACTCATCGATCATATGATGCCTTAGCTTAGTGCCTAGCCGCTCATAGATAAAAGCGGTGCTCCCCTCGCCACTCACGAGGGTACGTATGAGTCGCTTGGCATCGTCTAGGAGCGTGATGCCTAGCTCTTCAGAGACTTTGTTGACATTCGTCTGTATCTCTGCGAGGAGCTGTAGCTCGTATCCGTTTTTGATTGCAGTACGTAGGGTAAAGAGATCCGTATAGAGACGGAGTATCGTATGAAAGATGTCGATCAGCTGGGAGCCTTCGATGGAGTCTTCAAGGCCCTTGGTGTAGCGATTGTCGAGAGCTTCGGTGACTTTGAGATTTTGCAGGTACTTATCCCAGGTGGTAGCGGTTATATAGGAGTTTGTAGCACCGACCGTCGGCTCATTCTTTGTCGTATCCGTGAGCCTCGTCAGTGGCGAGTTCTTGCCACCTGGTAGCTTGGTCTCCTCGGAGACGAGCTTTCGGGCTTTTTCCACCTGCTCCTTGATCTGATCCTGCACCTCCTTGATTTGCTTCTCGACAGCACTGACGAAGTCGTTGTAAGTCTGAGGATCAAAGAGCGTCTTCCCCTCGAAGGCTTGCTCCTGCACCTGCTCGTTGTATAGCTGCTTGGCAAAGAGCTTCAAGCTCTTTCGCAGGGCGTAGATAGACTTCTCCTGGCGATTGACCAGAAAGCTCTTGATAGCTTTCTGAGCGATGGCGGAGGGCTGCTCAAAGAGTCGCTCCACGGCTAGACTTAGTATCTGATCGGTGGAGAGCTCGATGCGCGTCGAGGGACGCTGCTTGAGCTCGATCGCTAGCGCATGGATGATGTCTTGGAAGAAGGAGTCGATCGTCTTGACGCGTAGTCCGCCATAGTCGAAGAGTATGGCCTGGAGTGCCGTGCGTGCATCTGCGGATAGCTGAGCGTCACTGTTATAATCACCCTTAAAGCTGTTGTAGAAAGGCGACTCTTGAGGCTTTGTCGCCAATGTGTAGAGCTCCTTGAAGAATCGCTCCTTGAGCTCTCGGGTGGCTAGGTTGGTAAAGGTGACTGCCTGCACCTCCTGGTAGCTAGTCCTAGGCACCTCCAGGACATGGCGCAGGAAAGCTTCCGTCATGGTGTGGGTCTTGCCTGCTCCTGCCGAAGATTTGTAGATATGGAGTCGCTTTTGGTTCGTATTCATAGCACTATTGTGGAGACTCTTGCTGCTCCCCACGATGTAAGTTGCTGAGGAGTCCCTCATAGAGCTTGCGGTACTCTGACTCTAGGTAAAGTTGCACCCCTAGGGTCATCAGCGTCATGACGACGCCTGTCACTACTAGATACCAAAGCTCCCATCGAAAAGCTAGGGTGAGGACGAGAAGGATCCAGCGATTGTAGTTGCTGAGCAGACCTAGCGTGACATAGACGTTACGCTTATACTGAGGCATCTGCTGAACAAACTGAGCTGGCACGCCACTCTGATGCGCATGCCGATAGAGCAGCGACTGCAGACGATAATGCCACGGGAGGACGAGTTCCCAGAGCGTGAGCAAGCGACAGAGCGCCCGCCTGATCCGTACACTCTCTGGCGCCTTAGGACTAATCGCCTGATATCCTTGTTGGTATCGGTAGGCGAAGAGCGGTGCGTAGTGCTGTGCCTCTACTTGTGTAGACATACTGCGCTGGTAGTACCTGACGAAGTACTCGATGAGTAGCTGATAGAGGTAAAGTACGATGACGCTAAGCGCTAGTAGTGCGTACCACCAGCCAGACACGCCCGCAGCGCCCGCCTCCTGTGGCGGGTAGGTGCTGATACGTGTCGGCAAGGAGATGAGGAGAGCTAGCTGTATGACGATCGGGGTAGCCGTGTACCATACGACGACCTGCTTGCCGAGTGTCGAGATCGTACGTCTCTTGACACGTTGTCGCTCTATCGACCAGGCGGTCTCGTTGAGTATCAGAGCCAGCAGTATGACTACCGTGCCGATGATGCCACTCCATAGAGAGACGGGATCGATCAGGGTGAAAGCTGCGACGATGCCCATGAGCATCGCCAGCATAGACATGTAGTGAGCCTCGGCAAAGTCTGTACGCACCAGCACTTCATGGGCTATGCGATCTGTCATAGGTCTGATCCCTTTGCAAGCTATGAGTCCGTTGATGCGCTCCATATCCTTCGTCGCTCTTTGCATTTACTCGTTATCTCCTCGTCTGTTCTTATAGAGCTTAGGCAGTACATTACTACGAGCCTCATCGTCTGCTATGCGATGGCGGTAGAGGTCGATAGCCATATAGATAGACTCCATAAGCGCCTGCTCGTTGGCGATGCCCTGCATCACGATGTCGTAGCCCGTGCCGTGGTCTGGCGAGGTGCGTATGATGGGTAGTCCCGCCGTTACGTTGACCCCGTCGTGTAGGTGTAGGAGCTTGAAGGGTGCTAAGCCCTGATCGTGGTACATAGCCAAGACCGCATCATACTGCTGATAAGCTCCCGAACCCCAAAAGCCATCGGCTGAGAAAGGTCCAAACGCATAGATCCCCATCTCACGCTGCGCAATGGCAATAGATGGTGCGATGACCTCAAGCTCCTCGGAGCCGATCAGTCCGTTGTCCCCAGCGTGTGGATTGAGCCCGAGGACTGCTATGCGAGGCGAAGAGATCAAGAAGTCACGTCGCAACGTCTCGTCTAGGATCTCCAAAGTCTTGAGCACCCGCCTCTGAGTGATCACTTGAGAGACTTGACAGATCGGATCGTGCGTCGAGACCAAAGCGACCCGCAGACCCGAAGGCGCTGCGAGGATCATCAGTGGCTCCTTGCCCTGTCCGCAAGCCACGCCCAGATAGGCGGTGTGCCCCTTGTAGGGAAAGCGGTCTTGTGGCATAGCCGACTTATTGATCGGACAGGTGACCAGCACATCGATAGCACCACGGTTTATGTCGCTCGTAGCTCGCTCTAGGGCAGCTAGAGCAGCTATTCCCGCCGCCTCGGTCACCAAGCCAGGCGTCACATCGATCTCATCGCCCACCACGTCGATCACGTTGACCACGTTGGGCTCAGCCTCCTTAGCGTCAGTGATCAGATGCCACGACGCACGCTCCATCTGTAGTGCCTTGCTGTAGTAAGCAGCGATACGTGGAGATCCATATATAATAGGTGTAAAGAGGTCGGTCACGCCATGACGATTGAAGAGCTTGAGCAGTAGCTCATAGCTCGTCCCGTTGATGTCGCCGTGGGTTATCCCGACTACAATTCTTCTGTCAGTCATAAAAACGTTCAATAGGTTGTATAGGCCGTCCAGCGTGCCTGTGCTACTTGATCAGCAGTCCACTGCTCGATCGTGTCAGCTCTTACGGAGAAGAGTGCTGCCTCGACCTGCTGCATCACATCACGCTTAGCCTCATTAGGGTGGTAGACAAAAGCCTCAGCGACGACCAGCTCGTCTCCGCTAGGAGTCACAAAAGCGTGCTGTACGAATGGTCCGCCCATAGCTCCTCCGCCACGTAGCTCCCATAGTCCACGTAGCTCGGTACGCATCGGCTGCCCCTCGATGGCGACTTGTCGTGTCATCAAGATATGAGGAGCTGTGACCGCATGGCTCCCTTCGACAGGACCTGGCACATTAGTTGCAAGAACCGAATCGCGTAGGGCTACAAGGTAAGGCACCGTCAGCGCCTCGCCATGGTAAGGCACCTTGTAGAGCAGCATGTCGGTGCGTCTACGCATCGTATTGTTGGAGAGCCAGAGACAATTCTCGCCCACCTTGTAGGAGACGATGTCTTCGGGTGCATTAAGGTGGTAGCCGATATGCTTCACGGCTAGTTGGTCAGCCGTGCGGCTAAAGTTCTTCACCAAGTTACTCGCTTGTACCGCCAGCTCGTGGCGTACGAATAGGTTGAGCACAGCTCGTCCACGATCTGCTATGAGGGAGCAGACCGAGTCAGGCGAAGGGCTTTGTATCGTCACCACGATCTGCCCGTGTGCCCACTGGTCGTAAGCGAACTTGACACTGTTCTGAGTATATCGTCCCGCATCGATGTCGACAATCAGTATGTTGCGTACATAGCGGAGGAAGGTGTCGAAGTCCTTCGGATCAACCGTTGTCACGTCCATCTGCTCCTCGACCTGAGGCATAGCGGGTACATAGCTTCGCAGCATCTCCTTGACAGCCGTGCCGACAGAGTCTGCTAGGTAGTCACGATCCATAACGAGCATCACCTCGTTTGGCTTGCCACTAGCCTGAGTAAAGGTGCTACCGCCACCCCCCGAGCAACTACTCGTAGCGAGTAGCGCTAGTAGTGCCACGAGGAGTGACGTAAGTCGGTGTAAGGGTCTCATAAGTCTGTAGCGTTATAGCGGGTAGATCACTCAGCGCTTCCCTTGCGCTTGCTGTAGCTCTCCTGTCTCTCTTTGACCTCTTGATACTTATCCTGGATGCTCTTATTCTCCGGATACTGCTCCCGCATCGTCTCGAGGAGCGGCAGCACGATCGGAAAGTTGTAGTATCTCGTCTTCAAGATATGATCCACGAGGAGTAGCAGACGGTGTATGGTGCCGGGCGAAGCGATGCCACTGGCGGTGTAGCCCTTCTCGTTTGACCCTTTGCAAAAGATCACTTCGTCCGTTACGCTGAGATCTTCGTCGGTCAGTGCATTAAAGGGGAACCAGTAGTTGGTCTTCTCCTCATCAAAAGCCTCTATAAAGCCGTATTTCTTCATATTCTCCCGCATCTTGATCGTTCCAGCGGGGCGTACTAAGAGCAGGTCTTCGGCAGGTATAACGCTCCGATCCTCATTAGCCTCTATCTCGTCTAGGATCTCGCTCAGGGAAGGCTTGTCGGCAGAGTTGCGAGGGTATCGGTTTAGCCCCGCTTTCTGTTGCTTAGAGGCGTGTGACTTGAGCTGATTCTTGTTAGGTAGTGGGATGCGGTCGCCTGGCTTGTACATGTAGGGCTTGTCTTTGTCTATTGCGCCTTCGAGAGGAGCGAGCAGACTCTCTATCGCCTCCTCATCGGATTGTGTTGTCTCGGTGCTCGCTTCAGGCTGAAGTATCTCCTCTTCGATAGTCTCTGTCTCTTTGCTTGCAGTCCTCTCTCTTCTATTGTAAACCGTAAAGGACTCGATCAGCTCCTCACGGATATAATGCTGGTCACCACGACGACTCTCGAGGACTATGTAGTCGCCACAAACTGCTTGAAAGGTACCTCTGAAGGATCTATCCCTCGATACGATAAGAACACTCTGACCTGGTGTCAGCCAACTTGCAAAATCATTTTTCATAATCAATCTGTCTATATGGATATGTAAACTATACGTCACGGGCAGTCTGCCTGGCTCGTACCTTGATGCAACAGATCTCCCGTGAGGATACACAAAGATAGTGAAATCTTTGACTCCTTTGCAATGTTGCGCTATAGTATTAAGAAGCTTTGTGGCGCAGACGGCGCAAGATCGGGGCAAACGCCTTGACTAGTTGCTCGCGCCAGACGATATAACCAGCGAGTGCGACTAAGACCACGGTGCTGAGTAGCAGACGCAGCCACATCGTAGTCACCGCTCCGTAGATCCACAAAACGAGCCCCACGGCGATGGCACCCACGATGAAATAACCTGCCGTCGCTCTCAATTGGTACGGCACGGGGTAGTACTTGCGCCCTAGGAAATAGGAGATGAGTACCAGTAGGAGATTGCTCACCACCGAGGCGTAGGCACACGCCATGAAGCCCCAGTGCGGTGCGCCCCACACGATGATCGCCACCGTCAGCAGACAGCCAGCCGTGGAGATGATACCACCCCAATAGGTACGGTCGGTCAGCTTGTACCAAAGCGATAGATTGTAGTAAATGCCGAAGAGTACCTCCCCAAGCATCACGAATGGCACGACCCGTAGTCCGTCGTAGTAGGCGGGACTGATCAGCACCTTGAGCAGGTCGAGGTAGCACATCACAGCGACATAGATAAAGATCGCCGAGAGCAGGTAGTAGTGCATCGCCTTCGCATAGGTGATGCGTCGCTCTTGCTCTGCTGCAGCCTCTTCCTCTGCCGAGAGCTTGCCCTCCTTACCTCGCTGGAAGATAAAAGGCTCGTAAGCAAAGCGGAAGGCTTGTGTAAACATGACGATGACGACCGCTATCTTGTACCCCGCACTGTAGATGCCGAGCTGCGTATTGGCAAAGGTCTGATCCTCAAAGAGCATCGGGAAGATGATCTTGTCTGCCATCTTGTTGAAGTTGCCCGCTATGCCGAGCAAAACCATCGGTAGCGAGTAGTGGAGCATACGACGAAGCAGCTCCCAGTCGAAGCGTCCTCCGCCCCGAGCCAGCTTCATAATGGGGATCAAGACTAGTAGGAGAACAATATTGGCGATCATGTTCGAGAGGAAGATATACTCGACCCCTAGCCCTGGTTCGTACCACCAGTCGACCACTCCAGGCGCCACCCTCTGAAGCCAAGGACAGACCAGTAGGAAGAAGAGGTTGAGACCCACCGTCAGGAGTACGTAGCCTATCTTGATCAAGCCATATCGCAAGGCCTGATTGGTGTAGCGCAGATAAGCAAAGGGGATACTGGTGAAGGCATCGATCGCCACGATCACGATCAGCATCGCCACGGGGCGCAGCATATCGGCATACCCGAGAGCTGCTCCGATCGGCTTGACAAAGAGCAAACCCAAGATGAGGAAGAGGAGCGAACTGGTGCCTAGCGTACGCAAACTATTGGCATACACCTTGCGCCCGTCACCCTCACGACTGAAGCGGAAGAAGCCCGTCTCCATCCCATACGTCAGGAGGATCAGGAGCAGGGCTACCCACGCATACAGATTGGTCACGATACCATAGTCAGCAGGCGAGGGTAGCTGATACACATAGAGCGGGAAGAGTGCCCAGCTGAGGAAGCGACTGAGCATAGTCGTCGCTCCGTAGATGACCGTATCCTTAAAGAGACTCTTGATGCGGCTACTCATGGTTCTGTCAACTGCGTTTCCTGCAAAGCATTACACTTCGTATAGATCTCCTTCTTGGGTTGCAAAGCTATTGGGAAAGACCTCTTGCGCCTCACCAAGCAACCTCGATAGGTCGTCATAGCGACCTGAGTAGTGCCCCAAGAGCAGTCGACCCACCTCGGCCGCCTCGGCCACCTCAGCGGCTTGTCGTGCTGTCGAGTGTCCGTAAGCCGCAGCACGGTCACGAAACTCATCGCTGTAAGTGCTCTCGTGGTAGAGGAGGTTCACACCTCGTATCTGCTCTACCAGATGCCACGCCGGGAGCGTGTCTGAGAGATAAGCGTAGGAGCGAGATGGGCGCCCTGGCTTCGTTAGCTCACGATTGGGGATGATGCGCCCGCCACCTGAAGGTACGTAGTCTAGCCCCATTTGTAGGGCATGCATAGCTGTGTGAGGGATTTGATAAAAGTCGGTAGCCACAGGATCTATCCGTCTCGGCATACAGTGCTCACGACAGAGGAAGCCGATGGCGCTCGTGCGGTGCCGTAGTGGCAGCGTGTCGACCTGCAGCCAAGGGTCGGAGTAGACAGCTCGGGAGACCTCGTCACTCGTAGCTACGACCACAGAAAGCTCGTAGCTACGCTCCTCGATGTGATGCTCCTCGATGTAGCGTATGTAGTCAGCCACCTCAGCCGTCGTCACGATGGTGAGCGGCTTGGTGCGCCCTACGTGTGCCATCGAGGTGAGCAGCCCCGGTAGTCCGAAGCAGTGATCCCCATGAGCATGAGAGATAAAGAGCGCCTCCAGCTGCGTGATCTTATAGCCCTCCAGGATCAACGAGTGCTGCGCCCCTTCGCCAGCATCTATGAGGTAATGATGCCCAGCGACGGTCAGTACTTGTGCTGAGGGAAGGTGGTGCCGTGTGGGACGCGCAGAGCCACAGCCGAGGATCTTGACTTGCATCTCAAGCTTAGTGTAAAAAACGGGTCTACTGTTATGACTGCTCCTCTTCCTCTTGATTGTAGCGGTAGAAGCCCACGCCTGCCTTGCGACCGAGCTGTCCAGCACGTACCTTCCTACGTAGTAGTGGGTGCGGACGATACTTGCTATCCATAAACTCAGCGAAGAGTCCCTCCAAGATCTCCAGACAAGTGTCTAGTCCGATCCAGTCTGCCAGCTCTAGCGGTCCCATCGGGTGACTAGCTCCGATGCGCATCGCACGGTCTATATCTTCGATAGAGCCGATGCCTTGAGCCAGCTCGGTGATCGCCTCGTTGATCATTGGTATGAGCATACGATTGACGATGTAGCCTGGCGAGTCCTCGACGTAGACCGTATCCTTGCCCATCGCATCGCACAGCTCCTGTATCTGCTCTAGCGTCTCTTGCGAAGTGTGCTGTGACGAAACGATCTCGACAAGGTCAATGAGTGGTACGGGGTTGAAGAAGTGCATCCCCGCCACAAGCGACGGACGCTGTGTAGCGTTGCCTAGCTCCGTGATGCTGATCGACGAAGTGATCGAAGCTATGATCGTGCCCTCGCTGAGGACAGCATCAAGGTCGCGGTAAAGGTCTTTGTGCTCCTCTAGAGTGCCACTGGTCGCCTCTATGACGAGGTTGGCGGAGACGATGTCAGCATTGTCCACAGTCACCTTGATGCGGCTGAGCAACTCCTGCTGCTCCTCTTTGCTCCAATCGAAAAGCTCGCCACACTCCGCCAGCGACTGCTCCAGAAGCGGGATAGCTTGCTTCTGACGCTCCAAAGAGCGTGCCTGTATGACGGTAGGTATATGATGCATGGCCAGACAGATGGCTATGCTACGACCCATAGAGCCAGCGCCTATGACAGCTACCTTCTTATCGTAGCGAACCGCAGCGACATCGCACTGGGTAGAAGTATCGTTTGTCATTTCTTTATAGTCTCTTTTGTAGGATCAAAGGTACGAAAAAGAGATTAGAGACTAGAGGTTAGAGATTAGATCCTAGTAGCACTAGTGCCACTAGTAACACTAGAGCCACTAGAAACAGTTGTACTATAAAAACGACAATAGAGCGGCATTTGCCACTCTACTATCGTTTTAAGCTATTGTTTTAGCTTCTCTGTCGGGGTACCAGGATTCGAACCTGGGACCCCCTGCTCCCAAAGCAGGTGCGCTAACCGGACTGCGCTACACCCCGAAGATTCCGATCGGTACATCGTGGGGAAGACCCCCCCCCTTCGTTCCGTTCGTGGTGCAAAGATACGACATTTAATTGAATAAACAAGTACTCCTGCTGCCAAGTTTTCGAAATGTTGAGGGAAACAGCAGTTGCTGGGGGATAGTTTGGCGATTATTTGGGAAGCGTTTGGCATCCGTTTGAGTGAAAGCGACCAGCAACTTCAGCTACTCAACTGGTAGGACGGCATCTCCTGCGTCTAGCACATAGGTGAGGTGGTACGGCGCTGTCGTGATGCTATGAAGGAGGTAGCCCGTGAGGAGGGTGGGGGGGGCGTCCCCTTCGTCGGCATAGATGGTGTAACGGGCGATCGAGTCACCCCCCTCGTCACTATACAGGCTCGCAGAGACGGAGCCTTCGGGTGGTGAGATGATGTAGTTGGTCGCTAGGTGGCGCTTGACCTTTGGTGGGTAGGCTTTGTAAGCAGCCTCCTTGAGTCCCCACACCGTGTAGAGCCACTCGCGATCTGCCTGTGGCTCCTCGGCTGCGAGCAGATGATGATAGTGAGCTAGCTCAGCGGGAGACATAAACCGCGGAGCTATCTGTGGCAACTTATCACTAGCGATCTGTAGGTCTACGCCGATGCTGCACTGCCCCTCGCAGAGGACGAGGGCAACGTAGCTACCGCTGTGGGAGATGGAGATAGTATAATCACGATCAGGCGAGACAAGGTGGGGAGCACCCGTGGGGAGGTGCATCAATTGCCAAGCCGTCTCTCCAGGAGCGATCTCATCCAGGAGCTGCTGCGTCAGCGAGCGATAGTTAGATAGGCTCGGAGCGATACCCGAGGGTAGCTCTGCGATGTAGAGTGTCCCCCTTAGCGGGAGGTCAAGCTGTGAGTAGGTCACACCTAAGGCTCTGTCGGACTATCGCACTACGTCTCGGACTGCTCTTTGGGATGCAGACGCATCTTGAGCTGCATGATACGGTGGCGATCCATGCGCGTCACGGTGAAGTCGATGTCCGAGATCGTTATCTGCTGCCCCACCTGAGGGATCTCTTGTAGCACCTCTAGGTATAAGCCCCCGACTGTGTCAACCTCCTCGTAGTGTGGCGCAAAGTACTCAGGCTCCACATCAAGCAGCTTGCAAAGATCTATCAGCGACATACCCCCATCGATCAGGTAGACCCCCTCGGCAAGCCGTACGTAGGGCGGATCCTCATCATCGTACTCATCGACGATCTCCCCGACGATCTCCTCGAGGATGTCCTCGAGCGTGATCAGTCCTGATGTCCCGCCAAACTCGTCGATCACGATCGCCATATGGATACGCTCCTGTTGTAACTCCTCCAGCAGGGTATCGATCTTCTTATTTTCAGGTACGAAGTAAGCTTGCCGGATGATCTTTTGCCAGGGAAAAGTATCCTCCTCGTGCATATGAGGGAGGAGATCCTTCACATAAAGCACCCCTCGGATCGTATCCTGCGACCCATCATAGACTGGCAGTCGTGAGTAGCCCGTATCGACCGCATAGCTCAGCGTCTGATGATAAGCCCAGTGGTAGTTGACGCCGACCATATCGACACGAGGCACCATAATCTCGTCGGCCGTCTTGTGGTAAAACTTGACAATCTCATGGATCATCTCCGTCTCCTTATTGTCCCCCTCAGTAGTCAGCGCGACAGCCTCCGAGAGATCGTCGACAGAGAGCTCGTGCCCCTTTTTCGCATTAGAGCCGAGGAGCTTAGAGGTTTTGATCAACCCTTTGGAGCACCAAGCGATGCCTTTGTAAAGACCAGATACGACAGGAGCCGTCATACGTATGAAGGAGAGCGGGTGGCGCTGAGCGTAGATCTTAGGGATGATCTCGCCAAAGAGTAAGAGCAAGAAGGTGATGAGTACCGTCTGAATGATGAAGCCGGCAGCCGGATTGGCCGAGAAGTCCCAATGCTCCCCCACAAACCACGCACAGAGGATCGTGATCGCCACGTTCACCGCATTATTGCCGATCAGAATGGTGGCTAGTAGTTGCTCCGAGTGCGATAAGAGTCGGAGTAGTCGTGGGTCGTTCGGGTGCTCCTGCTCTTTGATCTGCTGTACCTCTTGCGGGTTGAGCGAAAAGAAAGCCACCTCATTGCTCGACATAAAAGCGGAGCAAAGCAGTAAGACGAGGATGATCAGGAGCGGTATAGCATCGATCCAAACGATTGGATTGCTGTACACAACTCCCCCGAAGAGGCTTAATAAGAAGGCATCACCCATTGCTACTACGGTTGTGACTTATGCTGTTGCTGACCACGGGTGCTAGATCCACACGTGTCAGGCTTTGATGCTGGTTGCTCAGTCGCAGGACGAGCAGAGGCACTCACCTGACTACCGCTCTGCTTGGGGCGATCCACAAAGGTGACCTTGTCCGCCCAGATCTCCGTACGCGCCTGCGCCTGTCCCTGGCGATCCGTATAGTTATTGTAGCGTATCTCACCCTCCACGAGCAGGTGAGACCCCTTGCGCACCCAGCGCTCGACAAACTGTGCCAGCGTGCCGAAGGTCACCACCGTGTGCCACTCCGTGCGGTCAGGTATCTGCGTGCCATCACGCTTCGTATAGCCCGACACAGAGGTCGCTAAGCGCAGCGTAGCCTGACAGCTACCCCGACGCGAATAGTGTACGTTGGGGTCTGCACCTACGAAGCCTATCAGGATCGCCTTGTTGTAGTACATAGACCGAGCGGGAGGATGACTAAGGATGACCTTATATACGAACGAGAGAGACTTGTCTTACGTATGTGCAAGGCAAGCCCTCGATGATAGCCTTGGGGCTGTATAGTAGGTCAGGAGTCCGTGCCAAATCAGGCACTTGGAGAGGTTACTCCTTGATAGTTGTGATCCGCTTATTCAGAAAGATGTGGAGGAAAAATCCAGCAATCATCACGATACATCCGATGAGATTGTACACATTCCCCCCCTTATCCATCAGAGCGGGGATGATGAGTACGAGAGCCCCAACGAGGACTACCAGACTACCTACGGGATTAAAACTTTTCATATACTTATGGTTACTATCTAAGGTGATACTTGACAATGGAGGGTAGGGGAAGTCACCCCATAGGGGCAACGCACCCTCGTACCACAAAGGTAATACAAAATCAAGAGATAGCATACGATCGAAGCTTCGGACAGGACACACACTCTCACCGAAAGCTACAGAAAGCGTCCTCGGGCTGACGCCCTATCATCGAGTGCCTCTGACCCAATCCCCACGTGGCTATCGAATTAGAGGTTAGAGATTAGAGATGTGTGTCTCTACTGGCGGGTTACGTGTGAGACTAGAGCTCGCGGAGGAGGTGCTTGACGGCGGCGAGGGGGTGGTGGAAGAGCATACGAGGACCGGCCCAGCGCATCACTGCTTGAATGCGAGCTTGCATGTCGGGTCGGTAGCAGTGTATGGGGCATTTGCGACAGGTGGGCTTCGCTGCGCCATAGCGGCAGTGTTCTAGTCGCCGTGTGGCGTACTCGAGGAGCTCACGACAGCTGTCGCAGAGCATCGCATGCCCCTCTTTCTTCCTACAGTAGAGCTGGATCATCTGCCGAATGACCTGCTGCTCCTCTGCGATACGTCCCTGTCTCATACTACTTGCCGATGCAAAAGTGGGAGAAGATGAAGCCGAGTACTTCGTCGGAGGTGATGGAGGAGCCTGTGACAAGGCCGATCTCTTCGATCGCCTCACGGAGGTAGGGGGTGATGAGATCGCTGGTCAAGCCGTTGTGGAGTCCCTCGGAGACTAACTCTAAGGCGTGACTTGCCTTGGTGAGCGCCTCGTAGTGGCGCAGATTGTAAAGCATCACAGTCTCCTCCTCACTGTGAAGGGTCTGTTGGGTGCTGGTGACCATCAGCTCTTCGAGGGCTTCGATGCCCTGAGCGGCTCGTGCTGAGATGGCTAGCGGAGAGGTAGTGTGTGGCTTGCCCTTGGTACGTTGCAACAAGGAGAAGCAGTGGCTGAGCCAGTCCATGACCTCGCTCTCGGTGAGTAGATCTCGCTTGTTGAGCAGGAGCATAAGGGTGCTGTCGGGGGCGGAGAGTGGAAGGATATCGCTGAGCTGTGCTTCTAGTTCGTCCCACGTGGGTAGGGGCGGAGCGATGACCCAGAGGATGAGCCGTGCGGAGGAGATCTGCTGATAGCTGCGCTCGATACCTAGTTGCTCCACGAGGTCGGTCGTCTGTCGCAGGCCAGCGGTGTCGATGAGCCGGAAGAGTGTACCGCGAATGGTTAGTCGTCCCTCGACGGTATCGCGGGTGGTGCCAGGGATGTCGCTGACGATGGCTCGCTCGTGCTGGAGGAGGGCGTTGAGGAGACTACTCTTGCCTACATTGGGTGCACCAATGATGGCGGTCGGGATGCCTTGCTGTAGCTCTTGCCCCGTGGTGAAGCTTTGCGTGAGCAGTCGGAGCTGGTGCTGTATGGTGGCTAGCGTCTCAACCAGTGTGGTGCGATCGGCAAAGGCTACATCCTCTTCGCTAAAGTCTAGCTCCAGCTCGAGGAGACTGGCGAAGCGTAGGAGCGTCGCCCGAAGCTCGTTGAGCAGATGACTGAGTCTGCCCGTATGCTGCTCCATAGCCATCTTGTGCTGTGTTGCCGTGGTCGCAGCAATGAGGTCGGCGACCGCCTCCGCCTCGGCCAGGTCTAGCTTGCCATGCGCTAAGGCACGACGGGTAAATTCGCCAGGGACTGCCACACGGCAGCCCTCTTGCTGAGCGATCCACTCCAGTATGGAGCGCACGATGAAGGGGGAGGCATGGCAGGATAGCTCGACGACCTCTTCGCCAGTGTAGGAGTGTGGGGCGGCGAAGTAGGTGGCTACGACGAGGTCTATGAGTTGCCCGTCAATGCGTAGTCCAGCGGTTGTAGCTTCACGAGGTGTGAGCCTTTTGCCAAGCAGTCTTTCGGCGATCTGCGGAGCTAGGCTTCCCGAGATGCGTATGACGGCAAGCCCTCCGCCTAGTGCGGTAGCTGGTGCGCAGATCGTTTCGCTCAGATCATGTATCATGCGGGTTGGGCTCCTAGTAGCTGATCCACGGTTGTCCCCGTCGTGGGGATGGTGAGTTCAGGCGCTATGTAGCTGAGTGGCTGCAAGACGAAGGCACGCTCACACATACGAGGGTGCGGGATCGTGAGTTCAGGCGTGGTCACGACACGCTGGTCGTAGATCAGTATGTCTAGATCTATGACTCGGTCGGAGTAGATGCCATCGTGCGACTTGTGCCGTCGCCCCATCTCACGTTCGATCTCCTGAAGCTGAGCCAAAAGCTCCTCTGGCGTTGCTACCGTGTGAACCGCTACAACGCTGTTGAGGAAGAGGTGCTCCGAAGCGAAGCCTACGGGGTGAGTCTCCACAAAGGGAGCAATGCTGTAGACTTGGAGCCCAGCGATACGCATTCGCCTGATCGCCTCTAGTAGCTGGTGGCGAGGATCATCGAGATTACTACCGAGGGCTATGTAAGCAGTAGGCATAGGGGAGGGAGCGGGAGGTGCTGAGCGTGATACGTTAGTCCATAATGAGGAGCGCATCCCCGTAGCATCCGAAGCGGTACTTCTCCTTGACCGCGACATTCATCGCATTCATCACATACTTCTCTCCGCCCATGGTGGCAGCGCACATAAGGTTGATGCTCTTCGGCGCATTGAAGTTGGTCAGCATAGCGGTCGGTAGATGAATGTGATAAGGCGGGTAGATGAACTCATTGGTCCAGCCGCTGAACTCCTTGAGGTAACCGTCCGTGCTGACGCCAGTCTCGAGGGCTCGCATGACGGTCGCCCCAACGGCGACGATCTGCGCATTGTCGTCACGCGCTTGATTGACGATGTCGCAGCACTCAGCGGAGATGTACATCTCCTCATTCTCTACCTTATATTTGCTGATCGCCTCTACCTCGATCTCCTGGTAGCTGGAGAGGTTGTGGTGCAGTGTGAGGAAGGCCAGGTTGCAGCCCTGCAGGCGTAGCTTGTGCAGGATAATGTCGCTAAAGTGCAGACTCGCTGCGGGGGCGCATACGGCGCCGATGTGCTCAGCGAAAACACTCTGATAACGCTCTAGGTCGCTTGGCTCGGCAGGTCGCTTGATCTCTTGGGGTAGCGGTGCTTCACCTAGACTGTAGAGATCCTTGAGGAAGTCATCGTGAGAGCCGTCGTAGAGGAAGCGCAAGATACGACCGCGCGAGATGGTATTGTCAATGACTTCTGCGACCAGTACGGGAGCCCCGCCCTCCTCGCCAAACTCGAGTTTGTTGCCGATGCGGATCTTGCGTGCTGGATCTACGAGGACATCCCATAGACGTAGCGACTCATTAAGTTCGCGCAGGAGGAAGACCTCGATCTTCGCTTGATTTTTCTCCTTGAGTCCATAGAGCCTTGCGGGAAAAACCTTCGTATCGTTGAAGACAAAGGTGTCCTTCTCGCCAAAGTAGTCGACGATGTCCACAAAGTTCTTATGCTCGATAGAACCATCGGTACGGTGTAGCACCATCATACGAGACTGATCTCTGAAGGTGGTTGGGTACTGAGCAATAAGCTCCTCGGGGAGCTTGTAGTCAAAGTGTGATAGCTTAGCTTTATGTCGCATATTGGATCTTGTTTCTAATGGGATAGCGTGAGTATAGCAAGGAGATTAGCTAGGAGAGCAGCTCCTCGTCGGGTGTTAGAGCGAGTAGCTCGTCCATCTGATCGAGACGAAAGCAGTTCGCCTGAGAGATTTCGCCAGAGCGTGTCCGCACCAGCTTGGTGAGGTAAGCTCCCGAGTCGAGAGCCGTGCCTAGGTCACGTGCCAACGAACGAATGTAGGTGCCTCTACTACAGACGATGCGTAACTGTAGGGTAGGGGGCGTGAAGCTCACTAGCTCTAGCTCGTGAATGGTGATGCGCTTGTGTGATAGCTCTACCTCCTGCCCCTGACGGGCTAGGTCGTAGGCGCGTATGCCGCCCACCTTGACGGCAGAAAAGCTCGGAGGGCGCTGATCGATCTCTCCCGTGAACTGAAGCAAAGCGCTCCGTACCATCTCCTCCGTGATATGCTCGTAGGGATAGGTCGCGTCGATCTCGTGCTCGCTGTCGAAGGAGGGCGTAGTAGCTCCGAGCTGAAGCGTGGCGCAGTACTCCTTGTCGTGATCCATCAGCTGCTCAATGAGCTTCGTGGCACGCCCCGTGCAGAGCACCAGCACGCCCGTAGCCTGTGGGTCGAGCGTCCCAGCGTGCCCTACTTTGATGCGCTTGACACCCGTCACCTTGCGCACCATAATACGCACCTTATTGACCACGTCAAAGGAGGTCCACCCCAATGGTTTGTCCAGAGGTATGATCGCTCCCGTCCGTAGCGTGAGGGGGCGAAGAGCCTGTAGGTCGGCAGGCGTGTAGAGCTTCGAGGAGACTTCCTGATTCATCTTAGTGCATCGCTAGAGGTACCCCACAGAGCAGTAGGATGAGTACCAGTAGACCGACCACGATACGGTAGTAGCCAAAGAGCTTGAAACCGTAGCGGGTCACATAGTTGATAAAGAACTTGATCGCCAGCATAGCTACTACGAAGGCAACCACGTTGCCCACGAGTAGTGCCACCCAGTTTTCCTGAAGCAGCTGACTAGAGACGGGATCGGCGAGGAGCTTGTACCCCTTGAGTAGCGTAGCGCCTAGCATCGTCGGCACTGCTAGAAAGAAGGAGAACTCGGTCGCTGCGCGTCTCGTGAGTCGCTGCTGCAGTCCACCTACGATCGTCGCCATAGAGCGTGACACGCCAGGGATCATAGCGATGGTCTGAAAGCAACCTATGACAAAAGCGTTACGGTACGAAGGACGCTCCACAGTCTGCTTCTTAGCAGGCCAAATGCGATCGATGAAGAGCATAAAGATCCCGCCCAAGAAGAGCATCGTGGCGACCACATAGACATTGTCGAGGAGCTTGTCTATCTGCTCCTCTAGCAGTAGTCCGATGACCGCTGCGGGGATCAGACCGACCAGGAGCTTGATATAAAAAGAAAAGCGTCCTACCCACTGCCATCGCTGAGGTAGCGGTCGTGCGCCCTCCTCTACCCTAAAGGTGAAGAAGCGCTTGTAGTACAGCACCACGACCGATAGGATCGCACCAAACTGGATCATCACCGTAAAGGCTCGTAGGAAAGGGGTACTCTCCATACCGAGTATACCCTGAGTGAGGATCATATGCCCCGTAGAGCTGACTGGGAGAAACTCCGTCAGTCCCTCCACAATGGCTAGGATAATGGATTCGAGTAGCGTCATCTTAAGAGTGTCGGCACGTGATGGTTACTTATTTTGTGGTGTATTGTCGCTATCTGCGTCCTTGCCTTTGTTAGGACTTTTGCCTTTGCTCTTGGGCTTAGCCATGATAGCGTAGATGATCATAAGGAAGCCGATCAGCGTGACGATAGGAGCCACGACGATACGACGTGTGCTAAAGATCTCAGCCGTAAACTCTGTACTGTCTGCACTACCTCCTCCCGACATCAAGAGGAGACCCAAGATGATGATCCCCACGGAGATCGCTAGGAGGATATAGTTCTTCTTGCCAAATACCATAATAGATAAGTTGTGATGTATAAGATAATGACTAAGCCATGACGATGCGTCCGCCGTCCATACGTATGTATCTGCTCGTCGAGATCGAGGCGGTGATCCACGAGAGCAAGATGCCGAGACAGATGATCCCCCCGAGGATGATAGCCACCTCGCTGTAGCTGAGGTAGCTCTCGATGAGTAGCGGGTTGCGCTGTGTCATATAGCCGAGCGTGCCGAGTATCATACAGACTGCGAGCAAGCCACCCCACAGACCATTGAAGATACTGTAAGTAGTAAAAGGCTTACGTATCAAGCTCGGCTTGGCGCCTAGTAAGGTCATAGAGCGGATCAGGAAGCGTCGGCTGTAGATCATAATGTGGGTCATACTATTGACCTGTATGATAGCGATGATCAGCAGGATCAGAGAGACGATCAGTAGGATCATCGAGAGATGCTGCATATTCTCATCGATCATCTGGAGCATATCACCACGATAGCTCATCGTCTGCACATTACCCCACGATGCGAAGTCTTGCTCTATCTGTGCCATACTATCTGCCACAGCATATTGCGACTTGAGATGCACCTCTAGAGAGGGTTGTAGGGGGTTGAAGCCGAGGACCGCCACCGGGTCTTCGCCAATCTCCTCCTCGAGCTGTCGTGCAGCCTCTGCGGGCGTTATGTAGGTCACATCCTTGACGTACGGAGCTTGGCTCACTTGCCGCATCAGTCGTATGCTATCCTGATCAGTAGTCTTAGGGTCTAGCAGGACGGTAAAGGTCATCTCCTCACGCACCGACTGCTCTAGGTGGCACTTGCCCACCTCGAGGAGAGCTATAGATCCCAGCAGAAAGAGTGGTAGGGCGATACATACGATCGCTATAATCCTTGAGGAGGGCAGTAGCGATCGGCGCCGTGGACGGGGGGTGTGATGCGACATAGACGAGCGTGAATCTTAGCGGTGAAACGTGCGGGCAGTGGTATGGGTCAAGAGATAAAAGAAATCAAGCAACAGTATGCGTCCCTCCTCTAGTCCCTATCAAAGACTATACAAAGGGCATCATACGGTATTTATGCAAAGGTACTCAAATATCTGAAGCGGAGCTCAAACGAAGGCGATTCCGTAGATTCAACTATCAAATGCAACTGAATTGGTTTCGTCGAGCTTTTGATA
>UQDF01000035.1 GCA_900539765.1 uncultured Porphyromonas sp. | reverse complement strand
ACTGGGGGCTATGATTCGTCCGACCGCAAGCGGTCGCTTCCTCCGTCACCTGCACGGCACTCTATCGTCACACAAAAAGAGGATGACACCATATATAATATAGTATCATCCTCCCGTGGTGGAGCATATCGGACTTGAACCGATCACCTCGACACTGCCAGTGTCGCGCTCTAGCCAGATGAGCTAATGCCCCAAGAGTCAGATCAACCCTCAATCGAGGTCTCTCATGAACCATTGCAAAGGTAGTGAAAACTTTCCACTTAGCCCACCTCGAGATTTTGCACGACAAGGGGGCTGACTCCCTCTTCTCGTTATTTTACAGAGAAAAAGAGCTTGTAAGTAACCATCGGCATAAAGCCCTGGGTGTACATCGTTGAGTACTCACCATTATCGAAGAGGATAGACATCACGTTCTTACGGTTCGTCACATTCTGCAAGTCTACCGCCCACTCTTGAGTGATACGCTGACCTATCTGGCGAGCGCCTATCTTTAAGTCTGCTCGGAGGTAATCCTTGGCTTGAAGAGCATTGACTTGTGTCTTGTCAAGCTCTATCTGACCACTCTGCTTATATAAGTCTTCTCGTATCGGTGTGTAGCGAACGCCCCCCGCATAGGAGGCCTTGAGATCGGTAAAGAGCGCCCAGTGCTTCGGCAACTTCCACTCATATCCTCCCGTTAGATTGACAAGGTATCGACCATCGAAGACGGTACTCCACCACTCTTTCTGAAATCCTGTCGTATAGGTCGAGCTGTAGAGTGATGCGTTGAAGAGGAGGTAGTAGTTGTTGCTATAAAACTTCTCCACCGTAAGCTCTACACCATAGTTTCTACCACGCCCCTTATTGACTAGATCGCTCTGACGCTCTATGTAGTTTTGTCCAGCGCCACCTATCTCTAGGAGCGTCCATATAGAGTTCGGATCATTGACCACGGGTACTCTGTATAGCTCCTGATAGTAACCCTCTATCTTAGCATGCCAGTTAGGCGCAAAAGCCCAGTCGTAGTAGAGATCGACCTGCGCACTGCGTGTGAAGTCAACCTGCTTATTGCGATACTCTATACCCTCTGGCGTATAGTGCCGTATGAAGTAGAAGGAGCGAGGGAGCATCTGACTATACAGCCCCGCAGCAAGGCCAATGGTGTGAGAGCGGGCTGGCTGATACTGCACGCCCATACGAGGCTCGATAGCATAGCGATCATTGATCGTAAGGTACATACCATGTAGGCCCAATGTTGCTGTCCAGTAACTTCCCATACGATGACGATACTGTCCATAGGCTCGGATTAAGCCATAGAGGGGACTCTCCTCAGCAATCGTTCGCACGCCTTGAGCAAAGGTGCTATCAGCCGTCTGCTCCATATAGTACGCATCAAAGAGATCACCTTTGAGACCTGCCACGAGTATCCCCTCCCGACTGGGATGCCATGTAAGATCTGAGTGAAGCGACCACTTATTCTCCTGTGCGGACTCCGACCACATGACATGCCACTGAGGATTCTGCTTGTCCCCTTGGAGGTTCATCGTATCAACAGGCATACCTGTATCAGAGCGTACGAAGGAGAGCTGCGTACTGAGTGACATGCGAGAAGAAAACTGTACGCTATGTGTCAGCCCTGCAATGTAAGTTGTCGAATTGATTGCTATGCGCTGTGCGAAAGAAAGCTTACTAAAGTCGTAGTCGGCATATTCAAAATTGTCTCCCAGCTCGTTTGTGGCAAAACCTATATGACTCTTGCTAAACAGTCCAACGAAAGAGAGCTTATGCCCGTGCCCTAGGTCGAAGTGGAGCTTCGTCGTGAAGTCTTGATAGCGTGGCACCACCGGCATCTTGACACCGAGCGCATGTACAATATCAGGGACAGAGTAGCGATAAGAAGCAAGGTAAGACGATTGCCCCCCCTTGCGCAAGTACCCCTCAGCCCCTAGCTCTAGCCCCCCAAAGCCTGACTGTAGCCAGAACTCATGTCGCTCGAGATTGCCACGACGCAGATGCAAGTCAAAGATGCCCGAAAGCGCATTGCCATAAGGGGCTGGCCAAGCACTCAAGTGAAAGTCCGAGTTGGTCAGCAGATTAGTGTTGAGATAGCTCACCTGACCTCCAGTCATACCGACACCTGTATTGAAGTGATTGGGATTGCTAATCTCGATACCATCTAGTATCCACTGCACCCCAGCGGGCGAATTACCACGTATGATGATATCGTTGCGAGAGTCGTTGACGGGCATAATACCAGCGAAGCTACGCACCATACGAGCTGGATCTCCTAGAGAAGCAGCAAAGCGATACGCCTCATCAACGCTAAAGCTACGCGCTCCAGCTAGGCTAAGCCTATTCGTAGGAGTACTCTTGTCATACGGAGCTGTCACAACCACAGCATCAAGCTTAGTGTCTGATGGTGTCAAGGTTATATGCAGCACGCTCTGCTTGCCCGCTACAACGAGGAGGTCTACCTCCTGAGACTCATAACCTACACAGCTAATCTGCAGGGAGCAACGACCTACAGGTAGCCGTAGAGAGAACTTCTGATCCGATCCCGTCGTTGTCCCTACGAGTGGATCACTACCGACTAATATGATCGAGGCTCCAACAATCGTATCATCAGGGAGTGCGGAGATGACCTCCCCGCGCACCTCTTGTGTAAAGGGTTCCTGAGCATTTAGATAAGCGGTGATTGTAAGAACAACAAGGAGCAAGATAAGCTTAGAAAGATGTCGCATACGAGTTTGAGAAAATTGATTTCACTCGCAAAAGTACTCTGAAGATGTTAATGATTTGTGACACATACACTTCTGAAGTCTCTGTTCCTCTGTCGCATAGGTCACAACCTTAGAAGGGTATGAGCGTAGAGCTCCCCATGCACCACACACTTCGTGGGCTTTCTGCCTGGTGTTTTTTGCTCCTAAAGGGTTGGTATCTCCATTTTCACTATCTTTGGGGAGTGAACGAGCTTAGCTCACTAATTTAATCCAGATCAATCAATAACATCATACCATTATGAAGACTACTCCATTTACAGAGCGTCACATAGCACTAGGCGCTAAGATGCACGACTTCGCAGGCTACAATATGCCTATCGAGTACCCTACGGGGATCCTTGAGGAGCATATGAATGTGATCAATGGTGTCGGCGTCTTTGACGTGTCACACATGGGAGAGTTTTGGGTCAAAGGACCGAAGGCTCTCGAATTCCTACAGAAAGTATCTAGCAACGATGCCTCCAAGCTAGAGGTGGGGCAGATACAGTACAGCTGCTTCACGACAGAGCAGGGTACACTCCTAGACGACTTCCTCGTATATCGCTACGAGGAGGACAAGTATATGCTCGTCCCCAATGCTGCTAACGTGGTTAAGGACTGGGCGTGGTGCCTCAAGCAAAACGATATGGGTGCTGACCTCGAGGACGGCTCTGCCAAGATCGGACAGCTAGCCGTACAGGGTCCGAAGGCTACGCAAGTACTACAGCGTCTGACGGACATCAACCTGAGCGAGGTGCCCTACTACCACTTTAAGGTGGGTACCTTCGCAGACTGCCCCAACGTGATCATCTCCAACACAGGCTACACGGGCTGCGGAGGCTTCGAGCTCTACTTCTTCCCTCAGTATGCTGACAAGATCTGGGACGCTATCTTTGAGGCTGGCAAGCCCGAGGGTATTATGCCGGCTGGTCTGGGTGCGCGTGACACGCTCCGTCTGGAGGCTGGCTTCTGCCTCTACGGCAACGATATCGACGATCAGCACACGACGCTAGAGAGCGGTCTAGGCTGGATCACCAAGCTCACAGACAATAAGCCCGAACTCGTAGGTCGTGAGGCTCTACTCAAGCAGAAGGCCGAGGGCGTAACGCGCAAGCTCGTCGCCTTCGAGATGGTCGACAAGGGTATCCCCCGTCAGCACTACGACATAGTCAACGAGGCTGGCGAGAAGATCGGCGTGGTCACCTCTGGTACTATGTCTCCCGCACTCAAGGTGGGCATCGGTATGGGCTACGTCTCTACGGAGTACAGCAAGCTAGACAGCAAGATCTACATTGCTGTCCGCAAGCGCAACCTCGAGGCTAAGGTGGTCAAGCCCCCCTTCCGCAAGTAATCACACTACGCTGCGCTAAGCTACTCAAGCGGAGACTGTTGCAAAAGTCAACAGTCTCACAATCTTGCTTGCAAGATTGTCCTGACTTTGCAGAAAATATGAAGCGCAAGGCGCTGGGGGTGAGGTCTGAAGGGAGCATACCTCCGTATGTAACTGAAGCCGAACCCCGAAAGCAACACAGCGATTCGCCTTTATGCAACAGTCTCAAGCGACAAGCAGCGCGCTAAGCAAAGCCCTCCACTGAGCATCTCTGCCTCACTCGTGGAGGGCTTTGACATCGTCTCAACAAACTTTCCGCTCTTATGGCACATCTGACTTTTGATATTTGTCCGTGTCCAGCACTCTACCCTTACTACCACCAGGAGGACAGCGTGGTGGTCGTGGTGGATATCCTGCGTGCTGGCACCTCGATGGTGGCGGCCTTTGACCATGGTGCTAAGGAGATCATACCCGTGGCGACGACCGAGGAGGCGGAGAGCTTTCTCGACAAGGGCTATGTGGTAGCTGCCGAGCGCAATGCGATGCGTTGCCCGTGGGCTGACCTAGGTAACGATCCCTCCGAATTTACCGCTGAGCGGATCGGTGGACGTAGCATCGTATTCACGACGACCAACGGCACCCAAGCCATTCACGCAGCTCGAGAGGCTGGCGCAGCGGAGATCATCGTTGGCGCTTTTAGCAATCTCACTGCCGTGGCGCGTCACTGCCAAGCTTCGGGGCGGGCCGTGACGGTACTCGCTTCTGGTTGGCAAAACAGCTTCTGTATCGAGGACACGCTCTACGGCGCTGCGCTCCTAGACAAGCTAGAGGAGCTGGGCGCAACCTACCGACTCACCGATAGCAGCCGCACGGCGCTAGAGCTGTACCGCCAGCACAAGGCGCATCTATACGACTACCTCTATAATTGCGATCACAACCAACGGCTGATACAGCGTGGTTACCCTGAGAGCTTGCGCCTCTGCCTCGAGCAAGACAGCTCGACACACATTCCCACGCTCAACGAAGCTGGGCAACTATATGTCTAAACAGCTGCCCTCAACGCTAATTTCCGTACATTTGCAACGCAAGTAGTTTCAGACCCATTATACACAACCCGCTATGATTAGTTACTTTGTCCTTGGTGATACGATTTATGCAGTCTCACACAGCTCAGCTCTCAGCGAGGAGACCTGCGAGCGTCTCTCGTGGCTCTTTGGCGGAGCGCAGCTGGCTCCCGAGTCTCATCTCGAGGGAACCTTTGTGGGACCTCGTCCTACGCAGGTGACTCCATGGAGTACCAATGCTGTGGAGATAACGCAAAATATGCGCATCTCTGGCATCGACCGTATCGAGCAGCTCACACGTACCCACGAGGTGAAGCCGCACTACGACCCGATGCTCCAAGCGATCTACAAGGGATTAGGTCAGGAGAGCTTCGCTATGACCGCTGAGCCACAGCCGATCCGTGAGATCACGGACCTAGAGGCGTACAACGAGGAGGAGGGACTAGCCCTAAGCGAGGAGGAGATAGCCTACCTACAGGGTGTCTCGGCACGCATAGGTCGTCCGCTGACAGACTCTGAGGTCTTCGGCTTCTCACAGGTCAACTCGGAGCATTGCCGCCACAAGATATTCAACGGCACCTTCATCATCGACGGCTTGCGACAAAACGATTCGCTCTTTGCGATGATCAAGCAAACCTCCAAGGAGAACCCTAACGGCATCGTCTCGGCTTACAAGGACAATGTAGCTTTTGTCAAGGGTCCTCGCGTCTGGCAGTTTGCGCCAACGAGTGCGACGGAGCCTTCGCTCTTCACACTAAGGGAGCGCAATACGGTCTTGGCACTAAAGGCTGAGACGCACAACTTCCCCACGACGGTTGAGCCCTTCAACGGAGCAGCTACTGGCTCGGGCGGTGAGATCCGTGACCGCATGTGCGGTGGCAAGGGGTCGCTACCACTCTCTGGTAGTGCCGTCTACATCACCTCCTACCCACGTCTAGAGAAGGATCAGAAGCTGAGTCCTGCCAAGCTAGACCCACGTCCCTGGCTTTACCAGTCTCCGCAAGAGATCCTGACGAAAGCGAGCGACGGCGCTAGTGACTTTGGCAATAAGTTTGGACAGCCCCTAATCAATGGCTCGCTACTCACGTTCGAGCATCAGGAGAGTGCCGACAGTACGCTCTACGGCTACGATAAGGTGATCATGCTAGCGGGCGGTATGGGCTACGCTCCCCAAGAGGATGCTAAGAAGGAGACACCACAGCCAAGTGAGACGGTCGTGCTACTCGGTGGCGACAACTACCGCATCGGTATGGGTGGCGGTGCCGTCAGCTCTGTCGCTACGGGCGAGTACAGTAGCGGTATCGAGCTTAATGCGGTGCAGCGTGCCAACCCTGAGATGCAGAAGCGTGTTCTCAACGTGGTCCGCGCTATCAGCGAGCAGGGCGAGAACCCGATCGTGAGCATCCACGACCATGGCGCTGGCGGACACCTGAACTGTCTCACGGAGCTTATCGAGGAGACGGGAGGACGCATCGACATTGACGCACTACCCGTAGGCGACCCGACGCTCTCCGCTAGAGAGATCATCGGCAATGAGAGCCAAGAGCGTGTCGGTCTGCTCATCCAGGAGCGTGAGTATGCGCAGATGGAGCAGATAGCACGACGTGAGGGCAGTCCTATATATAAGGTAGGCGAGACGACCGACGATGAGCGTCTACTCTTTAGCACAGAGCGGGAGGGACGCGCAGCCATCGACCTAGCCGTATCCGACCTGCTGGGGCAGTCGCCCAAGACGGTTATGGAAGACGAGACGGTCGCTCACCAGTTTGCCACAGTAAGCTATGACAAAGAGCAGTGGCGCCAATACCTAGACAAAGTATTGACCCTCGAAGCGGTCGCCTCTAAGGATTGGTTGACCAACAAAGTGGACCGCTCCGTAACGGGTCGTGTGGCACAGCAGCAATGCGTTGGTGCACTTCAGCTACCACTATCCGATCTCGGTGCTATGGCACTAGACTACGACGGCAAGAGCGGTATGGCGACTGCCGTAGGGCATGCGCCTCAGGTGGCACTCATCGATGCTGGGGCTGGCTCTCGGATGGCTATCGCAGAGGCTCTGACGAACATTGTCTTTGCTCCCATCGAGGGTGGCATACGTGGCATCTCGCTCAGTGCTAACTGGATGTGGCCTTGTCGCAACAAGGGCGAGGACGCACGTCTCTATGAGGCGGTGCAGGCTTGTAGTGAGTTTGCTATAGATCTAGGGATCAATATCCCGACGGGCAAAGACTCGCTCTCTATGACGCAGAAGTATCCCGACGGAAAGCAGGTGATGAGCCCAGGCACACTGATCATCACCGCAGCAGCTCCCGTGAGCAACGTCAGAGGCATCGTAACGCCTGAGCTCAAGGCTGCTAAGCAGAGTCGTCTGCTCTACATAGACTTTAGCTTTGCTCCGATGGCACTCGGTGGCTCAGCTTTGGCACAAGCATTGGGACAGCTGGGTGACAGCTTCCCCACAGTCGGTGATACCGACTACTTCGCCACCGCTTTTGAGGCCGTTCAGGAGTTGATCCATAAGGGCTTAGTCCTAGCCGGTCACGACATATCGGCAGGCGGTATGGTCACAACGCTCTTGGAGATGTGCTTTGCCAATACACATGGAGGTGCTGAGATTAGCCTTGACGCACTCGCCAATGTGGACCTCGTCACGGCACTCTACAGCGAGAACCCGGGCGTCATCCTACAGGTCTCTAAGGCAGAGCAGGCGAAGCGTATCCTCGAGGAGTACGAGATCGCTTATGCCGACCTAGGCGCACCCACCGAGTCTCGCCTGCTAATGATCCATCAGGAGGGCAAGACGTACGAGGTTGACATAGATGCTGCTCGCAAGTGCTGGGCAAACAAGTCTTACTTGCTAGACTGCTTCCAGAGTGGCGAAGCGCTAGCCACTAATCGCTACGAGAGCCTAGGCAAGCAACCCGTACAGTGGCGCTTCCCGCACGCTTTTGCTGGCACTTATGCTGGTCTAGGGCTAGAGCCTCATCGCACGAAGGCTTCAGGCATCAAGGCGGCTATCCTACGTGACAACGGAACCAACGGTGAGCGTGAGATGGCTTACGCACTGCACCTCGCAGGCTTCGACGTGGTGGACGTGCATCTGACCGACCTCATCGAGGGGCGCACCGACCTAGCCGACGTGCGTATGCTCGTCTACTGCGGTGGCTTCTCGCACTCCGATGTCTTAGGCTCTGCCAAGGGCTGGGCTGCGGGTATCCTTTACAATGAGCGTGCTCGCAAGGCTATCGAAGCGTTCTATGCACGTCCCGACACGCTCTCGCTCGGCATCTGCAACGGCTGTCAGCTCATGGCTCAGCTCGGTCTCCTCGGCAAGGATGCTCAGGGTGAAAGCCTCTTCAAGCTGGAGCACAACGCCTCGCACAAGTTCGAGTCCAACTTCCTAACCGTAGACATAGCCGACACGGGCGCTATCTTGACACAAGGTCTCGAAGGGTGTCAGCTCGGTGTATGGGTGGCTCACGGCGAGGGACGCTTCGTCTGCCCCACGATACCTGATGAGCAGATCGCAGCACGCTACCATTACGACACCTATCCAGGCAACCCCAATGGTTCTGAGCGCAGCATCGCAGCACTCTGCAGTAGCGATGGGCGTCACCTAGCTATGATGCCTCATCCAGAGCGTGCTACGCTCACCTGGCAGTGTGGCTTCTATCCCGAAGAGCGTCGCCAGGAGGATCAGGTCTCTCCGTGGATACAGTTCTTCCGCAACGGCTACGAGTGGCTCGCTAAGCAGTAGCCCGCGCCGTCTAGCCTATGCCTGAGATAAGACGTGAGCATCTCTGTATCTACGCCTTGACACAGCTCAAGGGCGTATCGCTACAGCTCGCTCGCCATCTGATAGAGTTTGCCGGATCAGCCACAGCACTATGGGCTGATCCACAAGCTCTGGCAAGGCTCAACGGGCACGTCTACACGCACCTCTACCCGCTCCTGCGGGATCGAGCTAAGCTTGAGGAAACGCAAGCGCAGCTACAGCGCACTGCCGATTTAGGCATTCGAATGGTCAGCATCTACGATGCCGACTACCCTCCCCTACTCCTCCAGTGTGCCGATGCGCCGCTGATACTCTTTTACCTAGGCGACTTAGCTCCACTTCATGCGGAGCAAACGCTCAGTGTGGTCGGCACGCGCAAGCCTTCGCAACATGGTGTGGAGGATCTGCAGGCGATCATCAGCCACCTGCCCAACGTAACCGACAGAGTGACCATCGTCAGCGGTCTGGCACTCGGGCTAGACGCAGTCGCACACAAAGCAGCGCTTCAGGCGGGCTTGCCCACCGTTGCCGTGCTAGCTCACGGACTTCATATGATCTATCCGAGCAATCACCGCAACCTCGCTCGCAATATCGTAACCCACGGCGGAGCTTTGCTCTCTGAGTACCCAGCTGGTGTCAAGCCACAGCGACATCAGTTCGTCTTGCGCAATCGTATCGTGGCGGGGCTCACGCAGGCGACCCTCGTCGGTCAGTCTGCCGAGCGTGGCGGTTCGCTCATCACGGCGCACCAAGCCTTCGACTACGACCGCTCCGTCTATGCGCTCCCAGGTCGTCCCTCAGATCGTGAGAACGAAGGGTGCAACAACCTTATCTACAACAACATCGCCAAGCTCATCACCTCGGCCGCTCACCTCTGCGAAGACCTCGAGTGGCACAAGCCTGATCATGAAGCGCGCAGCACCAGCAGCTCTATGTCTCACGAGAGCAAGCTCAATGCTCTGCGTGCTCGCTTAGAGCCTGAGACACGTCCTCTCCTCGACCTACTCATCGAGAGCGGTGATGGCCTCTCGATCGACGCTATCTGTGACCAGACACTTATGGGGGTCGACGAGGTGAGCTTCCGGCTCTTCCTCCTCGAGAGCGAAGGTGCCGTCTCACTCCAGCCCGATGGGCGCTACAAGCTACAGATTTAGCCACATCCGCATCATAACCTACGCTCCCTAGACTAGATACAATGAGAGGACATGTCATTGCAATGATATGTCCTCTCTGTTTATTTATTATTATTGCTGTCCGATCGGACAGCAATAATTTGGAAATCCCCACGTGAGGGTGGTTAGAGATTAGAGGGAAGCTAGTTTTTCTAGAGGCACTAGTATACCTAGTAGCACTAGTACCTCTAGCTAACTGCCAACTGCGCTCTGTGGGGACGTACGGATGGTATGCGTCCGAGCCGTGCCTCCCTACATATCGCCACCCGTCTCATCTGGCTACCCAATGTGTATGCGCAAAAAAAAACACTATACCGATGATCCTATGTCTAGGGAAAAAGTTATATTTGCCTCATCTAGGTTGAGAGTGTGCTTTCGACCATTCAATCTACGACCCAATTCACAAAACCACTAGTTATACCCTTATGAAAAAGACAATTACCCTTCTTCTAGCATGCATCGCTGGGATCCTTTCCCTCCATGCCCAAAGCCTTACCCATCCCTTTGAAATCATTGTCAAAGAGGGGGCCACAGAGGTCTCCTTCGAGCTGGGTGGTAAAGCATCCGTTGCCATCGACTGGGGCGATGGCACTACCGAGACTATTGAAGTCGACGCCGAAGCTACCCAAACCATCAACCACACCTATGAAACACCACTTGCCAAGAATAGCGTCGTCTCCTTCGAAGCAGAAGGCATCGAGCGCTTCAAAAACAACTTCAAAGAGTCTGGCTCCATCATCGGTGTAGGCAAGGTAGATGCACCTGACCTTCTCAGCTTCTACTATATGTCATACAAGGGCGGCACTCTAGCACACTCCACAGATGGTGTGGTAGACCTCTCCCTCTGCCCCAAAATCCAGTACATCAGCATTCAAGATGCCCCGCGGCTCAAGATAGGGTACCACCCTCAGCTCAAGCATATCATGATCCAATCGAACTGGAAGAAAGATAGCCCTGCCTACGCTACTCTTGCCAATGCCGATCTCGACCTCTCACGCTACCCAGATTTGGAGTATGTGTGGGTCACCGACCAGAAAGAGATCAAGGAAATCAACCTTACTGGCCTTACGAAGATCAACTTCTTCCGGTGGCAAAACGGAGGTATACAAAATGGCATTGGGCTAAGAGAGATTACTCTCAACAACGAAGGGCTCAAGAGACTCAACATCTCAGGGCACCAGCTCCCGCTTAGCAGCCTTCCAGCCAAGAACCCCAACGTCGAATACGGAGAGTACAACTTTACCTATGCCCCAGAGGGCTACGCTATCCCCGAGGAAAATATTGTCGGCACACGCATAGACCTCTCGCAGATGGCGACAGAGTACGACTTCAGCGGTCAGCCACACCACCCCACCATTATATGGAAAGATGCTAATAGTGGAGAGGTGATAGCGGATGATCACTACACATCGGAAGAGGGGATATTTAAGTTCAAGAAATCACTCTTTGCCGACAAAGATAGCATTACCCTGCAAGCTACCTTCGAACCCGCTTTCTTCTCCCTCGAAGAGCTTACAGGCTCCGCAACCACTCCCCTCAAGTCCAACGAAGTGGTACTACACAAAAGCGACATTCAGGAGGAAGAGATCAATATCGTACTGAAGACCGAGCTACCCATTGGTGCACAAATCGCCCTCAACTTGGGAGACAGCAAGGGAGTCGTACTCAATGGTGTGAAAGAGGACTATCAGCAAGGCGACTACGAAGAGGGACGCTACCTCTACACGATCACATCGCAGTCCATCTCTATCTCTGGAGATATCACCGAGCTAGACTGCAACGGACAGCAGCTGACTGCTGCACACCTCAAGAACCTCCCCAACCTCAACTATGTGGAGCTGCACACCAATAAACTGGCCCAATTTACTATCCAAAGCTGCCCAGCTATAGAGGAGCTCTATATTGGGAAAAATCAACTGGAAAGGCTCGAACTAAGCGATCAAAAAGAACTCTCTATCCTCGATTGCTCCGAGAATGGTCTCGTATCGCTACAGCTCGATGACTGTCCAGCACTCACCAGCCTCTGGTGTCACCGCAATAGGCTCTCCACACTTGATCTCTCTGCTTTCCCCGAGCTCAGCGAACTGATGGCTTACGCCAATCGACTCACTTCGCTCGATCTGGCTCATAACCCAAAGCTCAAGACCCTCAATGTGGCAGACAACCAGCTCCAAGAGCTAGACTTCACCGCTACTCCTCTCCTTATGACCGTGGTGTGCCATACCAATGCGATCAAAGGGGAAAAGATGACTGCCACGATGCAGTCGCTCCCACAAAGAGAAGCCAACGCTAAGGGAAAGATAACCATCGTCGACACCAATGCGAATAACGAAGAAAATGTATGCCTCGTGAGCGATGTGACCATAGCAAACAACAAAAACTGGACTTGCTATGACTTCAGAGGCAGTATCAACAACACTGTAGAGTACGAAGGAGATACAACTGGTATCGACAATGTGCTCCCGAGTAATTCCTCTATTGTAGTCTATCCAAACCCAGCTACAGACTTCGTCTATATTCGCACGAGTGATGCTGCTGTATGGACTCTATACTCCATCACGGGCGAACTGCAACTGACTGGAAGTGGCACTATAGTAGACCTTCGTAGCCTCTCGCAAGGAGACTACCTGCTGGTAATAGAGTACAATGGTCTGAGAGAATCCCTACCTCTCTTCAAACGATAAAAGGAGTCTAGCGAGCTTGACGCATACGGTAGAGCACTCGCCTAGGAGCTAGTAGTTTTTGCCTATTGCTCTACTGCGTAGCAGACCCTACCTATACTGCCAAGCTCGCTATCCCCACCATAAGGAAAGGTACTAATTGGAACTTATGATATGAAAACTATAAGCAACCTTTGGAGGTGCATAGCTAGCCTTCTCTTATTTGCCCCCCTGGCGCTTCTTGCTCAGGGGGACTCTATGACAGGCTACCCTTCTCAAGGGCTATGGTCCTCCTCACGCTCTATCAAGCAATTATTCGATCTTCGCCCGGCTCCGCATATTCTCGGTAGAGGGGTAGCTTGCGAGAAGTCTATAAACCTTGTACCCCTCGTTAAAGGTTTTGGCTATGCCTCTATCGAGCCGTCTCTCAATCACCAAGCGCTGGAATTTGAAGAGGGGATTGAGGGCGTAGTGACGCCTTATATTATGCTTCCACACTTTGACAATATAACGATCAGAGGGATCGAGTGCGTTGTAGACGAAGCGGTTGAGGATGCCCGCGTGATAGTAGCACGTGTGAGGCAAGACGATACGAATGGCCTAAGTCAAGAGATCCTAGTGAGCCAGCCTGCGACCCTCCAAAAAGGATACAATCAAGTGTTACTAGATGAGCCGCAAAAGGTCTCTGCAAAGGATCTTGTGCTGGTCGGATACTCTTGCCCCGCCACTAGCGTGAAAGGGAGCAACTCCTCGCCCGTATTGTACGATGGCGATAGAGAGTATTGCCTGCCAGAAGCCAATATGGTAGCCCTATCCACCGCCTATTACGAGCAGGGGAAGAGCTACAGTTTCAGCCAGGTGCAGGATACGGAGCCTCTCGAGTTGGGCTCGGCGCTTATTTACGCACTTGTGGACGACCCCGATGGGTACTACGATTATATAGTCTATCCTCTTAAGCAGCCACGTTATAGTCTCCTTACTAGCAAAGAATATTTCCGCTACGATATCTTAGTTCGCAACATCGGCTTTGAGGAGATAACAAGTATGACTTTCCTCGAGAAGTACCATCATGCTAACTACGGAATGCGCGAAAAGCAGTATCCTCCCTTTGAGATCCCTGTACCTGTAAAAGGGATTTGCGAGGTTGCCTGGACGCATCCTCCTTATCCAGAAGGCACCTCCAAGGGGTCGGTCGAGTTGCTGAGTATCGACGACCAGTCGGTAATCGAAAAAGGAATGATAAAGTGGGTATTTGATGCTTTCAATCCTACTGAAAAGGGCAGTATGGAGCGCAAGTCGGTACTTGTAGAGTACTACACCTCCGAGAGTGCTCCCGATGCACCGAGGTACAATGCTCTGATCAATCAAATGGCAGAGGATCTAGTGGCGAAGGGCTACGAAGTCTCTTGCGTGGCATATCCCGTGGGTGGTGAAGAGGTCGCCTTTGCCAAAGAAGCTTGCAACGAGGAGCTTGCCACGCTCCTAGGACAAGTCCCGTATCCCACATCTTCGCAGCTCCCCTATTTCTCCATCAATAGGGCTCCCTATCTTTCGGAGCGTAGAGCCTTTGCCTTTGTGTCGAAGGACCAGCTTTTTGGCAAAGATCAAAAAGCTGATGCCGATTTACTGGAGCCCTTCCTTCAAGAGAAGGAGAGAGCACTCATCTCCGATATCGTATGCCACGACCTACCTGGAGGTAAGACTAGTCTAGAGGTAAAGGGAAAGCTCCTCTATGACGCTGACCCAGACGACCTATACCTTACAGCTGTCGTGACCGAAGACAACGTGAAGGCACAAGACCAAAAAGGTACAAGCTCAGGGGAAGAATATCTGCACCAGCATATGGTGAGAGCTTACTACACAAGCAATCTCGGTACTAATATTATGCCCGAGGCTGACGGAACCTTTGATTATCAATCTCCAGAGATAGCCCTTGACCCCTCGTGGAAGAAAGAGAATCTGAAGGTGGTCCTCTTCTTGCATCGCGATCCAACCTACGTCAATAAGATTAGCTGCCACGTATACAGTAGCAAAACCATCCCCTTTGGAGACTCCTTCTCTGGGGTAACTGCTCCCCAAGTCAACGAGAACTCTACAAGGCTCTATCAAGATGCCTCGGGACTATTGCAAATCGAAGGAGATCACGAGCAAGTAGTGGTCTATAGCCTCGAGGGACAATGTGTAGCGGAGAGCCTACCCGCACAGCTACCCCGTGGCAGCTATGTGGTAGTAGTGAGTCACTCCCAGGGTACCAGAACCCTTCATAAGGTGGTGGTAAAGTAAAGGACGAAGCATAAGCCCCTAAAGGGCTTCTGCCATCAGAATAGACAGAAAAGGATGTATCCCTGCTTTTGAGGGGATGCATCCTTTTTGAACTTTAGGTCCAAACAAGTGGTCAGGGTGGCCAATCGCAGGCTTGCCTTCTTAAAGCGCAGGGGGCAGAGATGCTCCATCTCCACTGACAACGGAACTGAGTTCACCTACTTCAAGTCTATAGAGCGGGCGCTAGAGATCCCTGTACTCTTTGCTAAACCTTACAGCTCTTCTGACAAACTTCTCATCGAAAAATATGAATGGCCTAATGCCACAATACATCCCCAAAGGGAAAATCCTTTGACAAGATCTCGACTCTGACGATGGAATCAGATATATTTGGAATCAACCAAACAATAGACCAGGTAAAAAACTAGGCTATAAAACTCCCTACGAAGTCTTTTTACCGACATTTATAACCGTGTTGCACTTGACACTGGAGTATGCAGCCTCAATTTAGAGGGTAAAACCATTGTGGCTCTTAAATCAAATTATTATCTTTGCCATTGTAAGCGTATACACCTACGCGAGAGACTCGCTGCTGATGCGCTCTACAAGGCAAGCAAAAACATAGACTACTATATATAGATGGACTCCAAGATTAAGGAACTCACCGACAAAATCTACCACGAAGGGGTAGAAAAGGGAAATCAAGAGGCTGCTCAGATCTTAGCCAAGGCTAAGCAGCAAAGCGACGAGATGGTCGCTACCGCACAGGTCGAGGCACAGCGCATCGTGAATGATGCCCAGCGTCAGGCAGCAGATCTAACTAAAAACACCCAAGCAGAGCTCAAGCTATACGCTGAGCAGGTGGTTAGCTCTACGCAGAGTACCATCGCAGACAGTCTGACGGATCGCATCGTACGTGACAATGTCAAGGCGATGACCACCGATGCAGACTTTATGCAGAAGTTGATGCTCGCCATCGTACAGCAGTGGACCGTCGGTGAGCCGATGGTCATCGAGACAGCCAACGCTGAGGCTCTGGAGAAGTATATGCTCGGCAACGCTAAGGCGCTACTCGATAGCGGACAAGTAACGATCCGTACGGGATCGGCTCAGGGTGCTGGCTTTTCCGTAGCACCTGCTGATGGCTCGTACAAGGTCAACTTCGGTGAGGAGGAGTTTGTCAACTTCTTCAAGAGCTTCCTACGTCCTCGTCTTGTGGAGGAGCTTTTCTAAGCAAGCTATATATAAAGTATAGTTAAGGGTGCCTACAGAGCCTCTCTGCACACCACTTGCTGTGCTATAACGACAACATTATGGCAAAGTACTACGCTACCATCGCAGGTCTGCCAAACATTGGTGTAGACGACCGCAAGTTACCGATACAGACGGATGCACTGCAGGCGGAGCTACGACAGGAGCTCACCAAGCGTGACAGACGCCTCCTAGACCTACTCCTCATGGAGCAGGAGATACCGCAGATCTTGGAGACGATCAATGCGTGGCTCTCGGACGACTCTATCCACTGGGAGGATGACCCCTCAGAGATCGAGCTGGAGCCCAAGGAGCCACTAGAGACGATCGATGCTCAGGAGCTCGCTGACTATATCATAGCTGTACAGCAGCGCACGAAGCGTCCCCGCACGAAGCACCTCCCTGACTTCATCAAGGAGTACATAGAGATGCGTCTCCCCGATCCAGAGCTGGAGGAGGAGCTAGAGGAGGAGCGAGCTGAGATGCGTGAGGAGCTGCAGCAGGCAGAGGAGCCCTACACGATCTGGCAGCTACGCCTAGAGCAGGATAAGCTTATGGCGATGTACTACGACTATCTGATGCATCAGAGAAATCGTTTCGTAGCTGAGTGGGCGGAGTTTAACCTTAACATCAAGAATATCTTAGCCGCCTACACTAGTCGGCAGCTGGGCTTTGACCCTAAGGAGTATATCATCGGAGGAGGCACACTGCAGCATCATCTGCGCACTTCGCAGGCTGCGGACTTTAGCATCACGGAGGAGCTATTTCCTCAGATACAGCAGTTGGTCAACATCAGTCGCGAGGAGGACATCGCTCGTCGTGAGCAGCTGATAGACCGGCTTCGCTGGGATTGGCTCGAGGAGCAGACCTTCTTTAAGCCCTTTGACATAGAGTATCTCCTAGCCTACTACTTAGAGCTAGAGATCCTAGAGCGCTGGGTATCACTCAACGAAGAGACGGGCGAGCAAGTCTTCCGTCAGATAGTCTCTCAGCTCAAGCATGAGAGCACCACCTCGCTAGAGGAGTTCAAACGCAAACAAAAGAAATAATAGATACAATGACAAACGGTGTGGTAAAAGGAATCGTCTCTAACCTTGTCACGGTAGAGGTCGATGGTCCCGTATCGCAAAATGAAATATGCTACATCACCGTACGCGGGGTGGAGCTGATGAGCGAGGTAATCAAGGTGATCGGTGCAAGCGTATATGTACAGGTCTTCGAGAGTACTCGTGGTATGAAGGTGGGCGACAAGGTCTCTTTCACTGGGCATATGCTCGAGGTGACACTGGGACCAGGTATGCTCTCCAAAAACTATGATGGTCTGCAGCATGACCTAGACAAGATGGATGGTGTCTTCCTCAAGCGAGGTGACTACACCCATCCACTAGACACGACTAGGAAGTGGGACTTTAAGCCTATTGCTAAGGCGGGCGACACGGTACAGGCTGGCTCGTGGCTGGGGCAGGTGGACGAAAATCATCAGCCACACCGCATTATGGTACCCTTCGTTATGGAGGGGAGCTATACGGTCGAGAGTGTCAAGCCAGCGGGTCAGTACACTGTCGAGGAGACGATCGCTGTGATTGTCGACGCTGAGGGCAAGAAGCATGATATCACGATGATACAGCGCTGGCCAGTCAAGGTGCCTATCCAGGTTTACAGCGAGAAGCCTCGCCCCTTCAAGCTCCTAGAGACGGGCGTGCGAACCATTGACACGCTAAACCCAATCGTAGAGGGCGGTACGGGCTTTATCCCGGGTCCTTTTGGTACAGGCAAGACGGTCCTCCAGCACGCTATCTCTAAGCAGGCGGAGGCTGATATCGTCATCATGGCAGCCTGTGGTGAGCGTGCTAATGAGGTGGTGGAGATCTTTGCCGAGTTCCCTAAGCTAGAAGATCCCCACACGGGTCGTAAGCTGATGGAGCGTACGATCATCATCGCTAACACCAGTAACATGCCAGTGGCCGCTCGTGAGGCTTCGGTCTACACCGCTATGACCATCGCTGAGTATTACCGCTCGATGGGCCTCAAAGTACTCCTAATGGCGGACTCGACCTCTCGCTGGGCACAGGCACTGCGTGAGATGTCTAACCGTCTAGAGGAGCTGCCTGGACCAGACGCATTCCCGATGGACTTGTCGGCTATCGTGGCAAACTTCTACGCTCGTGCCGGCTTCGTCTATCTCAACAATGGCGAGACGGGTTCTGTAACCTTTATCGGTACGGTCTCTCCAGCTGGTGGTAACCTCAAGGAGCCTGTCACGGAGAATACGAAAAAGGTGGCTCGATGCTTCTACGCTCTAGAGCAGGAGCGTGCTGATGGTAAGCGCTACCCCGCTGTCAACCCGATCGACAGCTACTCTAAGTATATTGAGTACCCCGAGCTTAAGGAGTACATATCGGCAGACCTTGGCTCTGATTGGCTCGACAAGGTTAACGAGATCAAGACACGCATGCAGCGTGGCAAGGAGATCGCTGAGCAGATCAATATCCTCGGTGATGACGGTGTCCCCGTAGAGTACCACGTGACCTTCTGGAAGTCTGAGCTGATAGACTTTGTGATCCTACAGCAGGATGCCTTTGACGATATTGACTGCAATACGCCTCTAGAGCGCCAGAAGTATATGCTCGACAGAGTGATCAAGATCTGTCACACGGAATTGGACTTTGAGGACTTCAACGAGGTAAGCTCTTTCTTTAAGAAGCTCATCAACTACCTCAAGCAGATGAACTACTCGGAGTTTCAGAGCGACGACTTCAAGAAGTACGAGCAAGAGTACGAGCAGCTGGTCGAGCAGCAAAAAACGGCTCACGACACCTCTAATATCTAACCCCTAGTATCTAACGTCTCACAATGGCTACACAAGCTTTTCAAAAGATATACACACGCATCACCAACATTACCAAGGCTACCTGCATGCTCCACGCTACGGGAGTAGGTAATGACGAACTAGCAACAATCGATGGCAAGCTCGCTCAGGTGGTTAGAATCAATCATGACGAGGTGACTCTACAGGTCTTCGCAGGCACGGAGGGTATCCCGACCAATGCTGAGGTTATCTTCCTCGGTGAGGCTCCAGCTCTCAAGGTGAGCGACCAATTGGCTGGACGCTTCTTCAACGCTTACGGTGAGCCTATCGATGGCGGTCCACAGCTAGAGGGCGACGATGTAGAGATCGGTGGTCCCTCGGTCAATCCTGTGCGTCGTGATCAGCCCTCCGAGCTGATTGCTACTGGTATCGCTGGTATCGACCTCAACAACACGCTCGTGACGGGACAGAAGATCCCATTCTTTGCGGACCCTGACCAACCCTTTAATGAGGTGATGGCACTCGTAGCACTCCGTGCTGAGAGCGACAAGATCATCCTCGGTGGTATGGGTCTGACGAACGATGACTACCTTTACTACAAGAAGACCTTTAGCAATGCGGGTGCTCTAGATCGTATCGTGAGCTTTATCAATACGACCGAAGACCCCTCCGTGGAGCGTCTACTGATCCCCGATATGGCACTGTCGGCAGCTGAGTACTTTGCTGTGCAGAAGCATGAGAAGGTGCTGGTCCTTCTGACCGATATGACGAACTATGCCGATGCGCTCTCGATCGTTTCGAACCGTATGGACCAGATCCCCTCTAAGGACTCAATGCCAGGCTCACTCTACTCCGACTTGGCAAAGATCTATGAGAAGGCGGTACAGTTCCCCGACGGAGGTTCTATTACGATCATCGCTGTGACGACCCTCTCGGGAGGCGACATCACGCACGCTGTGCCAGATAATACGGGTTACATCACCGAGGGTCAGCTCTATCTGCGTCGTGACTCTTCTATCGGTAAGGTGATCGTAGACCCCTTCCGCTCGCTCTCTCGTCTGAAGCAGCTAGTCATCGGTAAGAAGACTCGCGAAGACCACCCACAGGTGATGAATGCAGGCGTTCGTCTCTATGCCGATGCGGCCAACGCTCAAACCAAGCTGGAGAACGGCTTTGACCTGACAGACTACGACCAGCGTACGCTAGACTTCGCTAAGGACTATGCCAACGACCTCCTAGCTATCGACGTCAACCTCAACACGACCGAGATGCTCGACCATGCGTGGAGTCTCTTTGCCAAGTACTTCACCCCCGCTGAGGTGAGCATACGTCAGAGTCTTGTGGATAAGTATTGGCCTACAGATAGTAAGGTCGACAAAGCTTAAGGAGAAAGATGGCGATCAAGTTTCAGTACAACAAGACCTCGCTACAGCAGCAACAGAAACAGCTTAAGATGCGAGAGCGCACCCTGCCTACGATCAAGAGCAAGGAGAGCGCCCTGCGTCTAGAGGTCAAGAAAGCTCGCCGTGAGATAGATGCTCTCAATGAGCAGCTAGAGCAGGGCATACAGGGCTACCAGGATATGGTGGCTCTGTGGGACGAGTTTGACCCTACGCTGGTCAGCGTCACCGATGTGAAGCTATCGACGAAGAAGATAGCTGGTGTTGTCGTCCCTGTGCTAGACAATATAGACTACGAGGTGAAGCCTTTTAGCCTCTTTAGCCATCCCTCCTGGTTTGCTCAGGGCGTCGAGCTTCTCAAGGCGCTTGCCACGCTAGGCATCGAGGCGGAGTTTCTCAATCTCAAGCTAGAGTATCTCGAGTATGCTCGTCGTAAGACTACGCAAAAGGTCAACCTCTTTGAGAAGGTTCAGATCCCGGGCTACAAAGATGCTATCCTCAAGATCAAGCGTTATCTAGAGGATGAAGAGAGTCTCTCCAAGGCTTCGCAAAAGATCATGCGCACCAATCTAGAGATTCGTGCTGCCAAACAAAAAGAGCGACTAGCACAATGATAGAGAAAATAGATAAGTACCTCTTCCTAGTCTATCACCAAGACTACGACAGCTTCCTCCTCAAGCTACGCGACCTAGGAGTCGTGCATATTAAGGAGAACAAGCCGACCAGCGAGAGCGAACAGATCAAAGAGATCGTTGTGGCGCGTCGTCATCTGTCAGACCTCATCCGCACACTCTCTCGCAAGCGCTCTGAGGAGCAGCCCATCGGCGCTCCCCGCAAGCCCGCTAGCGCAGAGGAGGGCGAGGCACTGCTACAGCAGATCGAGACCCTCCTAGAGGATCGTCGCCAGATAGCTTCTCAGATCGAGAGCCAGCAGCGGGAGAATGACTACTGGGAGCCGTGGGGCGACTATGACGTCCAGCAGCTAGAGCAGCTCCAGCAAGCGGGTTACCCAGTCCGCTTCTACATCATCCCCACAGCTCAGTATCAAGAGCACTGGGAGGAGGAGCACAACGCCATCATCATCGACACCCGACGCTCGCATCACTACTTCATCACCGTGGGTGACAAGAGTACAGAGCGCATCGAGGCGGAGCAGATTAAAGCTCCGACCCACACGGCCAGCGAACTGGCTGAGCGACTAGCCTCTTTCGAGCAGCGTGCCGAGCAGATTGAGACGGAGATACAGGAGTTTATCGACGAGCACCTAGAGGACTTGCAGGGCTACGACCTCCTCCTCCAGGACAAGTATCAGATGAGCAACGCTTTCCTACAGGCTACTGGCGAGGCAGATGACAAGGTCATACTCCTCGAGGGGTGGATACCGAGCAAGATAGTCCCCGAGGTGCGACAAGAGCTAGATCAGCTCCCCTGCTACTATGCTGAGCAGGAGATACTCGATGAGGACAAGATTCCCATCAAGCTCCAGAACAACCGCTTCAGCCGACTCTTCGAGCCGATCACGCGGATGTACTCACTGCCGAACTACTCGGAGCTCGACTCGACGCCACTCTTTGCACCCTTCTTTATGCTCTTCTTCAGCTTATGCTTTGGAGATGCAGGCTATGGACTCGTCATCTTGATCCTCGCAACCATCTTCAAGCGCAAGGTCAAGGGACAATCGACGAAAGACATTTGCTCTCTAGCGCAGTGGCTCGGAGGCACCACCGTCGTGGTCGGTTCGCTACTTGGCACCGTCTTCGGTATGGTCATGCCATGGGCCAACGATGGCTCCGTACTAGGTAGCGTGCGAGATGACTACTTCCTCAATCAGGACAACCTCATGCTCCTCTCGGTCGTGCTGGGTATCATTCAGATCCTCTTTGCTAAGACCGTGGCAGCCGTCAAGATACAGAAGCAGCGAGGACTCAAGTATGCACTCTCTTCGTACGCTTGGGTCATCGTCATCTTTGCCCTCATCATGGCCGTGGCACTACCGATGGCTGCGACAGGAATACCGAGCTACGTCACCAACATATTCTACGGACTGGCGATAGCTGCTGGACTCGTTGTGGTCTTCTACAACAGCCCTGGCAAAAACATCTTCCTCAATGTCGGCTCCTCACTCTGGGCGACATACAACACCGCCTCGGGACTACTCGGAGATACACTCTCCTACATCCGTCTCTTTGCTATCGGACTGACGAGTGGCGTGCTGGGAGGTGTCTTCAACAACCTAGCGGTCTCTATGTCTGAGGGACTGCCCATCGGGCTTAACTGGCTCGTGATGGTCTTCATCCTACTCTTCGGACACGGGCTCAACTTCGGACTGGCTATCATCAGCTCGCTCGTACACCCGCTGCGTCTCACCTTTGTGGAGTACTACAAGAACAGCGAATTCGAGGGTGGCGGTAAGCCTTACACCCCCTTTAAGGTCAACTAAACAAGCAATAATCAAATCAATAACAGTATACATAACATGAACGAACTAATTGCATACGGAGGCGTAGCCCTCATGGTCATCCTCACAGGTATCGGCTCCTCTATCGGAGTCACCATCGCAGGTAATGCAACCATCGGATCTATGAAAAAGAACCCCGATGCCCTCGGTCAGTACATCGGTCTCTCCGCTCTTCCCTCTTCACAGGGTCTGTACGGCTTCGTCGGCTTCTTTATGGCCAACACCCTCATCAAGGATCTCCTCACCGCTGGCGCACTCGGTGCTGGTGCTGCGTGGGCTATCTTCGCTGCTGGACTCAGCCTTGGTGTGGTAGGTCTCTACTCAGCTATTCGCCAGTCGCAGGTCTGCGCCAATGGTATCAAGGGTATCGGTGCTGGCAACAACCTCTTCGGTGCAACGATGGTCATGGCCGTCTTCCCTGAGCTGTACGCCATCCTAGCCCTACTCGTATCGATCCTAACCTTCGGTGTCGTCAGAGGTCTATTCCTCGCATAGACCCACCCCGTCAGAGTCCCCGCTGCCTCAGCAGCAGACTCTACACATAGGGGCTACTAGATAGCCCCAACAAACTATCGGACAAGTCCCCGACAGAGCCAGCTCTGTCGGGGACTTGTCTTATACGACTGTTGCAGAAGTCAACAGTCGCACAATCTTGCTTGCAAGATTGTCCTGACTTTGCAGAAAGGATGAAGCGCAAGGC
>UQDF01000034.1 GCA_900539765.1 uncultured Porphyromonas sp. | reverse complement strand
TCTTCCGAAGTTTCATTTCATTCCTCCGAAGAATTTTTTATTCTCCACGTGGAGAATCAAAAATAGCCACGTAGGAAATGCTAGATGCATCATTGCGGTGGCGAGGGCGCATAGTACAATGTAATCTCCCTTGGCAGCGGTGGCGAGACCAAAGGGAAGATTGTGGTATATTTGCACTATCGGTCATAGCTATGGATATACTATAAGTAGCTATACCCACGTTATTAGAATGCTTATGAGACATAGACTCCTATATATATACAGACCTATCTGCCTGCTACTGGTCACGCTGCTTACGGCTCTGCTGGGGCTGGAGGCGCAGTCCGCAGACTACGCACCGCTCCGTGAGGGACACTGGGCGCGTCTCTCGGTGACACGTACGGGCGTGCATAAAGTGACCTTTGCGGCACTACGAGAGGCGGGCATCGAGAATCCTGCCGAGGTACGTCTCTTCGGGCGAGGCGGGGCGATGCTCAGCGAGGTGCTAGAGGATAATAGTTTGCAGCTCACGCCTGTCCCCATCTATGTGGCTGATGAGGCGGTTTACTTTTACGCTACGGGGACGACGGAATGGATCCCTGAGCTGTCGCAACTGACCTTCCGCCACCAGCAAAACATCTACAGCAACAAGGGGTACTACCTAGCGACAGATCGTGCGGATCTACCTGCACAGAGCATCGTGCCACAGGGAGCGCAGCAGGCTACTGAGACGACTGTGCGGACGAGCTTCTTGGCGCATGTGGTACATGAGGAGGATCGTCACTCGCTACGTGCCTCGGGGCGTAAGCTCTTTGGCGAGCCTATCGGGGGGCATCCGCTTTCGGTGTCGCTCTCGTTACCGACGCCATTGGTGCCAGTAGCTGAGGGACAACTAGGTGTGGCTTATGTGGGGTTGCCAGCTAAAAAAGAGACGCTGGAGCTGACAGCGCAACTAGGAGGTGAGACGTACCGAGATATTATCAAGCGGAGTGAGGATGGCTCCACGAGCACCTATCTGGCGGGAATCTATCACGCTAAGCGCTTTGCTACCCACTTGACCTCTGAGGCTCAGAGCGTGGAGGTACAGCTGCAAGTGTCGCCAGCGGGACGACCTACTTATCTAGACTATGTGACACTGGTGGCACCAGTCGCTTTGCAGTATGGGGGCAAGGGGCAGTTGGCCTTTCGCAACTTCTCCACCAAATCAGGCGCTATCGCAGAGCATCGTATCGGGGTGACAGGCTCTGCTGGTGCGTTGCAACTGTGGGGACGTACGGCCGAGGGGCAGGTGACGAGCTTGCCCGTGGCGGAGCAGGGTGGTGCCTTGACCTTTACGGGAGCGGTGACAGACGGGGCGGGATGTCCTGTGGAGTACACGCTCTTTGCCCTTACGGATGCTTACCCTGTGGAGCAGGTGGTGGCACTTTCTCATGGAGGTGTTCGTTTAGACACGGTGCCGGACTATCTGATGATTACGACGGAGGCTTTGCGCCCCGCTGCGGAGCGCTTGGCAACTTACCACAGAGAGCACTCGAGGCTGCGGGTGCAGGTGGTGACGCAGCAAGAGCTTTTTGATGAATACAATGGCGGTACACCCGATGCAACGGCTTATCGCTTGATGCTGTGGAACTATAAGCAGCGCTACGAAGCGGAGCATGGTGCGGGTAGCTATCACCCGTTGCTGCTCCTCATGGGCGATGGCGCCTACGACAATCGTAAGGTGTCGCAAGACTGGAGAGCACGGGACTTTCAGCTGACGGAGTTCTTGCTGACGTATCAAGGGGAGAACTCGACCAATATCTACAGCTACTCGACGGATGACTACTTTGGCATCCTCTCGGAGGGTCAACGTGGTGTCGGTATCGGAGCGCAGACGCTCTCGGTGGGTATCGGTCGTCTGCCTATACGGACTCTAGCGGAGGCTGAGGCGGTAGTGGATAAAATAATCCGCTACGATAGCGAGCAGGTGCCAGGCGTGTGGCGTACGCGTGCTTGCTATGTAGCGGACAATATGGATGGATACTCGCATCTCGAGGAGGCTGATCGTATCGCTCAACTTATGGAGCGACTACAGCCTGAGCTGATGGTCTCTAAAGTCTATATGGATGCTTATGCGCACAAGAATGTGGGCGGGCGTACTTCGGTCCCAGAGGCGCGCCGCAAACTAATGGACGAGCTGCAGAAGGGACTACTCCTCCTAGACTATACGGGACACGGGGGGCCCGCAGCGTGGAGCGATGAGCAGATCTTGACGCAGGCGGATATTGTGCGCTTTGACTATCCCCACCTGCCGGTGTGGATCACGGCGACTTGTGACTTTACCAACTACGACCACCCGCAGACCTCGGCTGGGGAGTCGGCTATGCTCAATCCGACCAGTGGGGCGATCGCTCTCTACACGACTACGCGTGTAGTGATGAATATAGCGAATGAGCATATGAATAGAGCGCTACACAAGAGTCTCTTCACACCTCAAGAGGATGGTTTCCTCCGTCCTATGGGGATCGTGATGCGTGATGCGAAGAACGAGTTGATAAGATCCGATACGACGAATAAGTTGAACTTCTTCCTGCTTGGTGACCCAGCTCTGCGCCTTCGTATGCCAGCCTACGAGACGGTTATCACGGAGCTAGCGGGTGTCTCGCTTGACAACCTCTCGGAGGGGGAGGCGGTGGCGCTCCACGCAATGGATAGTGTCCAGGTGCGGGGCTATGTGGCGAACAGTCAGGGGGTCGTGCAGGGTGACTTCACGGGTCGGCTCTTTGTGACGGTTTTTGACGCTAAGGCTGAAGTCAAGACGCACATTGACAATGCTCCCGGCAAGGATCCTGAGAAGATTACCTCTTTTGAAGACTACCCAGGGATGCTTTATGCGGGTATCGCTGAGGTAAAAGAGGGACTCTATGACTTTTCCTTTGTGGTGCCTAAAGACCTCCCTTATAGCGGGGGCAATGGCAAGATCAATCTCTATGCTTACAGTGATGCGAAGGGTAGCGAGCCATACGAAGCGATGGGCGTGAGCCATGCGATCTGTGTCAAGCCAGGAGTGGGGCAGCACAGCGTGGTCGATACGATACCGCCAGAGATACGAGAGCTCTACCTAGGTCATCCAAACTTCTCGGTGGAGAACCCAATCGGCTCGACGCCACTCTTCGTTGCTACGCTGGCTGATGCCTCAGGGATCAACCTTTCGGGAACGGGCGTAGGGCACAACATGACGCTGGTTGTGGATGGTCGTGAGGACTTGACCTTTAACCTCAACAGCAGCTACACCGCCTCTGAGATGGAGGCTGGTGTGGGACGGGTGCTTTACCTGCTACCTGAGCTGCCCGATGGCGATCATACAGCGACCTTTACGGTGTGGGACGTGTGCAACAATGTGACGGAGCAGAGCTTTGCCTTTCGTGTGCGTGCTGGTCAAGCGCCGACGGTGGTTGAGAGTCGTGCTCGTCCAGGGGTCTTGACGGCTGATGATCCACTGATCGTGGAGGTGTACAACAATGCGCCAGGCGTGGAGGTCGATGTGACTATCGAACTATACGACTATCGTGGTGCACTCGTTGCGCTCTCGCCACAGATGGTGGCGCGCTCTGGTTACGACACGCCGGCGCTGATACGGTGGGAGCCTAAGCTACAGTCGGGTGGCGCCTTGCTGCCGGGGCTTTACATCTACCGCTTGCGGATGACGCAGGGTGACTCGGTGCCAGCCTACACTTCGGGCAAGATCGTGGTGCGCTAAGATACTCTGACCTAGCAATCTGTTTCGTTATGCAGGCTGATCTCTTAGCGCTGGTCACTGGCTCGACGCCTTTTGTGGCGGTGGTGGTGATGGCCCTCCTCGTGGCAATCAATCCTTGTCCACTGGCAACGGTGGTCTCCTCGCTGCTCTTCTTGACGGGGCGGCAGACGAGTAGACGGCAAGGGTGGTGGATCGCTTCGCTCTATGCACTGGGACGTGCGCTACTCTACTTCTCGCTCGGACTGCTCTCGGCTTGGCTCTTGCGTACGAGCATTCAGACGCTCCAGATACAGGAGCAGATCCTGTATGGCTTGGAGCATTGGCTGGGACCGCTGATTATTCTATTGGGAGTGTTGCTATGGCTGTTCGGTCGTCATGACCATCACGACCATCATAACCACCAGGACGAGGAGCCGACGCATCAAGGGGAGGAGCATGATCTGGCGCAGAGGCAACCGCTAGAGCGACAGGGTGCGTGGAGCTGGCGAGCCCTCTGGCTAGGCTTTAGCTCGGCTCTCTTTTTCTGTCCTGCTACGGGACTGATCTACTTCGGTATGCTGGTGCCTATGACGGCTCAGGCGGGGGGCGCTGTGGGGTTGCTCTATCTGGGACTCTTTGCGCTCCTGACGGCTAGTGTCGCTTATCCTGTCTATGGGCTGATACGTATGGGCTTGAGTCGCTTAGAGCGCTTCGCTGGCGGTATGCAGCGGTGGCGCAAGTGGCTCAATGTGGGGATCTCGCTTCTTTTCGTGGTGATGGGCGTTGTGATGACGCTCGTTCACCTGCTGCATGGTCACGAGTCGGCTACACTGGTCGGATCTTTGTAGAGCTTGATGAAGCAGTGCGTGGCGAGGACGACATCGTGTCGAGACTTAAGCTGGTAGATGATCTCTAGGTCCTCACGACCCCACAGGAGCCTGCTGTAGAGCGTCTCTAGGCTGATGCGTGTCTGTAGAGGATCGGCTTGGTAGTGCGAGATGAGGTAGTTGATGCCTTGGCGCATAGTGCAGAAGCGTCGCTTGGACCGCAGGCTCTCACTGGGCAATTGGTAGAGCTGCAGGTCGTGTGCTAGGACAGCTAAGTGAAAGGCGAGGCTGTGCCCCACGATCATCTGCGTAGTCTCTAGATCTCTGAGGAATAGCTCTAATACGGCTTGGGGTGGCTCGCCATGCCCCGCGACAAACTCGGTCGTTAGCTGGTGGTAGTCGGTTGCTTCGCTCGTGATCGGCACGCCACTGAGCAGTAGATGGTCTTCGCTCCGTACGACACGTAGCTCTTCGTCTAGGAGGAGCCACGAGAGACTCGCTAGGAGCGGTGTGTCGATGGCGGAGAGCTGTGTCTCGTCGAGCGTGTCGTGCAGGTAGCGTACGGTCTCGGTGTCTACCACTAGGTAACGGGGCGTGGCTCCTTCGGGCGCTGTGCTGAGCTGCAGGAGCGGTGACTCCTCGATGCTGAGCGCACAATGCGAGGCGAAGTCACGCTCTACGCCTTTGTAGACGGGGTTGTGCTTGCGCAGTCGCTTACGGCCGAAGGTGGTGATACCACCAGCTAAGATCAGTAGGAGCAGGAGGTCAACCCAAGTCATAGTCTAGTTGAGGGGCAGGCTGTGGCATTGGACTGAGCCCTCTTTACTTATTAAGGCTCTCCTCGATGATGCGACGATCGCGGGCGATCGCGGGTGCAGCTTGCTCTTTAGGGATGAAGGCCCAGTTGTTGTAGCGAGGCGGTGTGAGCGGCTGGTGCGCCTTTGCCCACTCGATGAGGTGATAGCGCAGGTCATAAGGCGAAACCCAAACGATGCGCTGGCGCAACTCTTCAGGCGAAAGTCCCGCTCCTTGCGTCAGATGCCCACCGCCACCGATAGCTCGGTAAGAGTTGACCGCCACCGTGTAGACGCTGTCGGCCGAGAAGGGTCGTCCGTCAGATAGGCGCTCGATGGAGATCCGCTCGCCTTGAGCTTTGCGCAGATCCACCGTGTAGTCGATGCCAGCAGCTGCGCTGAAGTTGAAGGTCGGCTTGACCGTTGGGAAGCGTTGCTCGTCAGCTTGATCCTTCAGATAGAGCAGATGCTCGCCCGTGCTGGCTTCGGGACCGCACCATAGGCCGTAAGAGTACTCTAAGTAATCCTTGATCTCTTGCCCTGATAGGCGTATCTTGTAGAGGTGGTTCTCGTAGGGATAGATGTCGAAGAAGTCTCGTACCCGTAGCGTGTCAGCAGGCTGTGACAGGGAGAGACGATGCGGTGCGGAGAAGGAGATGTCTGCCTCGCTCAAGTCTAGCTGTAGCTGGTGAAGCAGAGAGATATAAGCGGAGGGTCCGAAGAGTGCGTCCACACCTACTAGTGGCTCTGTGAGTCGTGTGATAGGCTCAGCGATAAAGCTACGCACCGTGTCGGCAAAGCCCGAGAAGTAACTGACGAAAGCGGAGTCTACTGGCACGGAAGCCATTGAGACGATCTCTCCCTGGATCTGTTTGTCGATCACTTTGTTGCGTTGCTTGGTGATGGAGACCGTCACGTCCGCCACGTTTCTCGCATGGCTCCCAGGATTGATTAGCAAGACGGGAGAGCCTGACGGGCTCTGCACGGTCGTCTGATTAGCCTGATGATCGTGTCCGTAGAGGATCAGATCGATACCAGAGACACTGTTTGCCAACTGCATAGCAAAGTTCTCACCGCCCTCCGAGTCGCCTAGTCCCGAGTGCATCAGGACTATGAGCAGGTCGGGATGGACATGCTCCTGGATCGTAGGAATCCACACATGAGCAGTAGCGATCGGACTAGCAAAGGTCATCCCCTCATAAGAGGATTGGGGGATCCACTCTGGCACGGATGGAGTGATCAGCCCGAGAACAGCCACCTTGACCCCGTCGACCGTGTGTACGCTGTAGGGCGAGTAGTAAGGCTTGCCCTTGAGGGGACCATCGCTGTGTACGATGTTGGCGGCCAGCAGAGGTGTTGCCATGTCGTGTTGCCAGCGGTGGTAGACGCTCGGCGTAGCCTCTAGATCATGGTTCCCCACGACGGCTGCATCATAGCCCAGCAGCGTCATAGCGTCAGAGATGAAGTGCGTACGCACGGTGTCGACGAAGTTGGAGTAGTAGACCGCCGCATTGCCTTGTAGCACATCGCCTCCGTCGAAGAGCAGCGTACTCGTCGGGTAGTCACTTCTCACCTGAGTCACATAAGTAGAGACACGTCCCAGTCCGCTAGGAGTCGAGCTGTCCTGAACGAAGTCATAGCCTAGTATGTTGCCGTGTACATCAGTCGTATGTAGGATACGAAGCGTGTGCGTCTCCCGCTCTGCCTGCTTGCAACTGGCGAAGCTCCCCAGCAGGATGAGTGTAGCGAGACAATAGAGTAAGGTGCGATGCTGAAGTTTGATCATAACGTGAAGGGCTTTCTTAGGAGAGGTAAGGGTTGTGCTGGTAGATGTTGCGAATGAGGCGCACGACACGCAGGGCATCCTCTATCTCCACCGCCTGAGCGGTCGGGTCTCCCAGCAGAGCGCGCGCCGTGTGGTCGATGACGAAGTGATGGTTTTGCGCAGAGCCACTGTAGGCTCCGTAGGCATTGCCAGGCTCGCTCTCGCCTAGGTCGGGGCGGTCGTAGCCGTCGATGACGCAGTGCGTTAGCTTGTTCATAAAGGGACCATCGAGGACGATGCACCCACGCTCGCCAAGCACCGTGAGGCGCACCCCGCAGTTGGTCCCGTAGACCGCTGTCGAGTAGGTCAGCAGTCCCGTCGTGTCTTGCGGGAAGGTGAGCTGCACCAAGCCCGAGTCCTCAAAGTCTACCATCGTCTGGTGATTGTAATTGTAGAAGCTCCCGCCCTGCACCTCTGGCATGCCGAAGCACCAGATCAGTAGATCGAGGAAGTGTGAGTACTGCGTGAAGAGCGTCCCGCCATCGAGCTTGAGGTCGCCGTGCCAGCGACGAGGCAGGTAGTAGCGTTCGTCACGATTCCAGAGACACTGCAGCTCGATCTGGTAAAGCTTGCCGAGGCGCTTCTCCTCGATCACCTGGTGGAGCCAAGCTGAGACAGGCGTAAAGCGGTTTTGCAAGACACTATATAGGTGACAGCCGTGAGCCTTCGCTAGGGCGATCAGCTCCTCGCCCTCGTCGGGGTGTAGTACGGCGGGCTTCTCGATGAGGAGCGACTTACCCGCTTTGATTAGCTCTAGCGCAATAGGATAGTGCAGTCCGTTGGGAACGCAGATTGATGCCACATCAAAGGTGTCTCCCCCACGCTCCAGCAGCTCCTTCACGCTTGAGTAAAAGGAAACCCCAGCAAACTGTGCAGCGCCACACTCCGCAGCGGGGAGCACGTCGACCATTCCGACCAACTGCGTCTGCGGATGCTTTGAGATATGCTCCATATGTCGGCGACCGATGTGTCCGCACCCCACGACTACCCAGCGGAGCGGGCTGTGGAGTGGCGTAGGAGAGGAGGTTGTTAGGGCGCTGTGGTTCGCTGTCATAGTGGAGGTAAAGGCTTTTATAGTAGAAACTGTTTGATTCGCTCGCAGATCTCGCTAATCTGCTCGAAGGTAGTCGTTGGGGCTATCGGTAGCGAGAGCATCGTCTTCTGGAGTTCCTCCGCTACGGGGCAGGAAGCCTCAGACGTGCCATCGTTGTAGGCCGCTATCTGGTGAAGCATCTGCGGGTAGTAGACCCGTGCGTCGATGCCCGCGGTGCGCAATTCGTCGAGTAGTCCGTCTCGCTTGTCAGAGGGTACGCAGATTGTGTAGAGGTAGAGCGCTTCGGGCTGGTCCCCACTACGCCACGGACGTCTCACCATCGGGAGGTCGGCCAGCAATTCGTCGTAGCGATCGGCTAGCAAGCGACGTCGTCGATTCGCCTCGTCCAGGTGACCTAGCTTAACTCGTAGCACGGCTGCTTGGAGCGCGTCTAGACGACTGTTGTAGCCACACCGCTCGTACTGGTAGCGTGTGTGCTGACCGTGGTTGGCCAGTTGGCGCAAACGCTCCGCCAGCTGCTGGTCATGCGGTACGAAAGCAGCGCCCCCATCGCCCATACAGCCTAGTGGCTTGGTCGGAAAGAAGCTCGTCGTGCCGATCGTAGCACGTGTGCCTAGCGGTATAGGAGTCCTTAGGCACCCCGAAACTTTCTCGACTACGCCACCCATCCCCTGTGCATTGTCCTCAATCCACGGGATCTGGTGAAGCTCGCAGAAGTGCGTCAGCTCGTCTGCGGGGCAGGGCATACCGTACATATTGACCGCTATGAGTGCCACCGTACGAGGGGTGCGAAGAGACTCGAGATAGTCTAGCGAGCCATTCATCTGAAAGGAGACACGCCCATCGCTACTCAGCGAGGGCATCACGTCAGCCCAGACAGGTCGGAGTCCTAGATGACAGATCGCCTCGGCAGCCGCCACATAGTTGTGCGTGGCGATGATTACTTCACCACCACGGGGCAACTCTAGCGCAGCCAGAGCTAGCAGGAGCGCATCGCTCCCGTTGCCACAGCTGATGACACTCCACGGCTCTAGCCCTAGGTAGTACGCCAGCTCCTCCTCAAAGGCACGCACCTCCTCACCGCCAATGTAGCCGCCCGAAGCGACAACTCTCCCGATGCTCCTATCAAGCTCAGCTTGGTAGGGGCTATGTTCTTTTGGGAGGTTGACTAGAGGGATGCGCATACCGCTGTGGGGCTAGACCAGCTTGCTACCAGGAGCTATCGTGTCAGGCAGTGTGACCACCTGTAGCTGTCCCGTCTTGTAGTCTTCGACCGAGAGGATCATACCTTGCGACTCGACGCCACGTATCTTGCGCACAGGAAGGTTGGCGACGAAGGCAACGGTCTTGCCGACCAGCTCCTCTGGCTTGTAGTACTGAGCGATACCCGAAACGATCGTTCGCCCGCCCATACCATCATCGATGGAGAAGCGCAGGAGCTTGTCCGCCTTGGGTACCTTCTCGCAAGCTAGGATACGTCCCGCACGCATATCGCTCTTGATAAATGTGTCAAACGGCACATCCTCCAGGAGAGCTTCGGGGTGACGGCTTTGCTCCTCATTGAGCTTCTTGATTGCTGCGAGCTTGTCGAGCTGTGCTTGGATCACTTCGTCCTCAATCTTCTCAAAGAGAAGTTCGGGCTTGCCCAGCTGATGCCCCTCGGGAAGTAGGTCTGTAGCGCCAAAGCGGGCGAAAGCGAAGCCACCCTCCTCGACTTGTAGCATAGCGAGGAGTCGACGTGTCGAGAAGGGGGTAAAGGGCGCAAAAGCAATCGACAGATTGCCCACCAGCTGCAAAGCTAAGTGCAGGATCGTAGCGACACGGTCGGGGTCGCTCTTGATCACTTTCCACGGCTCTGTGTCAGCGAGGTACTTATTGCCGATGCGAGCCAGCTGCATAGCGGTCTTGAGCGCCTCTCTAAAGTGGAAGTGCTCCAGTTGATCATCTAGCGCTGCTGGTATGGCAGCCACCTCTCGGAGCATCTCCTCGTCGACCTCTGTGAGACGACCCAGCGGAGGCACCTTGCCGTCGAAGTACTTGTGCGTCAGCACCAAGGCGCGGTTCACGAAGTTACCGTAGATAGCGACCAACTCATTATTGTTGCGAGCTTGGTAGTCCCGCCATGTGAAGTCATTGTCCTTGGTCTCAGGTGCATTGGCCGTTAAAACGTAGCGCAGTACATCCTCCTTGCCAGGCATCTCGTCGAGGTACTCGTGAAGCCATATCGCCCAGTTGCGACTGGTCGAGATCTTGTCGCCCTCGAGGTTGAGGAACTCGTTGGCAGGTACATTGTCTGGCAGGTTAAACGAGCCTTCCGCCCGTAGCATAGCGGGGAAGATGATGCAGTGGAAGACGATATTGTCCTTACCGATGAAGTGGATCATACGGGTCTCGGGGTCGCACCACCAAGTGCGCCAGCTGTCGGGGAGTAGCTCCTTCGTATTGGATATGTAGCCGATGGGTGCATCAAACCATACGTAGAGCACCTTGCCCTCAGCGCCTTGGAGCGGTACGGGGATACCCCAGTCTAGGTCACGCGTCACGGCACGTGGCTGTAGTCCTAGGTCCAGCCAGCTCTTGCACTGACCGTAGACGTTGGGCTTCCACTCCTTGTGCCCCTCGAGGATCCACTCGCGGAGGAAGCTCTCGTAGTCACCTAGTGGTAGGTACCAGTGCTTCGTCTCTCGTAGCTCTGGCTTAGCCCCTGATATAGCGCTATGCGGGTCGATCAGATCGGTCGCCGAGAGGGAGGTGCCGCACGCCTCGCATTGGTCGCCATAGGCGCGCTCATTGTGGCAATGCGGACAGGTACCCGTGATGTAGCGGTCTGCGAGAAACTGCTTAGCCTCAGGGTCGTAGTACTGCTCCGAGGTCTGCTCGATCAGCTTGCCCGACTCGTAGAGCTTGGTAAAGAATGCGCTCGCCGTCTCCTCGTGTGTCTCAGAGGTGGTGCGCGAGTAGATGTCGAAGTCGATGCCTAGACGAGCGAACGACTCCTTGATCAATGTATGGTAGCGGTTCACTACCTCCTGGGGAGAGACACCCTCCGCTTTTGCCTTGATAGCGATAGGTACTCCGTGCTCATCGCTACCACCGATGAAGAGGACCTCGTCGCCCTTCATACGCTTGTAGCGAACGTATATGTCGGCAGGAACGTAGACTCCTGCTAGGTGTCCGATATGTACAGGCCCATTGGCGTAGGGTAGCGCCGTAGTGACCAAAGTGCGTTTGAATTGTTGCGTACTCATAGAGTTCTTATGATGATTAACGGCTTAGAGCCGATGTCTACCACAAAGGTAGCAAAAATGAGACTGTTGCGAGGGTTCCCAAAAAGTTTCCTAGCTTGGAAACTCTCGTTCCTACGTAGGAAATCGAAAATCACTACGTAGGAAATGAAAATTCTCCACGTGGGGACGAAGTGATTCCTCCGAAGTTTCATTTGATTCCTCCGAAGTTTTATTTCGTCTCCACGTGGAGAATTTTCATTTTCCAGCGAGCTATTTGAAAATTCCTCCGTGGAGATTTTTAAAGGGTTCGCTTGGGGGGACGATCATCAGTTAGGCTTTAGAGGCTACTGGTGCGGAAGAGTCGGGGAAGAGTGCCTTTAGTACTTGTGTCATAGTGCGACGGGTGGTGCCTCGATGACGCATATCGTTGGCAAGGAGCGAGACACAGTAGGTGTGCCCGTTGTAGCTGACGTAGCCCGCATAGTTTTGTACACCTCGTATGGAGCCACTCTTGAAGTAAGCGGTGAGCTGCGTCGCTGGAAACAAGTTGCGGACAGTGCCCTCGCGACCCACTTGAGGTAGGGAAAGGATGAATGGGTCTGAGATAGGGAGTGGCAGTCGGTAGACTTGTCGCAAAGTGGCGGTCAGCGCATAGGGCGAAAGCTTGCTGTGGCGTGATAGTCCCGAGCCGTCGTAGAGTGCCAGCTCGTCTGCCGAGAGGCTGCAGGTCTCCCTCCAGTAGTTCATCTCTTGTCGTAGCGCTTCGCTTGTCGAGATACATACGCCCTGCTGTACGGAGCCAAAGCGATTACCTGTACTGCGGAGGAGAGCCTCAGCGTAGAGGTTGACACTGTGATAGTTGCAGGTGCGTATTAGCTCGCTCAGATGCGGGCTTAGGTAGATGTCTAGTAGGGTGGTGAGTGTCGGAGCGGACTTGTCATAGTAGGCTACACTCTGGCAGTCAGCGAGCTCTATGCCACGTCGCTGTAGATGCTCTGCTAGTTGTAGTGCCAGTGCCATAGCGGGATTGCTCAGGTCACAAGAGATGATCTGTCGCTTAGAGCTGCGACGCGCTAGACGACCAGAGAGACGGCGTGTGGTGCGGGAGTCACGATCTGCCGAGATGGATAATCGATTGCCCCGCTTGACTAGCTGTATATCCATCTGCCACGCATGCCCTGGCGTGGTGGGGTGAAGGAAGGTCGGTGCCTTAGCTCCTCTTGCCACCTCCTGTGCAGAGATGCCGACCTGCATGATGTTGTCGCAAAGGTTGACTCCATAGACGGCTGGAGCGTAGCGTCGGCCCCAATCCTCTCGAGGCCAAGCATTGAGATAGCCCTCGTCGCAGTAAGCTGAGGCGTCGACGACGATGCGACCTCGTATCTGTTGAATACCAGCCTGTTGCAGTGCTAGGTAGACCTGCTCGTAGAAGATCCCCTTGCGACGTGGGTAGTGCTTCGACTCGAGCGAGGGGTCGCCATGCCCTACGATGATGAGATCGCCTTTGAGTATGCCATCGCTTGTTATCTCTCCACGATAACCGATCTCTGTGGGAAACTGATAGTCAGCACCTAAGGCTATGAGCGCTGTGGCGGTGGAGAAGATCTTGGTCACGGAGGCGGGTGTAAACCGCTCCCTGCCTCGGTAGTCCAGTAGGGGCTTGTCCTCATCGATGCGCCACACGGAGACTCCATAGCGAGCCTCCCCACGCTGCTCGGCTTGCTGCAGTATCTGCACAGCTTGCGTGGTGTCTATGTGATCTTGTCGCGCCCACCCAGATAGTGGTAGGAGCAGCAGTAAGAGTAAGGAGTAAAGCGTAGTGAATCGTAGTTGCATCGTTATGGACGGATCGAATGTGAGGAGAGCAAAGTGCTTCCGAAGACTCACCTTGCTCTCTTAGGTTATTACATGAATTATGTATCTCTCTCTCGGAGGGGTAGCGGGAGACCCCCTTTTAGATTAAAGCTCCCGAGAGAGTTATCAGATTGTGTGCGAGTTAATACTTCAGCGCTTGTCCTGGACGTAGCGTAGCTCGTGAGGACATATTGTTTGCCTTGCAGAGATGGCTCACAGAGGTCCCCGTCTTCTTAGCAATGTGCGAGAGGGTGTCTCCTTTCTTTACGCGGTATATACGAGGCGTGTGCGATACCTTGGCGTGGCTCTTTTGAGGCTTTGCCTTGTACTTAGCATCCCCAGCCTTGCTCTGTGTGTCACCCTCTTCGTAATCATAGGTCTTATACCCCTTAGGAGCGACAAAGGTGTAGTAGTCGCTCTGGGGCGCTCCTACTCCAAAGTCAATGATCTTAGCAGGGTTGATGTCGATACCTAGGAAGCGAGTTTCGAAGTGCAGGTGTGGTCCTGTGCTACGACCTGTGCTACCGCCCTTGCCGATGACTTCGCCAGCACGGACGATCTGTCCCTCCTTGGCGATGCAGCGGCTCATATGTCCATAGACAGTCTCGAGACCGTTGGGGTGACGAATGACGATGTAGTTACCATAGCCACCACGCTCGTAACCGCGGATGCGGACCTTACCATCGAAGGCTGCTCGTACATCATCGCCCGTGCGGAGTGCGATGTCGATGCCTTTGTGCTGTCGGCGATAGCGAGCTCGGTAACCATAGTTGGAAGTGATACGCAGATTACCCTTTAGAGGCATAACGAAGCCCGAGCAGTCGATGTTATATGTAGCGGGGACACGTGGGCTACTTTTACCTGCAAAGGGGTTTACCCAGTCAGTCCACGAGTCTTCGCCATATAGATCTATTGCGGGGTATTCGAGAGCCTCTCTCTCGAGTGCGCGCTCCATCTCAGCGCTGGATATGCGTGCCTCAGCATCTTTTGCTGTCTCTATCGTGTACCCGTCTGCTAGCAAGTTTTGGCTTGCAAGAGAGTCACGAGATGTCACAATCCTTGTGGGGGACACTAGTTTCAGTGGTGGTCGTGTGGTCTTCTGTTGGGGTGATGGCGCTGCAGCCAGTTGGATACAGGCTACAAAGAGGAGCCCCACGAAGGCGACAAAGCTGTTGCTCTTACTAATCATGAGTCTAGTCGATGTTTTAGTGTGCTTCTGTCAATAGTTTGTGAATTAAAAAACTGATATACAATAGATAAACCCTCCTATGTCTGTTACTTACAGTAGGAGACCTAATCTACATACTCGCCAAAGGTCGGAATAAATTTCGAAACAGCCAAATTTCAGCCTGATGAATTTAGCTCGTTTGACCCCTAAGTCTGGCAATAAGTGAACGATTTCGAGCCAAAATTATTGTGGCGCTAGGGCTTCCGCTGACCCGTTTGGTGGAGCTTACTGCGTAGCTCGATACTAAAATAAGAGTCCCCACATCGGTTTCTAGGACTGGTGTGGGGACTCTCTTATTAGCTCGCAGGGTCGATTACTTCAGACCGAGCTTCTTAGCAATTGCTGCGGGGATAGCGTCACGATGTACGACGATATTCATCGTGCGACCAGCTACGTAGTTCTTAGATACGTACCAGATGCCCTTGTACTGACCGCTTTCACCCCAAGAGTTCTTAATCATATAGAAGGGGCGACCGTTTTGGTTTTGAGCCTTGCCGATCATAACCATACCATGGTCGTCGGTGAGGGTGAAGTTGTCAAAGCCCTCCTGACGGAACTCCTGTGTAGGCTCGATCTCGGGGCAGTCTGCGCTATTGATCATACGACGGATCTCAGCAGCCTTGTCGCTATAGCTGAGGCCTACCCAGCGTGCCTGGTCAGAGCCCTTCGTCTCGATAGCCTCTACGTCAGCCAGTACGCCGATACCGTCACGTGTGAAGCCCACCTCGCTCACGTCAGCGCCCCAAGCGATGGGATAGCCATTGTCGATAGCGTTGTCGATAACCTGCATAAGCTCGTCGATGGGTAGATTCCACGAGCTAGACCAGCGCCAGTTGTCCTCGATCTCGATGGGGAAGGCGGTGTAGAAGGGGTGGTGTGTGTAGCTCGTCAGTGAGACATAGTCAGAAGCCTTGATGCCGAGGCTCTCAGCAAAGCTCTTGGGTGTGTAGCGCTTGCCGTTGTAGGTAAACTCCTCGGGTATCTCGCCTAGATAGGTGTCTACGACCTTGTCGTAAGCGCTCTTCCATGCGGTAGAGAGACGACCATTGGGGTTCTCTACGACAGCATCGAGCATACCCTTGAGGACAGCCTCTAGCTCGCTGTGTGCATTCTTTTTTGTGCCGTAGTTGAGACCACTCATTAGCTCCTCGGGCACAGCTCCGTAGTGATCAAAAACGTAGAGTACATCATAGAAAGATCCACCCTGAGCGATATTGCCCTTGCCATGTAGGCGCACATACTTCTCCGCTTTGTCACGATAAGTATGGTTGACGACAAACATATTGGAGAGGTTTACCTCGGGGCCTCCCTTACGAAGGATCTCAGACTCGAGGAAGCCAGTCGTAGAGTAAGACCAGCAGGTACCACTATTTGCCTGATCCTTGATAGAGGTCATCGGGAGCTGCTTGATGATAGTAAACTCATTGCTCTCACCGCTCGTCTTGGGAGCCTGAGCCACCATAGCGATACTTGAGAGGAGTGCGATAAGGAGTAGAGAGAATTGTCTCATAGCTTATTCCTGTTTTATAGTTAGAAAATGAATTGTCAGTGAAGCGGTCGTGAAGACCGTCACAAAGATACGAATAAAAAACTATTGCTGTACGACCTCAATTACGCAAGTCTCACGAGTAACAATCTGTAAGGACGCGCGGTGCGAATACAAATCATCGGAGCGTCCGTTGTGGAACGTCGAGACGTGTATTGATGTCAAAATATTGACACCGTAACTATGGACGGGGCGGTTGGACTCTTAATGAAACACTATCCGAGCATCCCCGAGGAGGTGTGAGCTAGTTGCTTACATGAATAGTCTGATGGTGAAGCCACAAGTCTTGGGGTTACTATTCCCAGAGTCGGCACAGTGGCTATAGTAGCCCATGCGCCAGCCACGATCATCGTTTTCCTGATCGACGGCCCAGTAGTATCCGCTCGTCTTGATGAGCCGGATCTCGTCCTTGCCTTTCTGCTCGTCGTGACGCTTCCAGCCACAAGAGGGGAAGATGCGTACGATGTCTTCTGCTGTAGGCTCCCAGTATTCTGGCTGAGAGATCTCCTCGATGTTTGCCGTTCTTGATACGGGTCGGCATGTTATCTTCATCATCATGCTCACTGGGCTGTCATCATCGGGGTTGACTATGTATTCATATCTCCATGCTGAGAGCAGGTCGGTACCCTTAAAGCGGATAGCGTAGGTGGCCTTTATCTTGCCAGTAGATGCGGAGTAGTAATCGTTTGTAGAGGTGATCTCTGTGCCATGGACCATAACGGTCTCCTCGACATCGCGGAAGTCACAGTCGTGGTCAAACTCAACGAAGTTTGGCATACCTCTGTATCGAGGTACGATGGCCTGCCACTCAGCTATCGTGGGAAGGTGATACTGCTTGCCAGCGATCGTGATCGAGGCGAACTTCTCAACAGCCTCTGGGAATGTGAAGTAGCCACTGGTATTGTTGGCATGGGTGGTTACAAAGGCATCGCCAGCTGGATTGACATTGTACTCGGTCACATAGGCTAGTGGGAGCTGTAGCTGATTGGACTCGCGATGTATGGTGATCAGCTGTGTGAGACCGGGGTGCTCTGTTACGACAGCCTCGAGGATGAAATCTACCTCATCACTGCCCTCCTTTACGACGAAGCTCTTCTGAGCATTGTCGATGGTGATCTCAGAGGCGTCGCCCTCCTTGAGCCTGATGGTGAATTCGTCATCCTTGAGTTGCCTCTGATTGATGGCCTCACCATCGGAACCAATCTGCTCAAGGATACCCTCGACATGACCTGTCCCACCCTCTCCAGGGAATGAGTTTGGGGTGGCTCTGAATGTCGCTCTGTAGGTCTCACACTCCGTAGGGTTAGGCTCTGAAGATTTGCAAGAGACCATAAGAGCAATGCACATAAGTAAGGGAAGAATGCGTTTCATAGGATTGTAGATACGTTTACGTGTAAGTGTAAAGCAAAAGTACAAAACGAATTAGATAAAAGCAAGAGACGCACCGCCCCTCATCTGCTGACGAGGACGATGCGTCTCTTGTGTATGTTGCTAGCTCTATTTCTGAGGCTTAGCGACGTCTCTTGTTCTTCTTCTGCTTCTTAGCTTGAGGACGACCGAATCCTCCGCTCTGCATCTTGCGCATCACCTTGCTGACCTGGTCAAACTGCTGTATGAGCCTATTGACCTCGGCAACGGAAGTGCCGCTACCCTCAGCGATGCGCTTGCGGCGTGAGCCATCGAGGATGCTGGGCTTGGCACGCTCCTCGGGGGTCATGGAGTAGATGATCGCCTCGATGCCCTTGAAGGCGTCGTTGCTGATGTCTAGGTCCTTGACCATCTTGCCTACTCCAGGGATCATAGAGACGAGGTCCTTTAGGTTACCCATCTTCTTGATCTGAGCGATCTGTGCGAGGAAGTCGTCGAAGTCAAATTGGTTCTTAGCGATCTTTGCTTCTAGGCGCTTTGCCTCCTCCTCATCGTACTGCTGCTGTGCACGCTCGACGAGTGAGACGATATCACCCATGCCGAGGATACGGTCGGCCATACGTGAGGGGTGGAAGACCTGCAGCGCCTCCATCTTTTCGCCAGTACCGACGAACTTGATCGGCTTGTTGACGACGCTGCGTATAGAGAGTGCAGCACCACCACGCGAGTCACCGTCGAGCTTGGTGAGGATCACACCGTCGAAGTCGAGTCGCTTGTCAAACTCGGCCGCCGTATTGACCGCATCTTGACCAGTCATCGAGTCCACGACGAAGAGGGTCTCATCGGGTCGGATCGCCTCCTTGATGCTACTGATCTCATTCATCATCTCCTCATCGACCGCTAGACGACCAGCGGTATCGATGATGACGGTGTCTAGTCCCTCCTGCTGGGCGTGGGCGATCGCATTGCGAGCGATCTGTACGGGGTCTTTGCTGTCTAGCTCACTATAGACGGGTACGCCGATCTGCTCGCCCAGTACGTGCAGCTGCTGGATAGCAGCGGGACGGTATACGTCACACGCTACGAGGAGTGGCTTGCGCTGCTCCTGCTTCTTGAGCATATTGGCGAGCTTGCCTGAGAAGGTCGTTTTACCCGAGCCCTGCAGTCCTGACATAAGGATGATGGCGGGACTCCCCTTGAGGTTGATAGCTACCGCCTCGCTACCCATCAGTGTGGCCAGCTCGTCATGGACGATCTTGACCATCATCTGCCCTGGATTGACCGCCGTGAGGACGTCCTGGCCGAGAGCCTTCTCCTTGACTTGGTTGGTGAAGTCTCGAGCTACGTTGTAGTTGACGTCGGCATCGAGTAGGGCGCGACGTACATCCTTGAGCGTTTCGGCGACATTTATTTCGGTAATACTCCCTTGTCCTTTGAGTATTTTGAATGAACGCTCTAGGCGTTCGCTTAGGTTTTCAAACATGTTGCTGAGATGATGAGTGGTTTATAGACGATTCGTGTCGCTATCGGGGAAGATGATCTTGGGCTGGAAGGTGCGAGCCTCATCGTAGTCCATAAGTGCGTAAGACATGATGATAACGATATCATCAGGCTGTACGAGACGGGCTGCGGGACCATTGAGACAGATGACTCCGCTGTCGGGCTCGCCAGCGATGACGTAGGTGTCGAGGCGGTTGCCGTTGTTGCAGTCTACCACCTGCACCCGCTCTCCTGGTAGTATGCCGACGGCATCCATGAGGGTGCGGTCGATGGTGATGCTACCCACGTAGTTGAGGTTAGCCTGTGTGACCCGGACACGATGGATCTTAGATTTGAGTACCTGTATGTACATAGTTTATAATGTGGAGCGCCAGAGGCCTAGCGTAGGTCTACGACCTCGAGCGATTTGTATTCTTGCGGTGCAAAGGTAAAGGATTGTGACGTAATATGCTCCTTCGGCTGTATCTTGTGGATGGTGTAAGAGACCTGCTCGCCTAGATCAAAGTAGAGATCGACTCGCTTAGGAGCTTGGCTCTGCTGGTCAAATGTCACCTCATAGTACTTGACTCCTGCGAGTACGTTGGTACCCTGCGTGGGGACAAAGCGGTAGACGACTGTGCCGCGAGGACTCTTGCGCTCGGTGATGCGGAAGCGTTGCGAAGTCTTCTGTATGTAAGCGAGCGGATTCATCGCTGTGAGGTCTTGCTCGGAGGGAGTCATCAAGGTGTAGGTGCGCTCGCTCTGGTTGATGATGCGCAGTGTCGAGCCGTCGAAGGCAACCTCCATATCAGGCATACTGAGCATAAAGCGCCGTCCGTAGAGCCATGTGTAGCCCTCTTGGGGCTTTGTGCCTTGTGCAGTCAGGGTAAAGGTGATAGCGACCCCTTTTTTGACCTGCTGCTCGAACTGTTGGAGTGCTTTGTTGAGGTCAAAGACCGCTTTGCGCTGTCCTTGCAGAGGGGCTATGGCAAAAGCGCCACACAGGAACAGAGCGAAGAGCGACCCTAAGAGACGCATCCCAAAGGGCGCCTTGTGTCGCTGGTATGATAAGGAGAGGTTTGGTCTCATAATGGTTATCGTTTAGAAGGTGTCTAGAAGTTGATCAAGCGTTGTCTCATCAGCGATCAGTACTTGGCGGGGCTTGCTACCATCTTGAGCCGATACGATACCGCACTCGTAGAGCTGATCCATAATGCGTCCAGCGCGGTTGTACCCGATGTTAAAGCGCCGCTGAATATTGCTCGTCGATCCTTGCTGCATCTGCACGACGTGGCGAGCCACCTCCTCAAAGAGCGGGTCGCGCTCGGTCGCGCCACCACCTCCAGATCCAGCAGCCCCAGCCGCACCCTCCGTGGCGGGAGGCTCAGGCAGCAGATAAGGCACTGTCGGATAGGGCTGACGAGAGATGTGGTCCACGATGCGCTCCGTCTCAGGCGTGTCAATGAAGGCACACTGGATACGTCGCATCTCCTTGCCGTCGTTGATGAGCATGTCGCCACGTCCGATGAGATCCTTGGCGCTCTTGGTGTCGAGGATGGTGCGCGAGTCGACTTGCGAGGAAACCTTGAAGGCGATACGTGCCGGGAAGTTTGCTTTGATCAGACCTGTGATCACGTCTGTACTAGGACGCTGTGTCGCTAGGACGATATGAATACCCGCAGCACGCGCTTTCTGCGCTAGGCGTGCGATAGGCTTCTCGATGGCTCGTCCTGTGGTCATGATGAGGTCGGCAAACTCATCGACGATGAGTACCAAGTAGGGGAGGAAGACGAAGCCATCCTCCTCACGTAGATGTCCCTGACGGAAGAGCTTGTTGTACTCGGCGATGTTGCGCACCTTAGCACGTGCGAGCAGTTCGTAGCGTCCGTCCATATCCACGCAGAGCGACTCCAGGACAGGGAGCGCCTTATTCGTGTCGGTGATGATATACTTCTCCTCGTCCTCGAGCTTCGTCAGGAAGTGACGACCGATGCTCTCGTAGATGCTAAACTCCAGCATCTTCGGGTCGATGAGGATCAGCTTAAGCTCCTCGGGACGCTTATTATATAGGAGTGAAGTGATGAGTGCATTCAGGCCGACACTCTTACCCTGACCCGTAGCACCAGCAATCAGGAGGTGTGGCATCTTGGAGAGGTCAAAGAGGTAGACATCGTTCGTGATGGTACGCCCGATGGCTATGGGAAGCTTCTGATCTGTCGTGATAAACTTCTGCGAAGTGATCAGCGCCTTCATACCGACGGTACGCGGGTTGCGGTTGGGTACCTCTATACCTATGGTGCCACGTCCAGGCATCGGAGCAATGATACGGATGCCACCGATGCTCTCCACCTTCATCGCTATGTCGTCCTCAAGGCTACGGATACGATTGACCTTGACCTTAGGATCTAGCTTAAACTCATAGAGCGTCACGGTCGGCCCGATGGTCACCTCGACCGGTTCTAGACCGATGCCTAGGTCGCTCAGCTTCTCGATGATGAGTTGCTCGATCTCCTTGATCTCAGTTCTATCGATCTTCTGTGAAGACTGATCGACATCGGCCAGTAGGTCAGGCGAAGGCATCTGGTATCCTCCACGACGGGAGTCACTCTGTGGCATGATGGCGGCTGCTTGCGAGTCGGCATCCCCCTGTGCTACGGTCACCGTGACATCTCCCTCCAAACTCTCATTGGCTGTCGTAGAACTAGTCGCACGGCTCTCTTGTGATGGGCGACTCGTTGCGACACGAGATGATCTGAGAGGCTCCGTCTGTGAAGGTGCTACACCAGGATCGGAGAGTGGAGTCTCTAGCTCTTCGTCTTTGGAAGTATCATATTGCTCATCATTAGCCTCATCGACGACCTCTTCCTTTCGTTCGAGGGTCACGGCATCACGCTCCGCCTCGGGCGTGCGACGGCTAGGACGCTTGACCCAACCTAGACCGATAGCACGGCGCATCCACTGGAGGTACTCGTAGCGCATCGCTACGATGATGGTGATGATGGTGACTAGCAGCGTCAGCGAGACGCCTAGCCACCCGATGGCTGGTAGCATCTTGCCTAGCCAGAGCGCACCATAAGCACCACCCCAGCGGAAGAATGTGGGCATCCCCAAGATGTTTTGCAGTGCCGAGAGCGCTAGAGCTGTCCACAGGCTTAGCAGGATAGCATAGACGCATAGCTTGATGAGGCTACCACGCTTAGTGATGCGCATCATACGTAGCGCACACACAATGCCGAAAAGGAGCAAGAACCAGCTACCGAAGCCTAGGAAGCCATCCATCAGCCAATGTGCTAGATAGGCTCCATGCACACGAGTTATATTCTGTATCTCCACGACGGAGCTATCGATCCCCTCAGGGAGCGTCTGTGTCAGCGCTTCCCAAGGTGTCAGCTCCGTGACGATGCTTTGGTCACGAGAGCCCACCATAAGGTAAGAGCCGCAAGCCACTAAGATATATATGATGAAGGCTAGGAGGATCAGTCCCAAGATAAACGAGATCAGCTCGCCGTATCGCTTGTCAGCGATATTGTTTTGTAAGTCCTGTGCCCACGAACGCATACGACTCCCCACCGAGCGAGAGGGGGTTGCGTCCTTTCTGCCAGATGCGTTCGTACGCTTGCGACTCTTTGTCGAGCGTTTCTTAGTTGATTTATCTTTAGATGTAGCCATGAGGTAGTAATCAGGAAGTCTGTAGCGTGAGCATCGTACCATGCGTGGTGATCTCCTCACAAGAAAGCTTGATGCAAAGGTAACGATTTTTACGCCAATGGGGCATCGCTCCACGCATAAACTATGAGTTATCACACAGAACCTCAGATGAACTGTGCTTTGAGCGTTGTTACAGCTACTAAGATAGAGATACGTTTTCTAATTGTAGAATGCAAATGGCTTCATCTACTGTTAACCCTATTTGTGCTGTATGGCTTGTAGTATAGAGCAAGGTAGTAGGCCGAACCCTAGTTCTAGTTATAGGAAGTCGTGTGCTTCCTTATAGTGTTATAGGATTCAAATGACGATTCCGAAGATAATACCGATAATGCTAAGAAGCATGGCAATTAAAGAGATGCGATTATCAAGTCGCACCCCTCTATCTGGGTGGAACCAATTGAATTGATGTGTGCTGGCTGGCTGCACATCGACCACTTGAGTCTGAAGGTTGTTGCCTTGACTGCCTTTGCTAGAGGAGTTTAGTAAGCCTAGCTCGGCTAGACTATTGTAGTTAAGAGCGATGCTTGTTTTGCCTACGTCTAGGTGTCCTGAAGTTTCTACCTTACGATAGATCTTTTTCCCCTGATAAGAGATGCTTACGTAGTCTCTTAGAGCCCCGTTTTTGCGCTTTTTGCCAAAAATAGGGGCGTATTGAGAAGCATGTATCCATACATACTGGGTCTCTTGATCCGTAAGGGTGTGTCCAGCTGGTTGATGGCAAATAACATTGTACGGATGTTTCATAGGTAGAGTGTTTTGTTTATGTTTGTGGTTGTAAATAGGCAAAAAAGAATCCTCGCTCAGATCGTGAGACCTAAGCGAGGGGACGTACTGTCAGTGGGGTTGTGGAGCTGCGGGGAATTGAACCCCGGTCCAAACATGGTGGCAAAACGCTTTCTACATGTTTAGCTGTACTTTGATTGTCGGGCCTCAACTCACGAGCACAGCGACCGAGCTAAAGCCTTATCCTCTAAAGTTTAAGACGATGTACGAGGCTACACCATCCGATCCCCGATATCCATGCACCACCGTATCAGAGCGCCTCGGAGCAACGGCCCCCTGGGTGATGTCTCGTCCCGGCACCTGTGCCTGGGATGAAGCGTCAGTGTACTATACTTCGACTACGCAGCGAGAGCAAAGTTGTTTTCGCCATTTAGAAAGGTTCGCAGTAAGGTTTTAAGGTGCGTCACAGCAGGCACCACATGCTTACGGATCACTACAACACGCTGTCAAAGCCAATCAGCCCCAAGAGTGTATGTTGCATCTCCCAGACTAGCGTATCGCTATATCGCTCAGCTGGGGAGAGATCGTATCTGAGTCTAGCGGAGGGTCGCCTCAAGCGAAGGCTCCTCCCACTCATCTAGTGCAAAGGTACAAAAAATCGAATAGATGTGCGATGCTGCATGAGGAACGAAGTGACGGAAGGGGGCGAAGTCGAATAGCTACGTGGGGAATCTCAAATCTCCACGTGGAAAAAGAAAATTCTCCACGTGGACGAGAAATAAAACTTCGGAGGAATCAAATGAAACTTCGGAGGAATCAAAACGTCCCCACGTGGAGAATGAAAAATAGCCACGTGGAGATTTGGGTTTTTCCACGTGGCTGTCGCACAAAACGTGTAAGAGCGCTCGGATAGTAGAAGGGCGTCCGTTGTATCAAAGAGAGACGTGTAGTCCTTTGTAGGGACGCACGGCTCGTGCGTCTCTACAAATACTGGTGTTACAGAGTCTGATGGCTGAACTTTTCTTGTTGATGTGGTTTGTGTAGGGGCGGACCTGCGTGTCCGTCCCACAGAGCATACTGCGCTCCGATGAGGACGGGCGGATACATAGATCCGCCCCTACAAAGGGTTACCCGTCACGCTGTGATACAAAGGGTTACTCGTCTCGTTGTTGTGCAATAAGACGAGT
>UQDF01000033.1 GCA_900539765.1 uncultured Porphyromonas sp. | reverse complement strand
GTTTTTTTCCTACATTTGTAAGTGTGTTGCACTTGACACTGGAATGTGCGCAGCAATAATTTGGATTAAGCTAGATTGGCGGGATCTGAGAATTTCAGTAAGTTTGTAGCTACAATATATATAGACACCATTGAAGTATCGTATGGCGAAGAAACAAGGCAAAAAGGAGAAGAGTATCGAGGAGTCTCTATGGGAGTCGGCCAATAAACTGCGCGGCTCGGTAGAGCCCTCGGAGTACAAGCACGTGGTGCTGAGTCTTATATTCCTCAAGTATGCCAATGACTGCTTTATCGAGCGCAGGGCGCAGCTCATAGCTGAGGGCAAGGAGGAGCATATAGATAAAGCAATCTTTTACACGGCTACGAATGTCTTCTACCTCACCGAGCATAGCCGTTGGAGCTATCTGATGGAGCATGCCAAGCAACCCGATATCGCCATCAAGATTGATGCGGCACTCGCTGAGGTGGAGCGAGTGAATGAAACCCTCAAAGGTGCTCTCCCCTCCAACTACTACTCCAGTCTGGGACTCGATCAGACTAAGCTCTCGGCACTCCTGGACGAGATCAATAAGATCGACACGCTCAAGGATCGCGAGCACGACCTAATAGGACGTGTCTACGAGTATTTCCTCAGCAAGTTCGCCATCGCCGAGGGTAAGGGCAAGGGGGAGTACTACACCCCAAAGAGCATCGTCAATCTGATTGCCGAGATGATACAGCCCTACGAGGGGAAGATATACGACCCTTGCTGTGGTTCGGGCGGTATGTTTGTGCAGAGCATGAAGTTTATCGAGGCGCACCACGGGAATAAGAAGAATATCTCGGTCTATGGGCAGGAGTACACCAATACGACCTACAAGCTGGCGAAGATGAACCTCGCCATACGTGGTATCGCGTCCAACCTTGGCGCAGTAGCTGCTGACACCTTTCACAATGATCAGCACAAAGACCTCAAGGCGGACTTCATCATGGCCAATCCACCCTTCAATCAGAAGTCTTGGCGTGCCAAAAACGAACTAGTAGACGACCCACGCTGGGCTGGCTACGAAGTACCCCCTACGAGCAATGCCAATTACGGCTGGATCCTCAACATTGTCTCTAAGCTCTCGGTCAATGGTGTGGCGGGCTTCCTCCTCGCCAATGGAGCGCTCAGCGGTGAGGGTACAGAGCAGGCGATCCGCAAGCAGCTGATAGAGAATAAGCTGGTAGAGGCGATCGTGATACTGCCCCGCAATATGTTTTACTCCACAGATATCAGCGTCACCCTGTGGATATTGAATAGGAATAAGAAGGCACGCACCATCAATCAAAATGGGACGCTGGTCAAGTATCGCGATCGGGAGCGAGAGGTGCTCTTTATGGATCTGCGCCAGAAGGGAGAACCCTTTGAGAAGAAGTACATCCAGTTCTCGCCTGAGCAAATTGCTGAGATAGCTGATGACTTCCACACGTGGCAGCAGGATGGTGGCAAGCCGTACCAAGATGTGCCTGAGTACTGCTACTCCGCCACCATTGAGGAGATAGCTGAGACCGGCTACTCGCTAGTGCCTAGCAAGTACATTGAGTTTGTCGATCGTGATGAGGGTATCGACTACAATGAGCGACTCCACGAGCTCAATGCCGAGCTGATGCAACTACTAGAGGAAGAGGCAACCTCACGTAAAGAGCTGATCACCCTAATGTCAAAGCTAACCAAAGGAAAGGCATAATGGGGCGATCAAGCTATAAGAGGTTGGGCGACTATATTCAACCTGTGGACATCCGCAATAAAGAGTGCACCGTGGAGACTCTGTTGGGGGTAAGCAATGCGAAGGTGTTTATCCCATCCATTGCCAATACGATTGGCACAGATATGTCCAACTACAAAGTCATAACGAAAGGACAGTTTGCTTATGTCACTGTCACCTCTCGTAATGGAGATAAGCTCTCTGTTGCTTTGATGCAGGAGGAAGAGGCGATCGTGTCCCAAGCTTATACTGTATTTGAAGTGATTGATAAGTCAGAGCTCCTACCCGACTACTTAATGATGTGGTTCAGACGACCTGAGTTTGATCGCTATGCGCGCTTTAAGTCCCACGGTAGTGCTCGAGAGATCTTCGACTGGGAGGAGATGTGTGAAGTCCGACTGCCTATTCCAGATATTGAGGAGCAGCGTGAGATCGTGGCTCAATACGAGGCGATCACTCGTCGTATCACCCTGAATGAACGCATCTGTGCCAACCTCGAAGAGACCGCCCAAGTTCTCTACAACAAGATGTTCGTCCAAGGCATCGACCCCGACAACCTCCCCGACGGCTGGAGAATGGGTGTCTTCGAAGATTTTGCAACTGTATCTGGAGGTAAAGCCTGTACGATTGATAAATCTGCTACTAAAACTGAGGAGTATAGGTATCCAATTGCAGGGGCAACAGGAGTTATAGGCTATTCATCAGACTACAATTCCAAAGGGAAGTCGCTAACAATTGGAAGAGTTGGCTCCCTAGGCGTTGTAAACAGGTATGATGGCCCTGTGTATATGGCTGATAATGTGCTTGTGATAACTAGCAAGCATTATCACTTCTGTGAGCAAACACTGAAGTCAATTAACTATGAAGAGATAAAAGAGGGAGGAGTACAAGGTCTGATAACCCAAAAGGAACTCAAGAAAGTAGAGGTGTTACTTCCAGAAAGGAGTGAGATAGAAAACTATGAGGCGAGCGTGAGACCTCTGTATGAAAGGATAGACTTAATAGAGAGACAGAACACACTACTAACAACACTATTGTCGATACTAGTTTTGAGTATCAGTTGAACCCGTCTCACGACTACGACAAAGGACTATACTATCACAGAAGATTGGTCAACTACCACAAGATAAGATAACTTCATGCCACACTTCAATGAACACGCTTTAGAGCAGGGGATTATGGAGCTCTTCCAGGAGGAGGGGTACACCTATAGTAGTGGAGAGACCATTCAGAAGGAGGCGTCAGATGTGCTGCTACGTGATGACCTGATGCTCTACCTGAAGAGCCAATACCCTGATCTCTCGGACCTAGAGTTGAAGCGTGTCATACTGAAGCTCACGGCTGACACGGGACTATCGCTCTATGGGGAGAATGCGCGTATAATGCGTCTGATAAGCAATGGGTTTAGTATAGAGCGGGAAGATAGCAGCAAGCCTAATATCCATATACGACCGATAGACTTCGAGTGCGTCTCTAACAACATCTTTAAGATTGTCAATCAACTGGAGGTCGTGGGGCTAGAGCGCCGGATACCTGATGGGGTGGTCTATATCAATGGACTGCCGGTGGTCGTGCTGGAGTTTAAGAGTGCTGTCAAGGAGAGCGCTACCATACGCGATGCCTATACACAGCTGACGGTGCGCTATCGGAGAGATATACCGGAGCTGTTTAGGTACAACGCTTTTGTGGTCATTAGCGATGGGGTCAATAGTAAGTATGGCTCGCTCTTTGCCCCTTATGACTACTTCTACGCTTGGCGCAAGGTACACCCCGATGAGGCACCTAGAGAGGGGGTGGAGTCGCTTATGTCTATGATGCACGGACTATTCCCCAAGGAGCGACTACTAGATGTGATCCACAACTTTATCTTTTTCCCCGAGAACAGCAAGAAAGAGGTGAAGATCGTTTGTCGCTACCCTCAGTACTTTGCAGCTCGCAAGCTTTACAATAATATCTTAGAGCGCTCACGTATCCATGGCGAGGGTGACGGCAAGGGTGGTACTTACTTCGGTGCTACGGGCAGCGGCAAGAGCTTGACGATGCTCTTCCTCACCCGCCTACTGGTGCGAAGTAAGGCTTTTGCCAGTCCTACGATCGTACTGATCACAGACCGCACGGATCTAGACGACCAACTCTCTGAGCTCTTTGTAAATGGGAAGAAGTTCATTGGTGATGACTATGTGAAACAGGTGGAGAGCCGAGAGGATCTAGGAGATGAGCTACGAGCTAGGCCGAGCGGTGGCGTACTGCTCACGACGATTCACAAGTTTACCAAGGAGTGTGGCTTGCTCTCTGATCGTGCGAACATCATCTGTATCTCAGACGAGGCACACCGCTCACAGATCAATCTGCAAGAGCAAGTGGTGCAGACGGAGGAGGGGGTGAAGCGTAGCTTTGGCTTTGCTAAATATCTGCACGACTCGCTACCTAATGCGACCTATGTGGGCTTCACAGGGACGCCTATTGATGCGACGATCGATGTCTTTGGCAAGGTGGTGGATGCCTACACGATGACGGAGGCGGTGGAGGATGGTATCACGCGCCGCATAGTCTATGAGGGTAGAGCTGCTAAGGTGCTACTCGACCACAAGAAGCTGGATGAGATAGAGCACTACTATGAGCAGTGTGCTGTGGAGGGTGCTAATGAGTATCAGATAGAGGAGAGCAAGAAGGCGGTGACACGTATGGAGTGTATCCTCGGCAGTCCCGATAGGTTACAAGCGATGGCAGAGGACTTCCTCAAGCACTACGAGGGGCGCATCGCCGAGGGTAGCACGGTATGTGGCAAGGCGATGATCGTCTGCTCTAACCGCTCTATAGCCTTTGGCCTTTATAAGCGCATTGTGGCTCTCCGCCCAGAGTGGCTAGAGAAGCGGGCGCCGCAAGATAAGAAGAGCGAGCAGGAGGAGGATCTTAGCTACCGTATGCATGTGGCCGAAGAGCTGGCTCCGTATGGTGAAGAGTCGAAGCCGATAGAGCGGATCAAGCTGGTCATGACGCGCAATAAGGATGATAACAAGGAGTTGTACGACCTACTGGGCAGTGATGAGGAGAGAGCGGGGCTAGCTAAGGAGTTTAGAAATCCTGACTCCAACTTTAAGGTGGTGATTGTGGTGGATATGTGGATGACGGGATTTGACGTCCCCTGTCTAGATACGATGTACATAGACAAGCCGCTACAGCAGCACACACTGATACAGACTATCTCGAGGGTCAACCGCCTATATCCGGGTAAGGAGAAGGGGCTGGTGGTGGACTATATCGGCATCAAGAAGAATATGAATGCTGCCCTCAGCAAGTACGCCTCGAGTGGCGATGAGATGGATGGCGTGGAGATGGTGGAGGAGTCTATTACCATGGTAAAGGATGAGTTGGACATCCTCCGTCGTATGTTCCACGGCTTTGATCGCTCACCTTTTACACATGGTCAGCCTCTGGAGCAGTTAGAGTGTCTCAAGATGGGTGCGGAGCATATACAGGCGACGAAGGAGCTGGAGACTCGCTTCATGGGTCATGTACGGAAGATGAAGTCTGCCTATAGTCTCTGCTCCAATAGGGAGGAGATCAGCTACGAGGAGCGTGAGGATATACACTTCTTCTCTGGGGTGCGCTCTTTCATATATAAGCTGACTAAAGGAGATACTCCAGACCTCTCTCAGATGAATGCACGGGTCAATAAGATGATCGAGGAAGCGATCCTGTCTGAGGGTGTAGAGGAGATTATCCAAGTGGATAGTAAGACGGAGCACCTGGACCTACTGAGTGAGCAGTATATGGGACGCTTGCAAAAGCTTAAGCTGCCTAATATGAAGGTGAAGCTCATGGAGCGACTCCTGAAGATGGTGATCACGGACTTTAAGAAGGTGAATAAAATCAAGGGGGTGGACTTCACGGAGCGCTTAAACGCACTGGTGCAGAAATACAATAGCCGTAAGGATGACGCTGTCTTTGCCAATGATGTGATCAACGAGGTGGCTGACCAGATGGCGCAGCTACTCGCGGATATCAATAAGGAGAAGGCTTCGTACAAAGAGCTGGGGATATCCTATGAGGAGAAGGCGTTTTACGATATCCTTAAAGCTATCTCCACGAAGTTTGGCTTCGAATACCCAGAGGATAAGTTTCTCGCATTGGCTACTGAGATCACGGTGATCGTAGATGATAAGTCGAAGTACATCGACTGGGCGAATCGCTCTGATATCAAGGCAGAGCTAAAGATGGACCTCATACTAGTACTTAGTAAGTATGGCTATCCTCCTGTAACTCACGATGAGGTGTACAAAGAGATCTTTGAGCAGGCGGAGAACTTCAAGAAGTACGCAGTCAGCTAATTTTTGAATGTAAAATAGAACTATGAGTGTTTCTGTTGTAATTAGAACCACGAAGACATTAACCCCTCATGAAGTCTTCGATCACTTGATGAAACGAGGAGAACAAATCGTTATTACCTCAGATGAATTCCCATCGGCCAAGTTGGGAACTCACCTGAAAGCCCTTAGAGGGATTGAAATAAATGAAGAGCCGGAGGGCTATGAGGTCCGAGTCTGTAGTTACGCCTCGGTGGCTGATCTCCAGCTTTTCGCCGTCACAATAGAGGCCTTGGTTGACCTCACTGGAGGTAGGGCGTATCTAGAGGATGATGACGATAGTGAGATCTCTAATATCGGAGAAGCCTTTGATGAGGCGTGGATCGAAAATCAGCGAGAGTTCAGCTGTAATGTGGTACGAGCACTGATAAAACATTCGGGGAACCCAATCGTGATGTATGGGATGTTTTTCAAATTTTGTATTGGAGCTGAGATGTACCACATATTTGATATGCCTCTAAATGGTGCGTACTCCAAGAAGCAGATGGATAAACTGCAAGACTACTTATGCGCTATACAATGGGACTTTGCCGAGAAAGAAGACACGAGCACTCAGTTGGTTATTGCCTCACAGTCTTCGGATAAAGAAGGACAGACCATCTCAGGAATCTTGATCCAAGATGGAGAGGTCAAGCCATTCGATTATATTTCGGCGGCGGACTTCCTTGCTATTATGGATCTGGATGATGAAACCTGTCCGCCCGTTCTCATCCCTTTCGAACATGCGTGGAAGATCCTGCCCCAAGACCTATTTCGTCCTATTGATGAGTGGCAGTACGAGCGAATAAGTGATCTTAGCGTTGAGGAGGTGCATCACATGATGGATCAAGCTCGCCACTTACAACCACACGATCTGCATTATTGTCCCACATATCCAGGAGAAGGCTGGGACGAAGAGCAGAACACGGTTATTTTGACTTGGGATCCAGACAACTCCGATATCTCTATCATGGATCATAATGCACAAATCCCAGAGATGCTGACAAATTACTTCTGTTGGGATGTTCACGAATACAAGAGAGCCAAGTGGGGAGATCGGTTTTATCTAGTAAAGAGAGGAGCCGGTGAAACAGGAATTGTTATGAGCGGGGTGTTTACTTCACAGCCTTATGCACTGGAGTATGAGCCAGGGTGTGTGAGGTACTATATGGATATGCGGCCCAACCTTATGGTCAATCCTTTGGCAGCTTCCATTTTGACGATAGAGTCTCTGTCTGCAGCAATACCTTCTTTTGATTGGTCGGGAAGCCTCTCAGGCTGTATCCTATCTTCTGTGGATGCTAAAAAGATGGAAGACTTGTGGGAAGACTACATGGATGGTATTCGAGGGCATATTGATGGTGAAGTGATCAATGCAATTGAGGTGAACTGCTAACGCTACGTTGATATTTTCAGAAGAGTGAGGCTGACACAATCGCCCCAACGATTTTTTTTAACAGTCTCAACCCAAGTTTCACGGCAAAAACCACAACGCTGTAACCTTTGACTCACAACGGACGCACCGATGGTCTGCGCCCGAGCCGTACGTTCCTACAGCGGGTTAATCGTCTCATAGGGATACCCGATTTGTGGCATCTAGCTCCTGGCTAGCTTATGGGAAGCTAGAAATTTAATTGTACTTTTGTCTAGCATTACGAGATGTGTCGCTACAGCTTGGTGACAAAATGACTTGCTTAGCTAAGCAGTACGCTTGCGACTGCTCTTTGGCAGGGTTATTGTATAGTCTTGTGATAGAAATATAGAGCTAATATGAAAAAGGACAATAAGAAGGGTGGCAACCATACAGAGCCACAACATATAGATACTGATCAGGTGGATCAGACGAAGCAAGAGACACCAGAGCAGGCGTGCGATGACACCGCAGCTACTGAGACGGATGCTGCAGAGCCTCAGTGTGAGGAGGCGCAGCAGCTTGCTGAGCTACAGGAGTCTCTGGATAAGCTCAATGATCAGCATCTCCGTATGCTGGCTGAGTATGACAACTATCGCAAGCGTACGCTACAGGAGAAGAGTGACCTGATCAAGAATGGGGGAGAGCGTGTCCTCAAGGAGCTACTCCCGATCGTGGACGACTTCGAGCTAGCGGTCAAGCATGCCCGTGAGAGCAAGAGTGAGGAGGATCCGATCGTAGAGGGTCTACTCCTTATATATAATAAGCTGATTGGTTACTTAGAGAAGCAAGGTGTGGTGATGATCGAGGCGACGGGTAGTCCCTTTGACGACAACCTACATGAGGCTGTGGCTATGATTCCGGCACCTACTCCAGAGCAGAAGGGGCAGGTGATCGACTGCGTCCGTACGGGCTATATGCTTCACGACAAGGTGCTACGCCATGCGCATGTGGTCGTGGGCAACTAAGAGGCTAGAGCTTTGATCTGCACAAGATAGATATATGGTAACGAAGAAAGACTACTATGAGCTGCTGGGCGTCTCACGAGACGCTTCGGCAGATGAGATAAAGAAGGCTTACCGCAAGCAAGCCTTAAAGTATCACCCTGACCGCAACCCTGGAGACAAGGAGGCGGAGGAGCACTTTAAGGAAGTTGCGGAGGCTTATGATGTGCTGAGTGATCCCGATAAGCGGAGTCGCTATGACCAGTTTGGGCATAGTGGCGTAGACGGAGCTGGTGGCTTCGGCGGCTTTAGCGGTGGCGGCTTTACGGTAGATGATATATTCTCCCGTTTTGGCGACATCTTCGGAGGTGGCTTTGGCGATTACTTCGGTGGCGGAGGCGCTGGCTCAGGTAGAGCGCAGCGTCCTGTGGGTAGCGACTTGCGCGTTACGGTGCGTCTCACGCTAGAGGATATCAATAGCGGGGTAGACAAGAAGCTACGTGTCAAGAAGTTGATTCAGTGTGATGGCTGTCATGGTCAGGGTACTACAGAGAGCGATGGCAAGCGTAGCTGCTCGACCTGTGGAGGCGCTGGTGTCGTCTATGACGTGAGGAACTCGATCTTCGGTCAGATGCGTACGCAGACCACTTGCCCCACCTGTGGAGGCGCTGGCGAGGTGGTCACGAAGCCTTGCACTAAGTGTCACGGCAAGGGTGTGACGCAAGGTGAGGAGGTTATCTCCTTCCACATTCCAGCGGGTGTCGTAGGCGGTATGCAGCTCACGCTGCAGGGCAAGGGTAATGCAGCCCCTCAAGATGGTATACCAGGTGATCTGCTCGTCGTGATCCAAGAGGAGCAGCACAAGGACTTCATACGCAACGGCAATGACCTGATCTACAACCTCCTCATACCTATTCATACAGCGATACGTGGTGGACAAGTGACGGTGCCAACGATCGATGGCAGTGCACGGCTCAAAATAGAACCCGGCACGCAACCTGGCAAGGTACTCCGTATGCGGGGCAAGGGTCTTCCCTCGGTACAGGGGTATGGACGTGGCGACCTGATGGTCAATGTGAATGTCTTCATACCACAGCAGACCTCTGCAGAGGATGAGAAGCTGATCGACAAATTGGCACAGTCGGAGCACTTTAATCCGACGGAAGCCGATCGTAAGGCTATAGATAAGAAGTATAGGGAGATGCTTGAGTAAGCACCTCCTATACCTTAATATATATGGGTAACAAAGACCGCTAATCGTATGGTACGAATGAACGCTGTGTGGACTAGACTCACACTACTTATAGCATCGCTCTGTATCGCTCTGAGCAGCACAGCCTCAGCGCAGGAACCGCTCAGTACAGACTCGCTGATTGGTGCGACTGCCGATGGGTGTCATCGTATCAGTATACTACTCTGTACGCCCTCGCAGGCAGATGCCTACACGATCTATGGACACGCAGCGATGCGCGTGCGTAGCTTAGAGGATCTGGAGGAGGACTATGTGTACAACTATGGGGTCTTTGACTTTGACCAACCAGGCTTCTACACAAAGTTTATCAAGGGTGAGACGGACGGTTACTTTGTGCAGCAGGAGCCGTGGGACTACTTCGTCTACCGCTACCATGCTTATGGGCAAAACATCTACGAGCTGGAGCTAGACCTCTCTCCCGAGCAGGAAGAGGCGATACGCAGTTACTTAGCGTGGAACATCAAGGAGGAGAATAAGTACTACCTCTACAACTTCGCCTTTGACAACTGTGCTACACGACCATACTCTATTGTCAAGCAAACTCTCCCTAAGGGGTGGCGCATAGAGCTACCTCAAGTGGCGAGAGAAGAGTCGCTACGCAGTCTTATCGATGCCTATGCGGACTATCATCAGTGGTATCGTCTCGGTACACAGCTAGCCTTGGGAGCGCCTGCCGACACGATTATGACGGTCGAGGATCGGCTCTTCCTACCGATGGAGATGGATCGTCTCTTGCAGCAAGCGACAATCGTCTCTCCGACAGGATCGAAACCACTTGTGAGCAATCGAGTAGTCTATGAGACACCGACACCAGCTCCACAGCCAGTAGCTCATTGGTGGCAAGAGCCTGTCCTGTGGATGTCGCTCCTATTGGTCGTCTCGGGTGTGCTGTGCTACTTGCGTCGTAACCATTACTGGACATTGCTCTGGATGACGGGCTACGCTTGTGCTGGCTTCATCTTGAGCTTCCTAACCTTCGTCTCGATACATCCCTGCACCGATCCTAACTACAACTTGCTGGTCTTTCATCCACTCCTCCTCTTGGCTTGGTTTGCCTTGGGTAGGGGAGGCAAAGCTCAACGCATCGCACGGTACTTCCACTCGGCAAATGCTCTGGCAGTGGCGGTCTTCCTGATCTTGGTCGCCTGTGCTGTGCAGACCAGTTCGCTACCCATCATCTTGCTTGCCATTAACTCAGCTATCCTTTCGGTAGCCTATTTGACCTATTCTAAACGACAAACACAGCGCTGATGAGACCTATTCGCTATCTCCTCCTCACACTAAGTTGTCTGCTACCGCTGGCACTCTCGGCACAGCGCACGAGACCTGACATACTGGTGCAAATCTATGTCAAGGGACTACGCACCGACCTGCTGGATAGTTATCGAGCAGGGTGGGGGGGCAATGGTCTGAACGGGGTGATGAAGCAGGGAGCGGTAGCACCTGACATTCGCTATCCGTACCCATTACTAGACGAGGTGGCGCAGCTTGCTTCGCTCTCGGCAGGTGCTATGCCGGAAATACATGGCGTGTACCAAGCTGAGCAGTATGATGCGATGACGCAGCGGTCGGAGTCTACCTTTGCTAATAGAGACTACCGGGGCATCAACAGCGCAGAGCAGTTAGCTCCCGCAGGTGTCCTACGTAGCGAACTGCTCACAGACGTACTCAGAGGCTCTTCGCAGGGTGATGCGATTGTCTATGCGATAGCAAGTCATGCCAACGATGCGATTGCTGTGGCGGGACACGATGCTGAGGGCGCTATATGGATCAATAAGCATAGCGGCTGGTGGGCTACGACCAACTTCTACGGCGGTCTGCCCGCTTTGGCTCTTAAGGCAAACAATGAGCAGCGCACGCTGGGCGGACGCACTACACCGACCGTCTGGAAACCTCTCTCGAAAGGCGCAAAGGAGGGTAGCTTTGCTCACACTTTCGAGGGAGCATGGCGTATGAGCGACCTCTTGACCTCTCCCTTTGCCAATGATGCGATCACGGACCTATCTAAGGAGTTCATACGCTTCGCTCACAAAGCGCGTCGCACGTCGCCTACGCTCATCGTTATGGTCTTAGACCTGGAGGTAGGCGCCCGTGGAGTAGCCTATGCGGACTATTCGCCAGAGCAGCAAGATGCTTACGCTCGGCTCAATGAGCAGGTACATCAGATCACTGCTCTACTGCAAGAGTTGTACGGTGCAGACCACTATGCGCTCAATATCGTTGGAGTCCCTGTTGCGAGCTTGGCTCAGCCGAAGGCCCCTTCTCGTCGCTCGGTCGTTACCTTTGACCCTGCAAAGTGTATTGCTTTGGCCAATCTCTACCTCTCAGCGATCTATGGGCGCAACGACTGGGTCATCGCCTACAGCCACCAGACGCTCCATCTAAATAAGAAAGAGATAGCAGATAAGAAGGTAGATATGCAGGATATGAGCAATAATCTTGCTACTTTTGTATCCGAGATGGAAGGTGTCATCGGGGCGATCCCCGCATATCAACTACGGAGGGGACTCTCACAGCCTGCCTGGGCTAAGCCTCTGTACTCGCATAGTTATCGTAGCTATGCGGGCGATGTGCTATTGGCTTTGGCTCCCTTTGCAGAGGTGGCGGGAGAGAAGCCAGGTGTCGAGCAGCAGAGAGAGCGACGTGTCACGGCTCCTTTTATCCTGATGGCTCCTGGAGTAGCTTCGCAGAGGCTTACGGAGCCTATATCGTATGACGCGGTCGCACCTTCGCTAGCTTATCTACTCTGTGTCCCTCAGCCGATGAGTGCTGACGGCACACCACTCTTTACCCTATTCAATCAGAAATAATCAACCACTTATGGCTCTCAGTAATATCATCACAAAGCTCTTTGGCAGTAAGTCTCAGCGAGACCTCAAGGAGATAACACCCTACATTAAGAAAATCAAGGAGGTCGAACCCTCCATACAGGCTCTCAGCGATGATGCTCTGAGAGATCGCACACAGCAGCTGCGCAATGAGATCAACGAGTATGTCGCCTCGGAGCGTGCCGAGATTGCTAAGCTCAAAGAGGGCATCGAAGATCTTGACATAGACGCCCGTGAGGAGGCTTGGTCTAAGATTGATAAGATAGAGAAGGACGTGCTAGAGAAGATCGAGGTCAAGCTCGACGAGATACTCCCTACGGCCTTTTCTATTGTCAAGGAGACTGCACGACGCTTTGCCAATAATGAGACGATCGTCGTCACTGCCACGCAGATGGATAGAGATCTGTCGATAGACCACGACTTTGTGGAGATCGATGGCGACAAGGCGATCTACCACAACCACTGGGTAGCAGGAGGCAATGAGATCACTTGGGATATGGTACACTACGATGTACAGCTCATCGGTGGTGTCGTACTGCACAAGGGTAAGATAGCCGAGATGGCGACAGGTGAGGGTAAGACGCTCGTAGCTACCCTGCCTGTCTTCCTCAATGCTTTACCAGGCAATGGTGTCCATGTGGTCACGGTCAATGACTATCTGGCTAAGCGTGACTCCGAGTGGATGGGGCCGCTCTATATGTTCCACGGGCTGAGTGTCGACTGTATCGACAAGCACAAGCCCAACAGCGAGGGGCGCCGCAAGGCTTACAATGCGGACATCACCTTCGGTACGAACAATGAGTTCGGTTTCGACTACCTGAGAGACAATATGGCGACAGCCCCCTCAGATCTCGTTCAGCGTCCGCACAACTACGCTATTGTGGATGAGGTGGACTCGGTCCTTATCGATGATGCTCGTACGCCTCTGATTATATCTGGTCCTACGCCTCAGGGAGAGGATCAGCTCTTTGAGGAGTACCTGCCCAATGTCGAGAAGGTGGTCAACGCTCAGAAGGACTTCGTCTCTAAGCTACTCGTAGAGGCAAAGAAAAAGATAGCGAGCGAAGACAAGAAAGAAGTAGACGAGGGCTTCCTCCTCCTCTTCCGTGTCTTCAAGGGACTACCTAAGTACAAGCCCCTCATCAAGTACCTCAGTGAGCCAGGCATCAAAGCCTCTATGCTCAAAACCGAGGAGATCTATATGGCGGAGAATATGCGCCAGATGCACATCGTCACCGATCCGCTCTACTTCGTCATCGATGAGAAGATGAATAGCATCACCCTCACCGATAAGGGTATCGAGATGCTTTCGAAGGGTGCAGAAGATGCCTCTTTCTTTGTCCTCCCAGACATTGCCTCTCAGCTAGCAGAGCTGGAGGGTGAGGGTCTCGCTCCCTCTGAGTATGCTGCTAAGAAGGACGAGCTAATCACCAACTATGCTATCAAGAGCGAGCGTGTCCACACGGTCAATCAGCTCTTTAAGGCTTACGCTCTCTTCGAGCGTGATGATCAGTATGTGGTGATGGACAATAAGGTGATGATCGTCGATGAGCAGACCGGTCGTCTCATGGATGGTCGTCGCTACTCAGATGGTCTGCACCAAGCTATCGAGGCTAAGGAGCGCGTCAAGGTCGAGGCTGCTACGCAGACCTTTGCGACCATTACCCTGCAAAACTACTTCCGTATGTACCACAAGCTGGCTGGTATGACTGGTACGGCTGAGACCGAGGCGGGAGAGTTTTGGGACATCTACAAGCTTGACGTGGTAGTTATCCCGACCAATCGCCCCGTCATCCGTGATGATCAGAACGACCGTATCTACAAGACGGCTCGCGAGAAGTACAACGCAGTCATCGAGGAGATCGAGCGACTCATAGCAGCTGGTCGTCCAGTGCTAGTAGGTACTACCTCGGTCGACATCAGTGAGCTGCTCAGTCGTATGCTCTCTCTGCGCAAGATCCCCCACCAGGTACTCAATGCTAAGCTACACCAGAAGGAGGCCGACATCGTCGCTCAGGCTGGTCAAGCTGGCACCGTAACTATCGCAACCAATATGGCTGGTCGTGGTACCGATATCAAGCTCTCGCCAGAGGTGCGTGAGGCTGGTGGACTAGCCATCATCGGTACGGAGCGACATGAGTCACGCCGCGTGGATAGGCAGTTGCGTGGTCGTGCTGGTCGTCAGGGAGACCCTGGTAGCTCGGTCTTCTTCATCTCGCTAGAGGATCACTTGATGCGACTCTTTGCGAGTGATCGTATTGCTTCGCTGATGGATCGTATGGGCTTCGAAGAGGGAGATGCCCTCGAGAATAAGATGCTCAGCAACTCTGTAGAGCGGGCTCAAAAGAAGGTCGAGGAGAACAACTTCGGTATCCGTAAGCGCCTCCTAGAGTACGATGACGTGATGAACTCACAGCGTAAGGGTATCTACGAGAAGCGTCGCCACGCTTTGATGGGCGAGCGCATCGGTATGGACGTCCTCAACATGCTCTACGATGTGACCGAGGCAATTGTCAACAAGAATAAGGAAGCGGACGACTACGAGGGCTTCCGCAACGAACTCCTCTCGGTGCTAGCCGTAGAGACAGAGTTCACTCCTGAAGCCTTTAAGTCGAGCCACACGAATGAGGTGGTCGACAAGACCTTTGAGACTGTCTATCAGGCACTCAATCACAAAGGCGAGAAGATCGCCACGGTCGCTTACCCGATCCTGCACAACCTCTACGAGACGCAGGGCGACAAGTTCAAGCGTATCATCATACCGATCACGGATGGTAATAAGGTGTACAATATCCCTTGCGACCTAGCCGAGGCAGACCGCACCGAGGGCAAGAGCATCGTCAAGGAGTTTCACAAGACGATTATGCTCTACACCCTCGATGATGCCTGGAAGGAGCATCTCCGTGAGATGGACGAGCTACGCAACTCCGTGCAAAACGCTAGCTATGAGAACAAAGATCCACTCCTCATCTACAAGCTAGAGTCTTACGACCTCTTTAGCGACATGCTTGACGGGCTCAACCGCAAGACCGCTACCATCCTCACGCGTGGTCGCATACCGCTACCCGCAGACGATGAGACTGGCTCTAGTCTCTCGGTTCGTGAGGCGCAGACCGAGCGACGCACAGACCGTAGCCAGTATCGTGAGACCAAGGACGAGATCGCTAGCCAGCAGGAGGCACAGCGTCAAGCTGGACAAGCCGCCACACAGGCTTCACAGCCTAAGGCTCAGCCTATTGTCAAGGACAAGAAGATCGGTCGCAACGATCCATGCCCTTGCGGTAGCGGTAAGAAGTATAAGAATTGTCACGGGCGCAACGCCTAGGCATCATCATATAGGGGCAGGCTTTGGCAAAAAGCTTTGCCCCTTTTTGCTATTTCCCAAAAGTCAACTGGGACGCAGTAGGGTAGTGTACGACGCTACCTTTGCTTTGATCCCCCATACAGCGTAAGACTATGATTTACTCCATGACAGGATATGGTAGCAGTCAGCTACTCCTAGAGGGTGTCACCTACGAGGTCTCGATCCGCTCTGTCAATAGCAAGCAGCTCGACCTCTCGCTCCGACTCCCTTCCATCCTACGAGACCGAGAGATAGAGCTTCGTGGCATCTTGATCCCCGCACTCTTTAGAGGCAAGGTCGACGTGACCATTCGCACAGCCGATAATTCGCTAGGCACCTCCCCTCAAGTGCAGATCAATGCACCCCTCCTACGTGCTTATTACGATCAGATCCATAGCGCCATAGAGGCAGAAGGGATTCCTCAGCCCGAAGATCTGACACGTCTCTTGCTCAGCTACCCAGGCGTCATCGTAGAGCAAGGCGAGACGCCCCTCACCGACGAAGATATGCAGCTACTGAGCCAAGCTATCGGAGAGGCGGTTGACCAGTTCAACGCTTTTAGAGAGCAAGAGGGCGCATCGCTCGAGCGCATCTTTGTGGAGAAGCTAGATCGCATCGAGGCCCTACTCGCAGAGGTCGATCCCTACGAGCAGAGTCGCATCACAGACCTTCGGAGCAAGCTCGAGGAGCGACTAGCCCAGCTCACCTCCATACAGTACGATGAGGCAAGGCTAGAGCAGGAGCTCATTTACTACATCGAGAAGCTAGACATCAGCGAGGAGAAGAACCGACTCGCCAATCATATCCGCTACTTCCGTGAGGTGCTAGCCCAGACAGGCGATCCTGATCCCTCTAGAGGCAAGAAGCTCGGCTTCATAGCTCAGGAGATGGGGCGTGAGATCAACACCCTAGGCTCTAAGAGCAACAACGCCGCTATGCAGCAGCTCGTCGTCCAGATGAAAGACGAGCTAGAGCAGATCAAGGAGCAAGTCCTCAACGTACTATAACCTAAGAGACAAAAGCTATGTCACATCTCATCCTTATCTCCGCCCCCTCAGGCTCTGGCAAGAGTACCGTCATCCAGCAGCTCATGCAAGACGAGAGCCTGCGACTCTCCTTCAGCATATCCGCCACGAGCCGTCCGCCACGAGGCAATGAGCAGCATGGTGTGGAGTACTACTTCTACACACCCGAGCAGTTCAAGCAATTGATCGCTGAGGATCGCCTCGTCGAGTATGTAGAGGTCTACCCTGGCAAGTACTACGGCACGCTCCGCAGCGAAGTCGATCGGCTAGCCGCCATGGGGCGCAACATCCTCTTTGACGTCGATGCCGTCGGTGCGATGCGCATCCAAGAGGCTTATAGAGACAAGGTCGTCAGCATCTTCCTCATGCCACCCACCTTTGCGGAGCTACGTCGCCGGCTTGAGTCTCGAGGCACTGAGAGTCCCGAGCTAGTCGAGGAGCGTATGCGTCGTGCTTCGTATGAGATCAACTTTGCCGAGCAGTTTGATCACACCGTGGTCAATGACGACCTCAAGCTCTGCGTCTCGCAGGTCGCACAGATCATCCGCGATACCATTAGAGAGTAAACTCTCACCACACTCTGCAAAAGCGCGCAGCGTAAGTCTGCACGAATCTCAAATAGAAAAGCTCAATCGTCTACAGAGATGATTGAGCTTTCTTCATTCTTATCGTACTGGTTTAGTAGTATATACGAGTTCCAAAAAACTGTTCCCCTCTTGGAGCCTTTTAGTTCCAAGGGGGGAGAACTCTGCGATTCCTACGGGGGAATTCGTTGATCCCTACGTAGGGATTGTCCTCAAAGTGGTACCTTTGCACTATAATAATAGACAAGCTATGATACACAGCAAAGATGAACGGCTGGAGGCCTTCTCCCGCCTACTGGATGTCCTAGACAATCTGCGCACGCACTGCCCGTGGGATCGTAAGCAGACGAATGAATCGCTACGGGCTAACACCATCGAGGAGGTCTACGAACTGAGCGAGGCGCTAGAGCAAGGGGATACGAACGCTATCTCTAAGGAGCTAGGCGACGTGCTACTGCATGTCCTTTTCTATGCACGCATAGGGGACGAGCAGGGCGACTTTGACATTGTGGATGTGTGCAACAAGCTGTGCAACAAGCTCATCTTTCGCCATCCGCACATCTATGCTACCGAGCAGGTAGAGGATGCCGGACAGGTGGTGCAGCTCTGGGAGCAGGTGAAGCAAAAGGAGAAGGACGGCAATAAGTCTGTCCTCTCGGGCGTGCCGTCGGCTCTGCCTGCACTGATCAAGGCGTATCGCATACAGGACAAGGCGCGTGCTGTCGGCTTCGACTGGCAGGAGCGTGAGGAGGTTTGGGCGAAGGTGCGCGAAGAGCTACAGGAGGTCGAGCAGGAGATGACTTCGGGTAGTGCTGACGACCTAGAGGCCGAGATAGGGGACTTGCTCTTTAGCATTGTCAATGCGGCTCGTCTCTATGGGGTGAATCCCGACAATGCCCTAGAACGGACGAATCGTAAGTTTATCGACCGCTTTGAGTATATCGAGCGGACCGCTAAGACTCGTGGTCACAGTATCACCGACCTCTCGCTAGAGGAGATGGAGACGCTATGGCAGGAGGCAAAAAAGGGTGCCCGCAAATAGTCTCGTCTAGCTATGATAGCATGTAGTCTCTCCGATCAAACCTGCCCACACTGCCATAATAGCAGCTATACCGAGCTGTGGGAGTGTGAGGACCACCTCGTATCGCACGAGCGATATGCCATAGGACGCTGCAACGAGTGTGGACTGCTACAGACCTTGACACCTCCTCCTGCAGAGGAGCTAGGACGCTACTACGACAGCTCCGACTATCTGAGTCATCAGACAGAGGGGCAGGGGGCAATGGCTCGCATCTACCGCTCGGTAAAGCGCTACCGCATGGGACGGCGCGTTCGGACAGCTCGCAAGCTCTGTACGACAGCTCCGCAGATGATGCTGGAGGTCGGGGCGGGCGTCGGTGCTTTTGCCAATGCTATGCAGGAGCGTGGGTGCAAAGCTTATGTCGTCGAGCAGAGTAAGGTGGCACGAGAGCTGTGCGCTCAGCAGATCCCCAGTGAGCAACTCTTTGCCACGGCCCAAGAATTTGTGGCGGACCACTCCGAACTATCGGGGCAGCTAGACCTTATCTGCCTATGGCATAGCTTGGAGCATCTCCCAGATCTTGCCGATCAACTGGAGATATACCAGCAGTTACTCAAGCCTGGGGGGACGCTCTGCATCGCTGTGCCTAATGCGCAGAGCTTTGACGCTAGCTACTACCGCGCACTCTGGGCCGCTTACGATGTGCCACGTCATCTGTGGCACTTTACGCCACACTCTATGCGGCAAACGGTGGAGGCGCACCACTTCACCTTAAAGAAGATTCGCCCGCAGCGACTAGACGTCTACTACATCGCCCTGCTGAGCGAAAGCTACAAGCAGGGGGGACGTATCAACTTCATCACTTGGCTCAAAGCCTTTGGCGTCGGCTTCTCCTACCACATACGCTCTCTCTTTAGCCCGATGAGAGCGAGTGCACTGCTCTACCACTTCGTTCGTCAGGCGTGATGAAAGCGAGACAGCTACTGGGGACGCTCCTCCTACTGCTAGTCCCGATCTCCGTACTCTCTGCCAGCAATGCCGCAGAGCGGGGAGCAGACTCTCTGCGTCTGAGTGTGGGGGTAGACGCAGCGACCTTCTTTCGCAATAATGAGTACCACGCTGACTACCAGCTCGGCTATACGCTCCCTGGGTGGCAATTGGCCCCCACGGTGATGCTCGATCATCGTCAGGTGCGTCTCGTGGGGGGCATCTACAACCTCACTTTACTAGGAGCACAGCGCTATCCAGGAGGTGGGTGGTACGACCACTTGCCACACTGGAGCGGTGATCCTGATGAGCAGGGGAGTGGTGTGCATCTACGTCCTATCCTCTCCTTACAATATAGGCCAAACGACCATATCACCATCTCGATGGGTACGCTCCTCGGAGCGCAGACAGTGGCGCTGCGAGGTGTCGCCTCCTCTACGATCGGTCAAGACGGGTCGCTCTCGCTCGTCTCACCGCTCTACGATCCCGAGTATAGCTTCACACGAGACCCTGCGCAGGGGGCAATGATTCAGCTGAGCTATCCACGCTTTGCGCTAGAAGCTCTTGTGGATTGGCAAGGCTTCATCTTCCCTGGAGAGACTCATCAGGAGGCTTTTTCAGCCCTTCTATCCACAGCTTATCAGCTCCACAGCAGTGAAAGCTGGAAGACGCAACTAGAGTTGCAAGCTACGGCTCATCATCGGGCAGGAGAGATACAGCAGATGTCCCATCCAGACACGCTACACACCTACTTAGCAGGCGCCATTGGGGTGACTACACAATATAGATATGCAGCACAGGGTGCAGTCGAAGGCGCTTTGCACATCTTAGGCTCCTCGCTCCGTGACGGCAAGCCTGAGCCACCGCTCGGATACGCCCTCTATGGTCGCTTAGCTTGGCGACATAAGATCCTGCGACTAGCGACAGATGCCACTTACGGGCACCGCTACTATGCACCCTACGGGGGACCGCTCCTAGCGTCCGCTCGTACAGCAGAGGAGCAGTGGCGACTAGGCCTTTATCCCGCACTAGAAGTGCCCATTCCCAACTTCGGAGCGTTGCGCCTAGAGGGTGCGCTCTGGTGGAGCCAGCGCACCGCCACACGCAGCCAGCTGAGCCACATGATCTCCCTGACACTCACCTTCCGCAACAACTGGACCATCCTCTAGGGATAAAGTCGGAGGACGTCCCTACAGCGGTTACTCGTCTTATCGAGCTACCTGATTTGTGCCGTCTCCACGTGGATATTTCCCAATCTCCACGTGGGGATTTTTTATTCTCCACGTAGAGACGAAATGAAACTTCGGAGGAGTCAGACGAAACTTCGGAGGAAATGATATGCGCCTACGTGGAGAATAAAAAACAGCCACGTGGGAAACGTCAAATCTCCACGTGGCTATGCTATTTTATGGTCTCAGTTGATTAGAATGCGCCAGCCTTGATTTCTCCCTGCACCTCAGAGTAGGAATTAGCTGAGGATCTCTAGAGTGGCGCAAAAGTTGTAGCTTTGCAGGTGTTCTGCAGTAAGTGAGGAGAGATCCTTGCCACGAAGAACTATGTATCATACTATAAGATAGCATAATGGACAAAAAACTAGAAGCGGCTGCGAGAGCCTATCATGCGCTCCCACAGCCTGGTAAGATAGAGGTGCGACCCACTAAGTCGCACAATACACAGCAGGATCTGACGCTCGCTTACAGCCCTGGTGTGGCTGTGCCTTGTAAGGATATAGAGGCTGATCCTGAGCGTGCCTACGACTACACCTCCAAGGGTAACCTCGTTGCCGTCATATCCAACGGGACTGCCGTCTTAGGACTGGGCAACATCGGTGCTATGGCGGGCAAGCCGGTGATGGAGGGCAAGGGACTGCTCTTCAAGATCTATGCGGGTATCGATGTCTTTGACCTAGAGGTTGACGAGAAGGACCCCAAGAAGTTTGTCGAGATCGTTCGCTCGCTGGCACCCACCTTCGGCGGGATCAATCTCGAGGACATTAAGGCGCCCGAGTGCTTTGAGATCGAGGAGGAGTTAAAGGCTACGCTTGACATTCCCGTCATGCACGACGACCAGCACGGCACCGCCATCATCTCCGCTGCGGGTATGCTCAATGCACTCAAGATCGTCGGCAAGAAGATCGAAGAGGCTAAAATTGTGGTCAGTGGCGCAGGTGCCTCAGCGCAGTCCTGCACCAAGCTTTATATAGCACTGGGAGCTAAGCGGGAGAACATTGTGATGATCGACTCCAAGGGAGTCATCCGCACCGACCGCCCCAATCTAGATGAGCGCAAGGCTTTCTTTGCAACCGATCGTGAGGGTATCTATACGTTAGCCGATGCGATCCAGGGGGCTGACCTTTTCCTCGGGCTTTCACAGCCAGGTGTGCTGACGCCTGAGATGGTGCAGAAGATGGCACCCAATCCAGTCGTTTTCGCCCTTGCTAATCCAGAGCCTGAGATCAGGTATGAGGAGGCAAAAGCGGCACGCCCTGACGTACTGATGGCTACGGGCCGGTCGGACTATCCGAATCAGATCAATAATGTGATCGGCTTCCCCTATATCTTTAGAGGAGCACTCGATGTACGTGCCACGGCGATCAATGAGGAGATGAAGATGGCTGCCACGATAGCAATAGCAGACCTAGCGCAAGAGCCTGTTCCCGATGAGGTCTCGAGTGCCTACGGACACATGCCACTGCACTTTGGTCCTGACTACTTTATCCCCAAGCCTGTGGATCCGCGTCTCATCACGAGAGTCTCGATGGCTGTGGCTCGGGCTGCTATCCGTACAGGTGTAGCGCGTCGTGAGATTACCGACTGGGAGGCTTACGAGCAGTCGCTGCTGATGCGCACGGGAGGTATGAGTCACCTGCTACGTCGTATCCACGAGGCTGCGCAAAAGTCGCCCAAGCGTATGGTCTACGCTGCGGGTGAGAACCCACTCGTGCTGCGTGCTGCTGCTGAGGTGGCGCAGCTGGGCATAGCACACCCGATCGTGCTGGGTGATCCTAAGGTGATCCAGCAGATTGCCAAGGAGCATGACTTGGATCTCTCCACGATTGAGATTATCAATCAGCATGATCAGCAGTGGAAGGCTAAGCGTGAGGAGTATGCCCGCCGCTACACTGAGCAAAACTGGCGCAAGGGCGGTATTCTGAGTGAAGCTAAGGACAAGATGTTTGGTCCGAACTACTTCGGCATGATGATGGTGCAGTGCGGCGATGCCGACAGCTTGATCACAGGCATTTACTCAAACTATGCCTACCTCTCCAATGTGGCTCGTGATACGGTGGGTATAGCACCTGGTCACCAGCACTTTGCCACGATGCACCTTGTGATGATGAAGAGTGGACCGCTCTTTCTGGCTGATACGCTGATCAATCAAAACCTCAAGGCCGACACACTGGTAGACATTGCACTGCTAGCTGCCGAAAAGGTGCGCTGCTTTGGCATCAAACCGGTCATTGCTATGGTGAGCTTCTCAGACTTTGGCAGCACCGATGCCGAGTCCTCCGTGGAGGCTCGTAAGGCGGTCGAGATACTGCACAGAGAGCATCCGCACATCGTGGTGGACGGTGAGATGCAGCTACAGACCGCGCTCAACTACCAGCGACGCGATGAGGAGTTCCCCAATAATCGCCTCAAGGGAGAGCCTGCCAATGTGCTTATCTTCCCCCGTCTCTCGGCTGCGAATGCGTGCTATCAGCTGCTCAAGCACCTAGAGATAGCGGAAGATGTGATCGGTCCTATTCAGATCGGACTAGCTAAGCCGATCTACTTCGCCGATCACGATGCGGATGTCAAGGACATCGTCAATATCACGGCGATGGCTTCGCTAGACTCGAACTCCTGCTTCGTCTAGTCCGTCGCGCCATACGACAATAAGAGGGAGATCCACCGTCGGTGGGTCTCCCTCTTTAGTTTCATTGGAGGAGGGTACAAAGAGAGGAGACTTAACATTAAGTCTCCTCTGCGTGGGGATTGTGTCTGACTTCCGTCAGGGGGCGATGAGTGAGTGTGGGGCGGGGTTAGTATTGTCGCTCGCCAAAGATGGCGGTACCGATGCGTACGATCGTGGAGCCGGCCTCTACGGCTAGGGGCCAGTCACTGCTCATGCCCATGGAGAGCTCGTCCCAGGCGATGTCTGGGTAACGCTCTCGTAGCTCTGTCTGTAGGGCACGGAGCGTGTCAAACTCGTGACGTATCTGCTCTTTGTCTGCCGTCAGCGTCGCCATACCCATCAAGCCACAGATGGTGATGCGCTCTCGCCACTCGGGAGTAGCGAGGTAGTGCTCTACGAGTGCTAGGAGCTCAGCGTGGTCTAGTCCGCTCTTGCTATCCTCCTGTGCTATCTTGTACTGCAGGAGGATGCGTAGCTGGCGGTCGAAGCGGTTAGCCTGCTTGACGATCTCCTGGAGGAGCGACTCGGAGTCGACGCTCTCGATGAGGGATACGTAGGGGACGATATACTTGACCTTGTTGCGCTGGAGGGTGCCGATGAAGTGCCACTGAATGTCTTCGGGGAGCTGGGGGGCTTTTTCGGCAAGTTCCTGAGCACGATTTTCGCCAAAGAGTCGCTGACCAGCTTCGTAAGCCTCACGGACGGACTCGACGGGGTGAAACTTGGAGACGGCCACCAGCTGCACCTGCTCTGGTATCTGACTCCGTATCTCTGCTAGACGCTCTGCGATCATGATGTGTGGGAAAAGTTTTGAGGATTGGTACAATACAAAAAGAGACTGCTACCTGTCTCTAGGTAACAGTCTCGGAATAGGAATAGGCTACTCGTTGGGCTTAGAGAAGTCTATCGGCCAAGCATCCATAATGATAGTCTCGGTGATGGAGGCTATCTCGTAGGGTGAGAGGGTCGTAGACATCTCCTTCTCTAGGCGGTTGAGGGCGTTGGGCAGGCTGTCGCTCTGCACGATCATAGCTGCAGCGGTGCGCTTCTCGATGCCTTTGGCTTCGTCTAGAGAGATGAAATTGACCTTGCAACGATAGAATCGATCGTCCTCGGGGTGATCAGAGAGGAAGAGCTCAGCGAGCTTGATCCGCTTGATCGTATTGATAATGAGTTCGCCTAGAGAGGTAAAGGGGGTGAGCTCCTTGGTGAGTCTCTCTTCTATCTCCGTATAGGTGTCGCCCTGTACGAGGTACCCCTCGGAGGTCCGCTTGGGCGTTCCGTTGTCGACCATCTTCTCGTAGGTCACTTTGCATTCAAACCAATTGGCCATATAGTTGCTATTCGTCTAAAAAGTGAATTGATGTGGGCAAAGGTACGGATTTATTGAGATGCACGAAAGAGCCAAAGTCTCAGAGATCACTCCGCACATTCCAGTGTCAAGTGCAACACACTTACAAATGTAGGAAAAAAACTT
>UQDF01000032.1 GCA_900539765.1 uncultured Porphyromonas sp. | reverse complement strand
CAACCGACATCAGTTTCAGCAAAAAATAAGTCAACCATTTTCAGGGAACCACATGGACGTGAAATGAAACTTCGGAGGAATCAAATGAAACTTCGGAGGAAATGAATGACCCCTACGTGGAGAATAAAAAATAGCCACGTGGGAATTCATAAATCTCCACGTGGCTATTCGTTCGAGAGCCGTTTGATTGGTCGTTTGATTGTCGTGCGTTGCGCTTACGAGGCCGTGCGCACTACACGGCAAATTGCACCAAGCGAAAGGTCACTGGCTAGTCTGACGACTTGGGGGTCACATCTCTGAGTGAGAAGGAGCTCTTGAGGACGCGGTAGTTGTAGTCCTGTACGATCGCCTTAAAGAGTGCTGTGTAGTGCGCTACCTCTGACGAGGTGGGGGCGGTGGCTCGATCGGGTTCCGTCTGCAGATAAGCTGCAGGCTTCTGGACGCTGACCTGACCATCGGAGGTCATTGAGAGTGTGAGTGTCTTCGTGAAGAAGAGGTACTGATTGTGGTAGAAGTTGAGCGCATAGTGCTCTGCCTGCTCATCGAAGATGTTACTCCCGTAGCTCAGCACTGGCTCTGTGATACCGAGCAGGTAGAGAAGGGTGGGGAGGAGGTCTATGTGCTGCACGACATAGTCGCTGACCTCTCCTTGCAGCTTGCCTTGCGGGTCAAAGAAGAAGATCGGCGCCGCAGCATGTCCCGCTAGGTTGGCATACATAGGATGGTCGCTGAGGCTTGTGTGGTCGGCCGTGATGACGAAGAGTGTATTGCTATACCAAGGCTCCTCTTTGACTCGCTCGAAAAACTCTCGGAGAGCGTCATCGGCATATTGAGCTGTCTGATGGATCGGGAGCGTACCTCGCTTTAATTTGCCTTTATATCCCTTGGGCATACTAAAAGGACTATGATTAGAGAGCGAGAAAAAGAAGGCACCAAAGGGCTCCTGGAGCGACTTCATATCCTCAGCCATAGCCTGCTCGAAGGGTAGGTCGTGGATACCCCACGTGCCGACCTTAGCATGAGACTCATTAGGATGCGTGGCTAGGTAGTCCTGAGCGGTGTATTGATCTTGTACCCCTAGGCGATTGAGAAAGGGGTAGAAGCCCATAGCCCCTGGCTCATCACCATGGTAAAACTTGAGGTGATAGCCGTAATCGCCTAGTGATAGTGGTAGGCCTGTGTCATAAGAGTCAAAGTGCTGGTAGTTGTCCATAGTCCATGCCTCATCGTCGAAGGTGCCACCAAACGAGGGGAGCGAGACGAAGATCGAGGGAAAGGACTCGACGGAGCGCTTGCCAGAGGCAAAGCCGTACTGCGCATAGAGTGTGTGTGGCATCAAGCTGTCGAGGTAGGGAGTGTAGCTCGGGTATCCATCGATAGATCTATTGAGGTAGCCAGTGTACTCTCTAGCCATACTCTCTAAGATGATGACGACGACATTGCGCCCCTGCATAGAGCCAAAGAGTGTATCGCTCTCTGAGAGTGGAGCCGCCTGATAGTAGGGTGTGAAGATGGTAGGTAGCTCTTCGTCTGTGTAGAAGGTGAAGAGCTGTCGTGAGGCTGCATCTTTTGTCAGAGCGATGGGGGTGTTTTGTAGCAAGGGAAACTGCTGTGGGTCTGTCGCATAGGAGAAGAAGTGTGTCGTCGATACTGGTTTACCTACGAAGTCCCAACGCCCACGCATACTGAAGAAGAGGAATATGATCATACCTAGTGTACAGGTGCCATCTACCCAATAAGAGCGACGAGAGGTGCGCTCCTCCCGCTGATACTGCACCAGCCAGTAGCCCGCTATGGTGAGAGCCAGTAAGACGAAAAATGCTATGGTGAGTGGCCAAAACTCTACGATGAAGTCTTTGTAGAAGCTAAACATGCTCTTCCCCTGAAACTCTCGGAAGATGTCACTGTTTGCTCGCCTTAAGACGAAGGGATAGTAGCCCGTGTCTGAGACATTGAGGAAGATGAAGAATCCTAGTGGCAAGACATATGCTATATGTCGTATCCAGCGGTACCAGCCACTCATCTCGACCCGTCTAGGTAGGTAAGCACCTACGATCATCATAAGGTAGTAGAGTAGCAGTCCATAGGCGATGGCGACCATATCTAGTATGTAGCCACCCTGCATGAGTCGGAGCAACTGCCAGCCATCGACCGAGGGAAAGAAGGACTGATTGTAAAAGAAGTAGAGCAATCGGCACAGCTGCATCACCACAATAGCCAAGAGTGTATGACAGGCGATCGCTACCCAACGTGATTTGGTTGTAATCATTACTATATATAGAAGCTTTAAATATAGAAGCTTTAAGTTCGGACTTGGTGTAGAGTGTTCCCAGCTCTACGTTTTGTTAAGACAATCTCTCAAAGAGTCTCTCCCAGTCTGTAATAATATGGTCTATATTAAAGGCCTGCACATACTCTCTGGCGTGTGCTGCCATAGCCTTGCGTCTATCGCTATCTGCTATCAGCGAGGAGACCTCTCGAGCAAAGAGATTAAGGTCAAACGGGGGAACCAGCACGCCAGCACGACCCTCATCGAGGACCACACCTGCGGCTAGAAAAGAATCAAAAGCGACGGGTACGACCCCGTGCTGCATAGCCTCTGTGAGTACCATCGACCACCCCTCAGCATCACTAGTTAAGATGGATATAGCAGCCCGCTCGTAGTAAGGCTTAGGCTCTTGCGTGCCTAAGATATCACAGCGCTCTAACTGTGCCTGCTCTAGCATAGCTCGATAGGGACCATCACCGAGTACGATCAGTCGCCAGTCGGGATGCGCTGCTGAGACCTGTCGCCAGATAGCGGGGATCTGCTTGATGCCTTTGCCCTTGACGAGGCGACCCACGTAGAGCACGATAAGCTCTTTGTCATAGGAGGGGGCTAGCTCTGTGGGGAGATAGGTATTGGCATCGTGTATGACGGCAAACTTTGAGGGGTCTTTGATATGAGCAATCTGTGTGATGAACTCAGCACTAGGCTGGCACAGCACAACAAAGGCATCGGAGAGGTCGTAGATCTTCTGCCAAATGTAGCCCCATTTGCGATTCATAAAGGCTCTGACAGCTCGATTGACCACTTTGCACTGCCAGTATCGATAGTGATAGCAGTCGGGGGTGGTGTGTAGTACCTGTACGAGCTTGGCTCCGATCTCTAGAGTTAACGCTCTCAGCATACTTGCCAGACTACGATTATAGGCATCGTGAGAGATGACGATGGAGACCTGGTGAGAGCGCAGGAAGTTGCGAAGAGCAATGCGGTTTTCCTCTGAGTCGATCTCAGAGGGATTAGGTAGTATGAGGGTATTCTCTCTAAGCGACTCCTCACCTCGACTATCCACACATACATAGCAGAGATGATGTCCTCGCTGCTCTAGAGCTGTGGCTACACGATGAGAGACCTTCTCGATGCCACTAAAGAGCAGATCGATCGCATTCCAATTGAAGAAAGCTATGTTCATCTCTCTAGTATGACTGAGGGCTACTGGTATCGATCGATAAAGGTAAATATACTCTGCTGAGCTTTGACCCCTTCGCTCGTAAAGGGATGATCGAAGACTCCTATCCCTTTAAGTCTGGCTAGATCCTGCGCCAACTCCTGTCGATCAGCGGGGTCGGTGATGCGTCGCTCCAGCTTGTAGGCAATACTATTATTGATCACAGCCCACATACACTCACGCTGCCAATGCTCCTTTTGTTGTGGCGTAGCTCGCTCTTCATAAAGCTGATAGATGTGCTCCAAACCTTTGATCCAGTTTTTGACCTTCCTAGTCCGACTAGAGGATCGATCTATAGACCCTACGTTGGGGAAGTAGTAGTAAAAGGGCAGATCCGTGATGACCGTCCGAGGGTTCTTGAGGATCACCTCGCTCCACCAGGGGAAGTCTTCGAAGATCACTCCTTTAAGAAAGGGGACATCCTCCACGAGACTCCTGCGAAGCAAGTGACGCCATACGTAGAAGTGCTTGATAGGGTGTTCGATCTTCGTATGGCTGTACTCCGTGACGTGAGCGAAGACATCATCGGTCGTGTGATACTTCACCTTGTCTAGCGTGAAGCGTCGCTTGAGACCACGAGGCATCGTCTTATCAATGTTAAAGCCTAGCGCATGACGTACGAGGAGATGAGGACGAAAGAGCGGGTCTTTGTACCAAGAGACGATATCGGCATCCTCTTGCTGGATCAAGGCGTAGGCGATCTCAAAGGTCTGAGGATGGATCAGATCGTCTGAATCTAAGAAGTTGACATAAGTGCCTTTGGCAACAGCTATGCCAGCATTACGAGCGTCTGAGAGTCCGCCATTCTCTTTGGTCACAACCTTAAAGCGCGAGTCTCTCTCAGCGTACTCTGCTAGGATCTGTGCACTATTGTCTGGACTCCCATCATTGACACAGATAGCTTCCCAGTCGGTGAAGGTCTGCGCCACGACACTATCTAGACAGCGTCGCAGGTACTTCTCTACATTATATATAGGGATGATGACGGAGATCTTAGGCATAAGAGATGGCTAGGTATAGAGTTCAGACGATGTTGCGAAAGCGCTCGGGGATCTCGACGATGAGACAGAGCCCCAGCATAGCGGGTTTATTCCACGCATAGGGAGGACGTATATAGGTCTGGAGTGTGCGAGCTAGTCGTGCTGTGGAGTCCCATGGACGAGCCTTATACTTGGTCACCTGCTGGATAGTCTTCGACCGCTTGGCGATATGCTTTGTCCAGCCTGCCTCTCGTCGATCAGGATCGGCAAAGCGCGCCTCGATACGCTTCATATCGAAGTAACCAAAGTGAAAGAGGTAGAGCTGCGAGTCAATGGTGAAGTTGTGTCCCTTGATGCGATGAAAGCCCGATCCCCAGACGACAGGCTGTGCGATGACGCATGGCTTAGTGTAGCGTGTCGATAGTCGCGCATAGTGACGCTGCTGGAGGAAGGGTAGATCCTCTCGAATGTCTCCCTCCTTATCAAGATGCTGCCCTACATCGACGCCTAGTCCTGAGACGCTGACATTTACATGGCATTGGCTCAGATACTCCTTGAGTCCCATCCCAACGAGCGGATCGACAACGAGTATTTCGTCGGCATCGACTCCGATGACCAAGTCGTAGCCGCCTGTGGTAAGTAGCTCCTTAGCACGCTCGGAGAGGAAGGCTAGTCGCTCTTTCTCGGCAGAGACTACCTGCCCCTGGATCTTATCTACCGCTACAACCGTAGCTTGAGGACACCAGTCGGGTAGGGGCTGATCCTTGCCGTCTAGATAGATGTAGAGATGCTCCTCGCCTAGCTCTTGCCCATAGTAAGCTGTCCACTTGCGCAGGTAGAAGTCATCGTTGCGCACCATGGTCAGGGCTGCGATACGCTTAGTCTTCATAGCAAGATGCTAGGCGTCAATGTTGGCGTAGGTGGCGTTTTCCTCGATGAACTCGCGTCGTGGCTCGACATCTTCGCTCATCAGCATAGAGAAGACTGAGTCGGCGCTTGCGAGGTTGTCTATGGTCACTTGGCGTAGGGTACGCGTCTGCGGATTCATTGTCGTGTCCCAGAGCTGTACATCGTTCATCTCTCCGAGACCTTTGTATCGCTGTATCTTAATGCGGTTCTCCTGTCCATTGCCATACTTAGCCACGAAGTCAGCCTTCTGCTCGTCTGTCCAGCAGTACTCCTCGAAGCGGTCTTTCTTGCAGAGGTAGAGTGGAGGATTGGCTATGTAGACGTAGCCGTTCTCAATGAGCGGACGCATATTGCGAAAGAAGAAGGTGAGGATCAGTGTCGCAATGTGAGCACCATCGACATCGGCATCGGTCATAATGATGATCTTGTGGTAGCGAAGCTTGGAGAGGTTGAGTGCCTTGGAGTCTTCCTCCGTACCGACGGTTACTCCAAGCGCAGTGTAGATGTTCTTGATCTCAGCATTGTCTAGGATACGGTGCTGCATCGCCTTCTCCACGTTGAGGATCTTACCACGCAAGGGGAGGATCGCCTGATACTTGCTGTCACGTCCCTGCTTAGCGGTACCACCTGCGGAGTCTCCCTCCACGATGAATAGCTCGCATTCGCTAGGATCTTTGCTGGAGCAGTCTGCCAGCTTGCCTGGTAGTCCACCTCCTGTGAGAGGTGACTTGCGCTGTACCAGCTCACGAGCTCGGCGTGCTGCGTGACGTGCTTGGGCTGCTAGGATGACTTTGTCTACGATGAGCTTAGCCTCTGTGGGATGCTCTTCAAGGTAGATCTCTAGAGCTTCGCTGACGGCTGCATCGACGACACCGACGATCTCGCTGTTTCCGAGCTTCGTCTTCGTCTGTCCCTCAAATTGTGGCTCAGCCACCTTGACACTAACGATAGCGGTCAAGCCCTCGCGGAAGTCATCGCCCGAGATCTCCTCCTTGATCTTGTCGAGGAGGTGCGAATCGGTCGCATACTTCTTGAGCGTGCGTGTCAGTCCACGGCGAAAGCCTGTCAAGTGCGTACCGCCCTCGATGGTATGAATGTCGTTGACGTAGGTATAGACATTCTCCTGATAAGAGGTGTTGTAGGTAAGTGCCACCTCGACGGGTACACCCTGCTTCTCTGTCATGTGATGGATGACATCGTGAATGAGCGACTCCTTAGCACCATCTACGAAGCGAACGAACTCGCTCAGTCCGTCCTCCGAGTAGAAGACCCATGACTTGGGCTGTCCCTCCTCATCGTGAACTCGATGGTCAACGAGCTTAAGGTGCAGTCCAGCATTTAGATAGGAGAGCTCACGCAGACGGTGTGAGAGCGTCTCGCTACTATATACCGTCTCACGAAAGATTGTGTCGTCAGGCTTGAATGTGATGCGAGTACCTGTGTTGTCGGCGTTACCGATCACCTCAACGCCTGTCAAAGGCTTGCCACGACTATACTCCTGACGATAGATCTTGCCGTCACGATGTACCTCGGCAATGAGCGACTCGGAGAGTGCATTGACGCAGGAGACACCCACACCATGGAGACCTCCTGAGACCTTGTAAGACCCCTTGTCAAACTTACCACCAGCGTGCAGTACTGTCATAACCACCTCAAGGGCACTCTTGCCCTTCTTGGCGTGCATATCGACCGGGATACCACGACCATTGTCTGTCACTTGGATTGAGTTGTCTGGTAGGATCTCAACTAGGACCTCGGTGCAGTAGCCTGCCAGTGCCTCATCGATAGAGTTGTCGACCACCTCGTAGACAAGGTGGTGTAGTCCCTTCTCGCTGATGTCTCCGATATACATCGCAGGACGCTTGCGCACTGCTTCTAGACCCTCGAGTACCTGTATGCTACTAGCTGAGTAAGCACCTTTTTCTTGAGGTGTAGTCATTATGTCTTTCTCTTGTTCGCTCATTGTAATTGGCTTATCGTCAGTGGAAGTGAAAAGGGCTTCCGATGAACCAACTTTTCCTCCCATTACATGTCTTGGATTGTACAAAGATACAGAAAATGCGAGGATAATCTCTCATTCTTTACTCTAAAGCTTTACACCGTGGCTGTTCTTGTCTCACTTTACAGCGTCTGCATGTTACTCTCTAAGGAGAACATTCAGGGTCAAGCTCTCTTTACCCTTTGCGGGTACGCATGAAGAGCCAATCCTCGGAGGTAGCTTCATCGATAATCTCTAGACCCACGGACTCTAAGCCTTGACAGATGGCCGTGCGGTCGGAGAGGAGGAAGCCACTGAGCCACACTTCGCCACCTGATCGTACAGCCGCTACATAGCTGGGCAGATCCTCTAGGATGATGTTGCGGTGTATATTGGCAAAGAGCAGATCAGCCTCGCTGGGGTAGGCGGAGAGTTGCGTAGCGTCGCCATGCAGTACGCTGATGTGCCCTGAGGGTGCGAAGCCGTTGAGCTGGAGGTTGTGTAGCGTATTGGTCACGCACTCAGACGAGATGTCTATCGCTATGAGCGAGTCAGCACCGAGTAGCAGAGCTGCTATGCCGAGGATGCCCGTGCCACACCCCATGTCAATTACCGTGGCACTCGCCACATCATAATCGAGTAGATGCTCTAGGATCATCCGTGTCGTGTGGTGCTCGCCCGAGCCAAAGGAGTTGTACGCCTCGATGAGTAGCTGTATCTCATGCGATGGTGTGGTCGGTGCTAGCTCAGGTGTGGTGACCAGCATGCGCCCCCGTAGCGATATCGGCTCAAAGGTCGTGCTACGCCACGCTGCTAGCCAGTCGCTAGAGGCTACTAGTGACTGGCGGTAGTGCCACTCTATATTATATAGTGTCAAGGCACCCGCATCTGTGGCAAGTTGAGAGGCAACTTCCTGACTCTCTTGCCAAGCGTCATCAGATATGTAGGCATTAAGTAGCCCCTTGTCAGGCTCCTCTTGAAAGCTCTCGAAGCCCCAATCGGCTAGCGTCTGAGCTAGCAAAGGCATCGTCCATTCCGTTTCGCTGAGTTGCTCTGTGGTAAAGGTGAAGTGGTGGTACATAGCGTTGCTAAGCGGCTAAGCTCGTTGGGGTTAGTTTGTTTTTCTTGATGAGTAGTACGATGATGGCGGTGATACCCTTGCCGATCGACGAGAGGGAGATAGCCCACCAGACGGCAGGCAGGCCCCATCCTAGGTATACCAGTAGTAGCGCTAGCGGTATGCGTAGCAGATTGCCTACGATGCTGATCACGGCAGGCGTGTTGCTTCGTCCTACACCGTAGAAAAGCCCCTGTGTAGTGATCTCCGCCATGATAAAGAGCTGAGAGAAGCTGGCAATGTAAAGGTATCGTCCGCCCTCTATATAGGTCTCGGGATCTGGTACGATCAGCGCAAAAAAGGCTTCGCCCAGGAAGAGGAAGAGTAGCGTCCCGAAGAGACCTATCGATAGCGTCATAAGGATCGTCGTCTTGTAGCCACGCCACACACGATCGAACTGGCGTGCCGCATAGTTATGTCCCACGAAGGTCGCTAAGGCGGTGCAAAAGCCTTGACACGCATTCCACGTCACGCCCTCTAGCTGTCCGCCAGTTGTCATAACCGCCACGCCGATAGCGCCACCCTGCTCAGAGGCTAAGCGTCCCATAAATATGCTGATCAGAGCAAAAAGTGAATTGAGTAGCACCACGGGTACGCCAATAGCGAAGATGCGTCGGCTCTGCTCTCCTGCCAGCTTGGTAAGGATAGAGCTTCCCTCGAGTATTTTGTCACAGTGCTGCATGCGATAGTAGAGGATGGTGCAGACCGTCAGCTGAGACAGCAACGTCGCTAGAGCTGCTCCGATGACTCCTAGGTGACAGACGAAGATAAGCAGCGGGTCAAGGATCATATTGAGCAGTAGCCCCAGTGAATTAATCTTGAATGGGGTCATACTCCGTCCATGCGCATTGTAAATGCCACTCATGGCGAGCGTCAGGAAGTAGCCCGGCAAGCCAATCAATACGATATGCAGATAGCTTAGTGCCATATGGTGCACATCTGCATCTAGATTGTAGATCCCCACGATCGGAGAGCCAAAAAGCAGGTAGACGAGTGCTAGGAGTGTCCCGACGATGAGTGCCCAGGTAGTACAGTGGCGGGCGTACTTGATCGCTAGTGGCTTGTCGCGCGCTCCGAGGCTCTGCGAGACGCACACCTCAGCACTGGTCTTGGTGAGCTGAGCGATCGAGGTGGCGATCCATAGGAGTACACCGATGACACCAACGGCGGCCACCTCACGACTGCCGAGACGTCCGAGCCACGCCATGTCCGTGAAGTTGTATGCCATCTGTACAAACGAAGTGGCAACGATCGGAGCCGCTAGTCTCAGCAGTTGCTTACGGATCGATCCTTGAGTGAAGTCTATACTATCTGTCTTGGTCACTTCTGCCTTCTTGTGAGGGGTGTCGTCTAGAGCGACATACCCGTTTGCAAACTTGGTGCAAAGGTATCAAAAAAGAGGGCAGCACGAGCAAGACTCCATTGTATGGGTGGATCACCATATAGGACTCTTGCTTCTTTATTTCTCAGGAAAAGGAGGTATCCACGTGAAAGATCGGAAATGTCCACGTAGGGAAAAAATATTCTCCACGTGGGCGTAAAATGAAACTTCGGAGGAATCAAATGAAACTTCCGAAGTTTTTTTTCGTTCCTACGTGGAGAATAAAAAATAGCCACGTGGGGCTTTCGAATTCTCCACGTGGCTATTTGGAAGTTGTTCTGGATAGAGCTACTTCTTTTCCGATACTTTCATCTTCGAGCTAGGCGAGAGGGGGTGGGGCTATGCCCTTTTTCGCTAACTTTGCTGACGTATGAACGGAGATCCATTTGATATACGCGAGGAGCGTACGCCCCCGCAGAGTTTGTCTGACCTACAGCAGGAGGAGCAGCTGCGCCCCTCCTACTTCGACAGTTTCCGAGGTCAGGGGCATGTCGTGGACAATCTGAAGGTCTTCGTCGAGGCGGCTCGTCGCCGTGACGAAGCACTCGACCACGTCCTCCTCTACGGTCCTCCTGGACTGGGCAAGACGACCCTCTCGCACATCATCTCGCATGAGCTAGGAGTCGGCATGAAGATTACTTCGGGACCTGTCTTGGAGAAGGCGGGAGACTTAGCGGGACTGCTCACTTCGTTAGAGCCTCGTGATGTACTCTTCATTGATGAGATTCATCGTCTGAGCCATACCGTAGAGGAGTATCTCTACTCAGCTATGGAGGACTTTCGGATCGATCTGATGATCGACAAAGGGCCTGGGGCGCGCTCCATACAGATCGACCTCAACCCCTTTACACTGGTGGGGGCAACCACGCGCAGCGGTCTGCTGACAGCTCCACTGCGGGACCGCTTTGGCATCAACCTACATCTAGAGTACTACGATGTGGAGACGCTTACGGACATCGTCTTGCGCTCGGCACGCATCCTAGAGGTGCCATGCGAGGAGGAGGCTGCTCGTGGCATTGCGCTGCGTAGTCGTGGCACTCCTCGTATCGCCAATGCGCTCCTAAAGCGGGTGCGAGACTTTGCACAGGTCAAGGGTAACGGTGTCATCGATAGCGACATTACAATGGTGGCGCTCGAAGCGCTGCACATAGATAAGCATGGGTTAGATCATACGGATCACAAGCTGCTGAAGACCATCATCGATAAGTTTGACGGAGGACCTGTCGGACTGACCACCATAGCCACGGCAATGGGTGAGGATCCTGGCACGATCGAGGAGGTGTATGAGCCGTTTCTCATTCAGGAGGGCTTCATACAGCGTACCCGTACGGGACGGCAGGCGACACGCTTGGCGTATGCTCACTTGGGGCGTACCTATCGGCAGGATTTGCCCCCAGAGGCATCCCTTTTTGACTAACTAAAAGCCATTTTTCTGCACCATGTCCTCACTAGAGATGCAAGCTTCAGAGTTAGTAGCCAAGCGGTATACGCTGACTGAGCTACTAGGCTCATTGCAGCGCTGCATTGACCACTATTACAATCGGCTCTACTATGTGACGGGCGAGGTGAGTGGCTACCGAGGACGTAGCCAGCGGGGGCATTGCTACTTTAATCTAATAGATAAGACATCGGACCCGTTGCACCCTGAGTCGGGTGGGGGAGAGCTATCGGCTCAGATCTCGGCCGTGATCTGGTCGAGCCGCTACAATCAGATCGCTCAGCACTTCCAGCAGGTGACGGGGCAGCCACTCACAGACGGGATCAAGATATTGGCGCTCGTGGAGCTCAAGTATGATCCGCGCTACGGGCTACAACTAGACATACAGGACATCGATCCGAGCTACACGCTGGGCGAGGTGGCACGACAGCGACGTGAGACGCTCCAGCTCCTAGAGCGTATGGGGCTGATGGAGCGCAACAAGCAGCACCTGATGCCGAGACCTTTGCGACGCATCGCTATCATCTCCTCACCAACGGCTGCTGGCTACCAAGACTTCACGAGACATCTGGAGGAGAGTGCGGTGGCTCCTTTTATAGACAAAGCTCTCTTTCGGGCTACAATGCAGGGCAAGAGTGCGCCGCAGTCCATCGTCGCAGCACTCGAAAGGGTGCGCCAGCACGAGATGCTCTTTGACCTGGTGGTCATCATACGAGGCGGGGGAGCCACGGCTGACTTAGGCACCTTTGATGACTTTGCTGTAGCTCGTGCTGTGGCGGAGTTTTCGCTCCCTGTGTGGAGTGGCATCGGCCACGATCGGGACGAGAGCGTCGTGGATCTAGTTTCGCACAGAGCCTTCAAGACCCCTACGGCAGTGGCTACCGCCATCATCGATGCGTGGTGTGCAGAGTACACGCTCCTCGAGGAGGCGCATCAGCGACTGGAGCGCGCTTGGCGGGAGGCGAGACAGACGGCGCAGATGGGGCTAGAGCGCTTAGCGGAGCTACTCAGACGGACTACGCTAGAGCAGCTACACCGTGAGGAGCGCCAGATGCTCTTGCTACGTGAGCAGCTCTCCGTATCTCCTCATACGCTACTGCGCAATCAGCACACGCTACTAGAGTCGCAACGGGAGCGCCTAGCAAGCGCTGCTCGTTATCTGCCGATGCGCTATCAACTGCAGTGGGAGACGCTCTTGACGCAGTTCAAGCATCGCTATGCGAGCTATCTCACGGCTCAGCTCAACGACTGGCAAGCTAGGCAGCAGAGCCTGCAGGAGCAGCGCAAGATTACGACCATACAGCGCACGCAGATAGAGCACCTAGAGCAGATCATCCGAGCGATGGATCCGCAGACGGTCTTGCGGCGTGGCTATGCTATCGTACATCATCAGGGCGAGCTGGTCAAGAACCCCTCACAGCTCAGTGAGGGCGACGATATAGAGCTTCGCCTAGCTGAGGGTACCCTTTCGGCTACGCTGAGCCAATTGAAAGAACCATAAGAAAAGCATTTTCAGATCATGAGAAAGACCTTTAACCATACACTTTACGGTGCGCTACTTCTGCTCCTCGTGGGGAGTCTGTCGGCTTGCCGTGTCAAGCAGCAGGCGCAGCCGAGTGGCGTGTCGACGCTTGCTGTCGTAGCGCTCAATGATATCCATGCCAACATTGATCAGTTGCCCCGCATCGCCTTTATGGTCGATAGTATGCGGGCGATCTATCCCAATCTGCTCCTACTGGCAGCGGGAGACTTACAGACGGGCAATCCGATCAATGACAACTTCCAGCCAAAGGGGCTACCGATCATCGAGCTGATGAATGAGATGCGATTTGACGCTTCGGCTCTAGGCAATCATGAGTTTGACCTCGGGCAGCACGGCTTGGGAGACATTTCGCATCGGGCGAAGTTCCCCTTCCTTTCGGCCAACGTCTTCCCCGCACCCTCCTATGGCATTGCGCTGAGTCCTTATAAAATCTTTACGATGCCTGATGGTACGAGGGTTTCTATCGTGGGACTACTCCAATTGGGCAAGCTCGGCATTCCCGATTCGCACCCGAAGAATGTACGGGGCGTAGCTTTCACCCAGCCACTCGAGGAGATTAATAACTACCGCTACTTGGCGGGTTGCTCAGACCTGCAGATAGCTCTTACGCACCTTGGTGTGCAGCAGGATACGATACTGGCGCGGGTGGCTCCCTACCTAGACCTTATCGCTGGGGGACACTCGCACACGCTCATCGATCACCCGAATGATCTACATACTACGGTACCCATCGTGCAGTCTGGCTACAAAGCACGCCACATCTCCCTCGCACTGATACAACATCGAGGCGGGCAGGTGCTTTCACACCAAGAGATGCTCCTCCCCGTCGACCTGCACGCTGGTGGGGTCAATGAGAAGATGCAGCGTATGGTGGACGGCTACAATGCTAATCCGCTCTTTGCCGAAGTGGTGACGACCAATCCGAAGCCTATACAAGACAAATACACGCTGGGGGCTATCTTTGCTGATGCGCAGCGTTGGTATAGTCATGCGGACTTTGCAATGCAAAACCCAGGCGGTGTACGTATCGGTGAATTGCCCCAAGGCGATATTCTGCTCAAGGATATTCTTCGTCTAGACCCCTTTGGCAATGAACTGACCGTACTCACGATGACGGGACGACAGCTCAAGAACTTTTTCCTCCATGCCTGGACGACCGATAGCAATGCGCCAGCTCACACCTCTGGGCTGCGTGTGGACTATCTGCTTGACGACACAGGTGTACTGCTCGACTGCACCGTCTATCCTGCTGGTAGTGACACACCAGTCGATCCCGACAAGCTCTACACACTAGCCACGAGCTCCTACGTGCAGGCTGCCTACACCTACCAGACTGCAGCTCCTGACAAGAACCAAGGCATCACGACTGCCGAGGTGATTGTCCAGTACCTCAAGTCACTTCCCGAGATGCCCCAGGTGGACTACAAGAGTCGCTACAACATCCGCGTGGCTCGCTGAGAAGCTACTCATAGCGATAAGCGAGGAATAGGGAGGTAGTTATATCGCCGTATTACGATGACTTGTTCGTACATTTATCTTTAACCACGAGTGAATGAATTCACCTTAAAAAGGAGACAATACACAATGAATGAATTGAAATACAAGCGAATCTATGAAACTCCAGTTGAAGCAGATGGTTTTCGTGTTCTTGTGGACAAACTATGGCCACGAGGAATGAAAAAGGAAAATGCTGAAATTGAATTATGGGCTAAGGAGATTGCACCATCAGATGAACTTCGAAGATGGTTTTCCCATACTCCTGAAAAGTATGATGAGTTTAAACAGAGATACAGACAGGAATTGTCCGAGAACTCAGCATCAAAGGAGTTTAAAGATTTGTGTGTGCATAAGTTGCAAGATCATAACGTAACCCTGCTGTATGGCGCAAAAAACGAGAAATATAATCATGCTGTTGTTTTGAAAGAATGGTTGGCAGAACAGATCCATCCTTAGTTGAATTTACGTAATGCGCCAATCCTGGCTATGTCCTCTTACTTTCGTATATTTGCCCACGCAAATTAGATATTCCCTAACCCAGAAACAACTATCACGATGAGCAACAAGTACTATGGGAACTTGATCCCCAATACATTCTTTACGACAAAAGGTAGCGGTGAGTCTGACCTTGAGAAGCATGCTGGCTCTTACCACATGGCACTCTACGATGCTGGTATCGCTGACTATAATATTATGGTCTACTCCTCCGTCCTACCCGCTACAGCTCGACTCGTATCTCCCGATGAGGTAGATATGCCTCCCTTTGGTTCAGAACTCAAGACGATTATGTCTGTCTCGCATGGTATACAAGATGAGTTCGTCAGTGCTGGTGTCGTCTACGCCTGGATGTACAAGGATGAAAACTTCGACGAGAAGGCTGGTGGCCTCGTCTGCGAGGTGAGCGGTCGCTACCGTATAGAGGAGCTAGAGTCTCGTCTGATACGTGTCATCAACGATCTGCATCAGAACACTTATAGTCAGTATTATCTCGGTGAGCTCAACTTCATCACGGAGGGTATCACGGTGACCAAGCGCTATGGTACGGCACTGGCTGGACTTTGCTTCGTGGACTTCGTACTTCCTGAGTCTCCTATGAAAGACGAGGCTTAATCAAAACAATATAGAGAAATAGTCTTATGAAACTAGGTATTTGCTCAGACCACGCCGGCTATCAGCTCAAAGAACAGGTCAAGGAGTGGCTCTCAGCCATGCAGGTCGAGTGTGTCGACTACGGTACCAATTCGGAGGATCGCTGTGACTATCCAGACTATGCGCACCAGCTTGCCTTTGCGGTACAGATGGGGACGGTAGATCGTGGTATCGCTATCTGCGGCACGGGCAATGGTATGGCTATGACGCTCAATAAGTACAGCGTCATTCGTGCTGGGCTCGCTTGGAGCGAGGATATTGCTAAGCTCATCCGAGCGCACAATGACGCTAATGTGCTGGTTATGCCAGCACGCTTCATAGAAACTGCAGAGGCTGAGCGCTGTCTGCATGCGTTCCTCGACACCCCCTTCGAGGGTGGTCGTCATAAGGAGCGTATCGACAAGATAGCACTACCTAGTTGCTAGCGACTGCTGACGCTGAGCTATGGAGGCTCTAGAGGTCTTTTTTCTATCCATAGCGATAGGACTGATCGTGCATCTGCTCGTTCGCTGGTCTGAGCGACAGAAGTCTCGTGGTTCGGACGACGCTTCACAGCAAAGCTCGCAGACGACTGGGGAGTCAGCTCTAGGCTCTGCCCTTGGTGAGGTAGAGCGTGAACTGAAAGAGTCTCTCTCTGGCGAATCGGCTACGAGTCGCTGTGCTGAGGATGCGACCGCTTGTGCCAGTTGTACGGACTCTTGCTCTGAGGCAGAGAGAGCGTTGAGGCGTGTCCCTCGGATTGTCTACTACGATGACGAGGAGCTGGACGTCCTAGCGCACCGTCCTATAGAGAGCTACACCGATGCGGAGCTAGCGATGCTCCGCGAGGTGGCTGAGACGCTCCTCGAGACCGACTATGAGGGGTGGCTCAAGAGTCTCTCGATGCGTGGCATCTTGCTCCCGCCTGAGATCTTGCAGTTGGTCACACCGTAGGCGCACAGTACAATATATACAAGGTCTGATACGTTTGTGAGAGTAGGGGATTGTAGCATAGATACGCTCCCTAATGATTAGAACTTAATTGTAAGCGTGGCAGACAGAGACACATCTTATCGTGGTAAGCTACCACTGCGCACTAAGCGATGTCTAGGCGTAGTGGTAGCTTTGCTGTGCGTCTTGGGTAGCGCCGTGGGGTGTAGCACCAAGCGCAACGATAGTGCTTCGCGCTTTTACCACAATCTGACCACACGCTACAATGTCTATCACAATGGTCAGCTCGCCTTTAACGAGGGGTACAAATCTATCTACCAAGACCTGTCAGAGAGCTACACCGAGCTGCTGGTACCCGATCCTATTACACGCACAGCTGGGTCGGAGTCGTCGGAGGAAACAGCCGTGGGCGGTTCGCTAGGCAAAGCGATCGAAAAGGGACAAAAAGCGATCCGTGAGCACTCAATCCGTACGAAGCCAAAGATCTCGCGAGAAGACCTCCTGCGCAATCCTAAGAAGAAGGCATTTTACAACAAGATGGAGTACAACCCCTTCCTGCACAATGCCTGGATGATGGTAGGAGAGGCGCAGTTTTACGGAGGACACTTTATGGAGGCGCTGGCGACCTTCTCCTATATGACGAGGCTCTACAGTACGGAGGATAAGGTGCGGGACGAAGCACGCATCTGGCAGGCTCGCTGCTACCTTGCTCTAGGCTGGGTAGGCGAAGCAGACGAGATCCTAAACAATCTACCAGAAGAGGGCGTCTACAAGAGTCGCAGTAAGATCTATCCGCTAGCGGAGACAGAGCTAGCTCTCAAGCAGGGCGACACACTCTCAGCCATCTCTTACCTGCAGCAGACGATCGATCGCAAACCGATCAAGGCTCAGCGAGCCAGGCTCTACTACCTCTTAGGGCAGCTCTACAGCAATGAAAGTCGGTGGAGCGAAGCCTCTCAAGCCTTCGGGCGAGTGGTACGTCTGGCACCACCTTATCCGCTGGAGTTTGCCGCCACGATGCGCCGTCTAGAGATCGAGGCTCAAGGCAATCCGCAGCGAGTCATACAGCGTCTAGAACGCTTGGCACATAAGGACAAGAACAAAGAACTCGTCGACCAGATATACCTCACGCAGGGACGCCTCTACCTGGCGATCCCTGATACGACACATGCCGTCACCGCTTTTACGCATGGGGTGGAGCAGAGCACGCAGCGCAGCTTCGACTATATGCTTTGTCAGCTTCACTTAGGCGACATTTACTTAGCGCAAAACAACTACCTCAAGGCACAAGAAGCGTATGCAGGCGCAGCTGGTGTCATTGAGAAAAGCCACCCACGCTACGAGGCTGTGACCAAGCTCTCGGCCGATCTAGATCAGCTAGTCTCCTTTGCGCAGCAAGTCTACGAGCAGGACAGCCTACGGCGCATTGCGGCGCTTCCAGAGGCGGAGCGGTTGGCCTATGCGGACAGTCTCATCACCGCCTACAAGAAGGCGCAAGAAGAGGCTCGTAAGCAGGAGCTACTCGCTGAGCAGCAGGGGCAAAACGAAGCACTCAACCAGCAGGCCGACATCAATATGCCTGGCGGTGGTCGCTCTGGCGGAGTAGGTACGCCTCCCCCGATGGCGGGTGGTGGCAATGGTAAGAGCTACTTCTACAATCCTACGCTGGTGGCTCAGGGTAAGGATTTATTTGAGCGCAAGTGGGGCAAGCGTCCACTAGCGGACGACTGGCGGAGACGTAATAAGCAGATCTCCTTTGATGCGAGCGACCCCACGGCTCAGATGGGGGATATTGGCGAAGCGCCCGCAGACTCGTTGTCCTCCGTAGCTACTGCGACGGATAGTCTCACCTCTGCCACCGATAGTTTGCCTGCAGACCAAGATCCTCTCCAGAGGGAGTATTACCTCTCCAAGCTCCCCACCACGCCTGAGCAGATCGCCGCTTCGGATGAGATTATCCAGACGGCATTGGTCGGTATGGGCAAAGCTTTCAACGAGCAGATGGAGCGCTTCGAAGAGGCGGTCAAGAGCTACGAAGACCTCCTCAGACGCTATCCCGAGTACGCCGACAGAGCCTCCATATACTACACGCTCTATATGCTCTATCAGCGACTAGAGCGGGCAGATCTCGCTGAGCCGTGGCGACGCAAGTTGCTCGCCGAGCTTCCCGAAGACCCACTTGCCGTCACGCTCCAAGATCCTAACTACATAGCCAAGCTACGAGCCAACATCGGTGCTGATGAGCGACTCTATGACCAAGCCTTTAATGCTTACTTAGCGGGCCGGTCACGAGAGGTGCAGCGGCTGTATCGTGAGACGGCGAAGTCCTATCCGCTCTCAGAGACCTTGCCACAGTTTGCCTTTGTCAATGCGCTCAGCTATGTCTTGCAGGGTGACGAAGCCGCCTTTAGAAAGGGGCTTGAGTCGCTCACCACATCTTATCCTAAAGAGGAGGTAGCTGTCCTCGCTCAGGAGATGCTCCAGCGTCTATTACGTGGAGCGCACATCGCTCAGGGTGGCTACCAAGGCATCGCTTGGGATCTGCGCCTTGCGTCGCAGGATAGTGTCGCGGGAACATTGGTGGAGCAACCTTTTACTATCGGAAAGCGTAGCGACAAGTACCAAGCTCTGCTCATCGTGCCAGAGCGAGGTGACGCCTTGGAGCGCTCTCTGCGCTTCGCCGTCGAGAGCTTCAACTACGCTCAGTTCACCGACTACATCCTTCCCGTAGCCTTCGCCCCTTCGGAGCATGAGACCCTCGTGACCATCAGCGACCTTCCCTCGGCCACTGTCGCATGGCAGTACGTGACTCGGGCTTATAGCCCTGAGGGCTATCTCTCCGCTTTGGACAGTTCGGCGCTGCTGCTCGTTATGACCGATGACAACTACCGTCAAGTCGCCACGGGCGCCAAGAGCATCGGCGACTATATGACCTTCGTGGCTGATAGCTTGGTCGAGCTTTATCCCGCAGCGCACTATCTCATAGACCGCTGGCTCCTCCTCACAGGTTTGCAAGAAGAGAAGCCCGTGAAAAGCGACACGATCGCTACGCCCGTCATGCCAGTCGTCGATAAGCCGATCACCTTCGAGATAGATCGCTCGCAGATCGCTCTGCCAGCGGTGGAGCTACAGCTGGATAGTTTACTGCAAAAGCCTGAGGAGACGATGCCCGTAGAGGACCCGCGCACCACGATCCAAAAGGCACGACAGGTGACTCCCGAGGATCTAAAGCAAATGGAGCGCGAGCGCAAAGCGCAAGAGCGTCAGGCGAAGCGTGATCGTGAGGAGCAACTCAAGGAGCGTCAGCGTCAGCGAGATGCGGAGCTCAAGGCTCGCCGTGAAGAGCAGCGCCGCCAGGAGCAACTGCGTAAGGAGCAGATCAAGCGTGTGGAGGCAGAGCGTCGTGCTCAGGAGAAAGCACGCAAGGAGCAGCTGCGCCAGCAGGAGAAAGAGCGACAGAAGCGTCTCAAGGCACTTGAGGAGGAGCGCCGTCGCAAGCTCAAAGAGCGAGAGGCGCAGCAAAAAGAGCAGCAGAAGCAGCGTCGCTAACCGCCCCTGATATGTCACTGCCCTAAGGTCAGACCCCAACAACAAGCAAGAGCTGTACTTCATCAACGAGATACAGCTCTTTTTCGATTGTCTCTGCCACGACTCTGTTGCTTTTGGTTTCTTCCTCAACCTTGCAAATTGTGTGCCAGTGGCAGCGAGTGACAATTTATAGATACGCCCTCTCGCTGCCCATTAGGGAGCAAGGCAAAGAGACCTTTGTAGGCAGGGGAAGTGGTCGGCTAAGTGGTTAGATGCCGATGCCTAGCGACTGGAGGATGAGATAGGTCATATAGGCTACGTAGACGGCGAGCAGTACAATGCCCTCCTTGCGGCTGATCATAGCTCGTCCCATAACGTTGCTAAATATAAAGAGGAGGAAGACAGCCACCAGCATCATCAAATAGTCCAAAAGCTGTATGCCAGCTGGTACTAGGGGTGTGATCGTGGCAGAGGCGCCGAGGATGAAGAGGATGTTGAAGATGCTGCTTCCCACGACGTTGCCGATGGCAAGGTCAGGCTGACGCTTGACGGCTGCCACGACCGATGTGGCTAGCTCTGGCAGTGAGGTGCCAATGGCGACAATTGTGAGTCCGATGATTGCTTCGCTCACACCCCACGAGCGTGCTATACTAGAGGCATTGTCTACGAATAGACGTCCACCGAAGATCAGTAGCGCAAGTCCTCCGATGACCTTAGCGATAGAGATTAGCAAAGTCCTGGTCGCATGCTTTTCCTTAGACTTGTCTAGATCCTCTTCTAGCGATGAGGGGTCAGGCTCGGGTGCTTTTTCCTTAGCCGCAGACATGAAGGCTAGATAAAGGTAGAAGATGAGGAAGCAGAGGAGCACGATACCATCGCCACGATCGATGATATTGCCCGAGAATCCTCCCGTGAGGAGATGGTCGCTCGCCATAACGAGACAGATGGCTGTGACCAGCATAGCTATCGGTATATCTCGCTTCATAGCATCGTGCGTCACACGGAGCGGGTAGATCATAGCACTGACGCCTAGGATGAGGAGGATGTTGGCAATGTTACTTCCTACCACATTGGCGATGGCGATATCTGGCTTGTTGGCTAGAGCCGAGGTGATGCTCACGACTAACTCAGGAGCTGAGGTGCCAAAACCTACGATCGTAAGACCGATCACTAGTTGAGACACGCCTAGTCGCTCAGCGATCGTCACAGAGCCATTGGTAAGGAAGTTTGCCCCAGCTGTGATCATGACCAAGCCTAAGATGAGCAGTAAGAAGTAGAGTAGTATTGACATAATGCCTAAGATATAAAGGTGTAACGCACGTTTACCAGCCCCCAGTGGCACCACCGCCACCGCCCGATCCGCCGCCAAAACCTCCGCCGCCGAAACCTCCGCCGAAGCCACCTCCGAAGCCACCTCGTCCGAGAGAGCTACCGATGATACTTCCGAGTATGGCTCCACCTAGGGCAGCGTCATTCTCTTTGTAGACCGTTTCGTCTGTGTGATGGTCTTGATCGCAGTAGAGACAGTGATACTCCTGACGATGGATATAGGCGACACGTCGATCCGCAGAGCGCAGTCGGCGCGTCCCGATGCGTTGCATAGCATAGGTCCCGCAGTGCGGGCAACGCTTGTAGCGGGAGTTGCCAGCTACCTCGCCATAACGCTCTACGGCACCACAATTATCACACTGCTTGACGAGGTAGTGCACACTGCCGAGTCGCTCCTCCAGTTGCTGTGCGGGCGTGAGCAGCGATAGCTTAGCAGTGTCAGAGAGACGCTGTAGCTTGTTTTGATGACATGTACGACAGAGGAGTGCTTCGAGAGAGAGCCGATGACGCAGGATAGCGTAGAGAGCGAGGAGTACGACGATGGCTCCTGCTATCAAGAGGAAGCTCCCACCGATCATTAAGATCAAAGCTGTGAATAGGAAGCCTAGGATCTGCCTGTTGAGTCGCTTGATCCGCTGCTCTGGAGCTGTCTGCTCGTCTTTGTAAGAGACCAGCATGACGACACAGAGGATCAGCGCCAAGAGGACCACCAATCCATTGAACACACCATCCGCCACTTGATCCTCCTCGGCACGATCTGTGCGAGTCGCCCCCTCGTAGTTTGCCGTGATCGTCTCTTGTATCGCCTGCACGCCAGAGAGGATGCCTGTACTATAGTCTCCACGCTTGAAGTGTGGTGCCATACGATGAGCGATGATCTGACTACAGAGGGCATCCGGTAGCACGCCCTCTAGTCCGTAGCCCGTCTCGATGCGTATCTGACGACTATCTAGCGAGATGAGCATGACGAAGCCACTATTGTCTATCTTAGAGCCGACGCCCCAGCCACGGAGTATCTCCCGTGCAAGATCCTCGATAGAGCCACTCTGACCGATGGAGGGGAGGGTGATGACGACACCCTCCACACCATGCGTTTGGCGCATGCTTAGGATCGTCTCGTTGATCCGTTGTTTTGCCTCAGGCTCGATGATGTGTGCTACGTCCGAGACAAACTGCGTGCTGTCCTGTAGCTGTACGTTGGGGATATCCTCCCACGAGATCGCCTTTTGGGCAGAAAGCGTCCCATAGGGTAGCAGTAGGAGAGCTAGAAAAAGTAAAGTGTGCTTCATGGGGGGAGTCTAGAGGTTAGAGGTTAGAAGTTAGGAGGAGAGGAGGTCTAGTCTCACTAGTGCCACTAGTTGCTCTAGTTGCACTAGTGACTCTAGTGAGACCTTCTCTCCAATCTCTAACAACTAAAACTTTACTTGAGGAGCTTGCTCCGCACCAGCCTCAGCCTGGAAGTAAGGACGCTGGCGGAAGCCGAAGATACCAGCACAGATATTCGTCGGGAAGCGACGTATCTTCGTGTTGTACTGCTTTGCCTCGTTGTTAAAGTCCATACGAGCCGTCGTGATACGGTTTTCCGTACCCTCTAGCTGAGCTTGTAACTGACGGAAGTTTTCGTCAGCCTTCAGCTCGGGGTAACGCTCCACCACAACCATCAGTTTGCTAAGTGCACTAGTTAGGTCTCCCTGAGCTTGCTGGAATTGATTGAGTTGCTCTTGAGTCATCCCCTCGCCAGATGGGACGATCGCCTGTGACGCCTTAGCGCGGGCATTGATCACACCCTCGAGAGTCTCACGCTCATGAGAGGCGTAGCCCTTGACCGTCTCCACAAGATTGGGGATGAGGTCAGCGCGGCGCTGGTATTGGTTCTCCACTTGGCTCCACGAGGTATTAACCTGCTCATCTAGCACCACAAGCGAGTTGTACTGACCCACGCCCCAGAAGACAAGGAGCAGTACGACCGCCACGATGATAATAGTCGTAATCAGACCACGACGAGACTTGGTGGCTGTAGATTGATTTGTCATAGTATTAAGTATTTGTTTGTTAGTAAGTTCGTTGCTTAAAGTAGATCGATACGCTCCTCCGATACTTTGCGCCCGCAGTAGTGACAGCGTAGTACCTCATGCTCAGCGTCGATGAGGTGAAAGTGCGTACGCACTGGTTCGTTGTTTGTAATGCATTTGGCGTTAGGACACTTCACAAAGCCTACAATTTCCTCAGGCAGATGTAGCGTCCGCTTGTCCACCACCTCATAGTTCTTGATGATGTTGATATGTACATCTGGAGCGATGAGTGCTATGCGACTCGCCTCCTCGTCAGATAGCATCCGTCCAGAGATCTTGATGATCCCCTTCTTGCCTAGGTAGTGGCTATCTAAGTTGTTGCCGATGGTGATAGGCTCCTCCATATCCTCTAGCTGTAGGAGGTGGGCTATCTTAAAGAGCTTCTTGGGGGGGATATGATCTATCACGGTACCATTGCAGATGGCAGTGACCAGCATCCCCTCTTGCTGCTTGCTTAGTGCATCTTGAGTCTTAGCTTTCATAGTGTACAGTTACTTATCAACTTCTATACCGAGTACCTCACAGAGTATCGACTGACGTATGTAGAGCCCGTTTTGTGCCTGGCGAAAGTACTCCGCCTTAGGACTGCTATCCACATCGGTCGCAATCTCATTGACACGTGGTAGGGGGTGGAGGATGCGCAGATTGTCTTTAGTGCCTTGTAGCATCTCCTTATTAAGTATGTAGACATCCTTGACACGCTCATACTCCTCCATATCGGTGAAGCGCTCACGCTGCACCCTAGTCATATAGAGTATGTCAGCATCAGCGATCACCTCTGGGGTAAAGAGCGAAGTCTCCTCATAGCGTAGATGATGCTCATCGCAATACTGTCGGTACTCCTCGGGGAGTCGCAGCTCAGGCGGTGCGACAAAGGTAAATCGAGGTGAGAAGAAGCGCATCCCCTCTATGAGCGAGTGGATCGTACGTCCGAAGCGCAAGTCGCCCACCATCACGATGTGTAGATCCTGGAGCGTACCCTGTGTGGAGCGGATCGTGTAGAGGTCTAGGAGCGTCTGAGAGGGGTGCTGATTGGCACCATCACCAGCGTTGACGATCGGCACGGGCGAGACCTCTGTAGCATAGAGTGCAGCACCCTCTAGGTAGTGCCGCATGATGATCACGTCGGCATAGTTAGAGACTATGAGTAGGGTGTCTTTGAGCGACTCGCCTTTTGTAGAGCTACTTGATTTAGGATCAGAGAATCCGATGACTCGTCCGCCCAACCTGTTGACCGCTGTCTCAAAGCTCAGTCGGGTACGTGTCGATGGTTCGAAAAACAAGGTGGCACCCACCATCCCATCCATTAGATGGCGATTAGGATTTGCCTCAAAGAGTGCAGCACGATCCAAGATACGTAGTATATCTTGCTCATCACACTGCTCGATAGATACGATATGCTTCATCATAAGGCATAGGCTATATTCATTTCACCCGTAAAGGTACAAAAAAGGGCGAGACTATAGAGAAGCTTGATTAGGAGCGTAGATTCAACTATCAAATGCAACTGAATTGGTTTCGTCGAGCTTTTGATAAA
>UQDF01000031.1 GCA_900539765.1 uncultured Porphyromonas sp. | reverse complement strand
CCCAGGGGTAGGTGCTTTTATACGCTTCGTGTTGCACTTACTACTGGAAATTGCGCGGACAGACCGCAGTAATTACCCACCTTTAGGTATTGAGAACGAGCAAAATAGCTCGTACTTTTGCGTGTACATAAAGTTTTGTTTACGACGCGCATGAGTACCTATTCGCATCATCGCTCTTGGCTGGGTCGAATGGCATATAGCCTAATATTAGTCGCACTATCATCGACCGTCTGCACGCTCGTCGCTCAGAGCAATCCTGGACGATGCACCTACAGCGGTGTAGTGCTAGACGCTACGTCACAGGAGCCACTCATCGGTGCCTCACTGTGGGTTGAGGAGCTACATCAAGGCGTAGCTACAGATGCTGACGGTGCCTTCAGCTTGTCTCTACCAACCAATGGGGAGTATCATATCAAGGTAAGCTATGTAGGTTACAAAGACTACACTTTCCGCTATAAGAGGGTGATTCAAGCTCCTCAGCGTATCCTCCTCTCAAGTGCTACGGCGGAGCTAAGCACAGTCTTCGTTCACGGTAAGGGGCAAGCACAGCGACTGCGTGAGATCCCCTCGTCCATCACCGTCATCGACACACGAGAGCTGCACGGCACGGTCTCTTCGCTCAATGAGGTCCTCAACCGCTCTATGGGTGTCAAGGTGACCAGCACGGGTGGCATCGGGAGCACTTCCCGTATGATCATACAAGGTCTAGACGGCAAGCGCATTGCGCTCTTTGTCAATGGCATCCCGATGGGTAGCTCGGATCAGACTTGTCTCGATGCCTTTGCTGTAGACCAAATAGATCATGTAGAGGTGTACAAGGGGATCATCCCCTCGTGGCTCGGTGGCGAAGGACTAGGCGGAGCGATCAATATAATACTGCGTCACGAGGAGCAGCAAGACCATCTGACCGCATCCTATGAGGTGGGTTCCTTTCATACGCACAAGGGGAGCTTGCGCGCCAATAAGTACTTGCCCGCTCTCGGACTGAATCTCTCCCTAGCTCTCCAAGGGCTTTACACGGACAATGACTATACCTTTGACTCTCCCTTTGAGCAAGGACTGGTGGTACGGCGAGATCATGACACCTATGCGAGCTATGGAGGCTCTTTATCTCTGTCCCTGCACAAGCCGTGGATAGACCATCTGTCGCTCTCGCTAGGTGCCGATCGCATCTATCAGGAGATACAGGGAGGTGTCCTCAATCTGCAAAACAACATCCAGCATGCCCACACCCATACAACGAACCTACAGGGTGCTCTATCAGTCGCAAAGAGCATACTAGACGGCAAGCTCTATCTAAGCTCGACAAGTATCGTCGCGTACCAATTGCTGAACCACGTGGACACCTCGCACTATTGCTACGACTTCGCTGGGCGCACCTTCCCCAGTGGCTCTGGTCAAGGCGAGATAGGTAGCACACCCAATGACTCACATGACCAGCTCATCAACATACAGGAGCAGCTAAACCTGCGCTACCAGCTGTCACCCGCTCATCGTCTCCTAGGCAATATCTCCTACCGCTTCGCCCGACGTGATCCCCACGATGAGCTAGCCAGCAAGTATACCAAGCTCGCTGTGAGTGGCTACCCTGGGTATATACACTCTCTCATATCAGGTTTGACACACGAGTGGAAGCTATGGGACAATCGTATCACCAATGAACTGGGTATGAAGCATGTATACTTTTACTCCTCAGTATCTCCCCTAGGCTTCACCATCTACGAGCAGGATCACGCTCCACTCAGCAGCTCACGCTCCGTATGGGGCGGTAGCGAGGCTATCTCTGTCAAGCCAGTCCCCACACTCACGCTCAAAGGCTCTACGCAATACACTATGCGCACCCCTCGTGCCGAGGAGATCATCGGTGACGGTGTACTCATCTACCCCTCGCCTAAGCTAGCCCCCGAGCGGAGCCTTAACTTCAACCTAGGCGTCAACTGGCTCTGCAACCCTGACGACTACCCCAACTGTCGCATCGACCTCAACGGATACTATATGAATGTAAGGGATATGATCAAGCTAGTCATGGAGAGCCTTATCATGAAGTACACAAACTTTGGTCAAGTGCGCATAGCAGGCGTAGAGGCGGAGCTCTATGCCAACCTCTTCCCCTGGCTGACCATTCGCTCCAACATCACCTATCAAGATGCACGTGACAAGATGAGGACAGCGATCGGGGGCGGTCAAAACTTCCACTACAACTATCGTGTACCCAATATGCCTTACCTCTTTGGCAATGCGGAGATCCGTCTACAGGGCGACCAGCTACTCCTCTCCGATGATCATGGCGAGGGCTTTATAGCGTGCGAGTACACGGCACCCTTTAGCTATGGGTGGGAGGCGAGCAAGGTGAGCCGACTACAGGTACCTCGCCGATGGAACTTCAACGTGGGAGTGCAGTACACGCTCTTTCAGCATTACCACCTAGCTCTAGAGGTCAACAACCTCTTTGACACCAAGCAGTGGGCGGAGTATCAGTACCCACTCCCGACACGCTCGCTACGTGCCAAGCTCAAGGTCACATTCTAACTACTCAAGATGATTATAACCCTAATAAATAATAGAACGATGAAGCATCTTAGCTTACTAATCATGACAGCCCTCTTAGGGCTAGTCACACTCAGCTCGTGCCAAAAGGAGGAAAACACTCCTCAGCAGACACAGGAAGCCAAGTTTATCTACGCCTCACAGGTGGAGAATGCCTTCCAGCTCACACCCCTAGCAGACCTCTCAGAGGGCGTGCAGACCTCATTTGACAATTCGCAGACCCTCCCCGTGGGGCACCTCTTCCTAGAGAAGTACGGTGACTATATTTACGCTATGTCAGGTAGTATGTTCGGCTATGGAGGCGAGCAGACGCTACACAAGTATCAGATGAGCCAGGGCAAGCTCAAGGAGGTCGCCACGCTCTCCTTCAAGGGTTCTCCCAACGTTCTCGAGGTCATCTTCGCCAGCGATACGAAGGCTTACGGCGTGACCTGCGCTAGCCGTGGTCAGCTCGTCATCTTTAACCCCTCCACCATGCAGGAGATGGGCGAGATAGACCTCTCTCCCTATGCTGCTACAGATCCAAAGGCTGAGGCTCCTGACAAAGATCCCGATGCTGGGACTGGTATCGTGCGAGATGGCAAGCTCTTCCTCTGTCTCAATCAGACAAAGTCTATGATGGAGCTATACGATGAGCCAGCCTCTGTGGCGGTCATTGATGTCGCCACGGACAAGGTCGAGAAGGTCATCAAGGACTCTCGCGTACAGAGCCTTGGTATGGTCGGACACACCAGTGCCATCCTCGACGAGGCAGGTAACATATACTTCTATTCAGGACCTCGCAGTGCTATGTTTGGCAGGCCTGAGGGTATCTTGAAAATCAAAAAGGGCGAGACTGACTTTGACAAGGAGTACTACGTCTCCGTGACCAAAGCTGATGATGCAGAGCCCACTTCTTATGGTATAAAGATGACCTACTACAAGGACAAGGTCTACTTCTTCCTAGAGAAGCCTTCGCTCGTTGTCGATCCCAACGACAAGACCTATACCAAAAACAAAGACTTCGTCCCCTACGAGCTAGACCTCAAGAGTGGCAAGGGTAAGATGCTCCCCCTCCCAGGCTCTAGTGGCTGGAGTGCCAATGGTACTATAGAGTACAACGGCAAGATCTACTTCGGCATACACGCTAAAGACGGTATGGGCTTCTACAGCTACGACCCAGCTACAGGACAGGGTAGCAGTAAGCCAGTAGTAACTACGCCCGCAGGTATCTATACAATCATCAAACTCTAAATAATCATGAATAGACAAACTCGCACCGCCCTCCTATGGGCTTTCATCCCGATGGGATACATCTTCCACACGCTCTGTGAGCTGATGCCACTCTTTGCTGGTCTCAGCGTAGCAACGGAGGAGATGACCACAGAGAAGCTCCCAGCCATGACCACCTTCACGGGATGGGCACTCTACCTAGTACCACTCGTCGGTCTGCTCTGTAGTTGCTACGGCAAGCAACGCTGGAGCACTATCGTCAGTTTCGTACTCGCTTGTCTCACCCTACTGCTCAATATCTGTCACCTCTGCACGGATCTCCTACCCCACTTCTCGTGGGCACAGGCAGCCATACTACCATTTGTCTGCGTCGTCGCCGTCCTACTCGTCATAGATCTTTGGAAAGAGCTACGCACGAGCAAGGCGCAATGAGCGCAACGCTTTGACGGTTAGATAGAAGTTAGACAACAAGAATCGAGAGGAGGCTGTCACGAGAGTTGACAGCCTCCTTTTGTATGCGCTTATTATCCTAGAGGACGACGAGGCCTGCGAGGAGGAGCTGCATCGTGAGGACGAGGATGACGAGTAGCGGTAGCAGGTAGCGCCACGTATGGCGTGAGAGCTGACTCGCCCAGGGGATGATCGGTATGATGACCAGCGGTACGGCTAGTAGGAGCGTAGAGCGCATCGTCTCTGCCTGAACGAGTGCCAGCAAGAGGACGAAGGTACTCATCAGTAGCAGCGCTCTCTGTCTGTACCAGGTGACGACGTGAGAGCCGCCACGAATGCTTTCTAGCCCGACACGCGCCATAATGAGCAACAGAGCTATAACGCCCCACCCTATCCAGTCGAAGGGCGTAGCGGGGCTTAGAAGCGTCTCTACACTGCACCACAGCTGCGTATAGAGGTTTATCAATGGTGTAGCACCTTGCCAGAGGTAGAGCGTGGGCAGTACGAGCCAGAGGATCGCTATGAAGCCACAGAGATAAGCTAGGTAAGCGCGTAGCTGACGCACCTTCATCAAGGCAAGCAGCGACAAGCTCAGCGGTACGATCAGAAGCAACGGGGGATAGAGTAGCACGGCTATGCCCATCATGAGTCCAGCGACGGTGAGTCTCTGCAGCCTGTCAGGACGACTGTAGCAGAGCATCTGCAGGTATAGCGAGATGAGCAGCGCTGGGAGTGCCCAGATAGACCAACTGAGCGTAAAGAATGTGGTCAGTGGCACCAAGAGCAATGCCTGCAGGAGTAGTAAGAGCGGTCGCTGACGAGGCGTGATGAGTAGGAGCTGTATGGCTATGCGATCCGATAGTCCTAGGGTAGCTACGAGTGCTAGATCGTTTGCCACTAGAGCGACTAGAGCCATCGTCTTGTCTACTTCGGAGCTTATAGGATCACCTAGATACCACTGTATAGCGGTACATAGTTGACACACGACTATCGAGACAAGGAGTGCCAGTGGTGCTGGGAGCGAACTCTTATAGCTTTGTATCATCTACTTATAGCGCTCAGCGATCAAACTATCTAGATAGCCATCTAGCTGCGACATATATTGGTCGAAAGTGTAGGGCAGTAGCGACTGTCTAGTGATCCCACCACAGCGCTCCCCTATCAGGTCATAGAGATGTCGCAAGGCTCGTGCTATATCCTCCGTATCTAGAGGGTTCAGTCGGTAACCCTCCCGCTCAGAGCGAACGAGTGTGCAGGAGCCCGCCACCTCGCTCACCGCTACAGGCCTGCCTAGCGCTAGCGCCTCAGCAACCGTCGCCCCAAAGAGCTCGTCAGTACTCGGCAGTATCAGCGCATCTCCGAGTCCGTAATGCGCATAGAGATCACTCCCCTGCTGCTTGCCGGCAAATGTGACACGCTCCTCTAGCTTGAGCATCGTAGCTTGCTGACGCAGCTCCGCGTCCATCGGTCCATCGCCCACCATCAGCAGCTGGAGGTCTAGCCCTTCGTCGATAACTAGTCTGAAAGCCTCTAGGAGGCGTGGCAAGTTCTTTACCTTGTCGAGCCGCCCCACGTAGAGGATTATCGCCCGCCCGTCAGGGAGAGCATAGCGGGAGCGTAGCGCTGTGGTCTGTGCCTCAGCTAGTGCGACCTGTCGCTGCAAGTATTGCTCATCTTGTACGATCGGTAGGTAGTGCCACTTCGATAGTTCTCCACGACACAGGTCTCGATAGCGATCCTTCACCTGTTCGCTACAGAGGATTACCCCATCGATGCGATCTAGTAGCCAGCGCTTGGGCAAATATGATGAGTCCCGTAGCGTAGCCTCAGCGATGACCATATTGTCATCGCACATAGAGACCAGACGTGGTAGGGGACGTGCGGAGCGTCCACGTAGTAAGTAGAGCATCCCTGTCAGGAGGTTAAATTCGCTACAGAGGATCAAGTCATACGGCTGGCGCAAGATACGCAGTAGCTCGGGACGCAGATTAGGCAAGAGACGCCCCCCAGGGGCTAATAGCTTATAGTCAAACTGTATGCGCTCCCCCTGCTGTGCTAAGTTAAAGTCTTGCTCTAGTGGCTGACCATACTCTAGGTATAGCTCGACATCGTACCGCTTCGCCAAGTGGGAGAAGAGGTCTATCCGATAGGGAGCCAGCGCTCTATGGATGATCAGTATGCGAGGCGTGTACTGCATCTCGTCAGCAGCTACTTACCAGTTGTCCCAGTCGAGGAGATCGGATGAGGGATTGTCTTGCTCCTCATCGTAGTCCAGTGGCTCTTCGTCCCACTCCTCTATAAGTGGCTCATCAATGACTGGAGCCTGAAGAAATTGCTCTAGGTCCCGTCGCTCACGCTTGGTCGGTCTGCCAAGGCCCTGTGCACGATCCACATAGCCCGACATACGCTTCATCTCTAGTAGCTCGTACTGCTCAGGAGGCGTCACATTGAGGATATACTCAGGGACGAGCTTAGCGCCCATACGATTGGTCGTGGTCTGTAGCACCTTAAAGGATAGCGTCACGGGCGGCTTGCGCACCGATATGATGTCACCCGCCATAACCATCTTGGCTGGCTTAGCAGTCACATCATTGATCGCTACCCTACCCTTGCGGCAGGCATCCTGCGCTATGGAGCGTGTCTTGAAGATACGCACCGCCCAGAGGAAGCTATCTATTCGTACCGCTCTACTCATATCGGTTTAGTTAAAGCTATTCATCGTCCGCTCCACGCCCATCAGGCAGAAGCTCTCGATCATCTCATCGACACGCTCTAGGAGGCGGGGCATATCGGCCAGCTCCCCCTCGGGAAACTGCGCCAGCACATACTCTATCTGCTTGCCCCTCGGGTAGTCATGTCCTATGCCAAAGCGTAGTCGTGGATAGCGATCCGTACCGAGAAGCTCCGTGATATGCTTGAGCCCATTGTGCCCGCCAGCACTGCCGCCAGGCTTCATACGGAGTGTGCCAAAGGGGAGTGCCAAGTCATCGAGACAGATTAATATATGGTCTACTGGCACCTTCAGCTCCCGCATCCAGTAGCGCACGGCTGTGCCACTTAGGTTCATATAGGTAGAAGGCTTGAGGAGGGTCAGCTGGACATTCTTAATGCGTCCCGAGGTGACCTCCCCGTGGCGAGCCGTAGACCAAGTCCACCCCTGCTTGTCTGCAAGGTGGCTCACCATACGGAAGCCTATGTTGTGTCTCGTGCCACGATACTCCTCTGTAGGATTACCGAGCCCGACGATTAGGTATTGATTCATATTGCGATAGATGTCAATGGTAGGGAGACCGCATCGCCCAGTCTCACAGAGAGCCTATCTGCGCCTCTGCTTAGGTGTAGCAACAGGAATCTCTGGTAGGAGGTTCTCACGATCTATCTCTATCGGATCAATCTGGTGATTAGGTGCGATAGGCGATAGCTTTGGCGCGGGGACCATAATCGCCCCCTCCTCGATCAGCTTATTCATCTCAGGCACACGCCCAGCGCTTAGATAGCGACTCGAGAAGTAAGCGCTGCGACTGAGTCGCTCGATGATGATACCACGACTATTGGTACTATGCATCATAACAAGGTCGCCATCGACGACATCGATGACCATCGCCACATGCCCCACACGACCGCTACTGCGATTACGCCCCGTAAAGAAGAGCAAGTCTCCTGGTAGCACCTCTTCTCTCTTGATTCGCTTCACATAGTTTGCTTGCGTAGCGGATCCACGTGGCACGGTGATACCATATCGCGAGTAGATGTATGATACGAAGCCCGAGCAGTCCATACGCCAGGGCAGATTACCTCTATAACCGTAAGGCTTGCCTAGTAGCTCCTTGCCCGTATCGATCAGGTCAGCGACCAATTCGTCGTGTGCCGTTTGTGCTTTCGTATCTCCCCCTACATGATGTATGGGAGGGCGCTTTAGTACGGGATGCTGGGAGGTCATACCGCTGGGACTCTTGGCTGCACATTGACTCAAGAGCAATGCGAGCAGGCAGGTGCTTAGGAGCAGTCTGATAAATCTAGGTTTATAACTCATCCAGTATGTCGTTGTAGCTATGGGTAGCTGTACATTTGGGACAAAGGTACTAATTTCCTCCAGCAAAAACAAATGCCCTGCCTCGCCCCCACTCGCGCGCATTCCAGTGTATTGCCCTTACTGGCTAAGCTTCACTGCAAGCAACAGAGCGCAGAGCTACTTCTCTTACGCCTAGTGTCTATTGCGGCTACCTACAAGTGAAGCGACTACCTAAAGGCAAATAGGAAGTATTATCAAAAGAGCAACGTCTGCGCATATCTCTGGTCCAGAGAGCCCTCTACGACGAAGAGGTAGCTCTCTCCCTTTGTGAGGAAGTCTACTTCAGCTGACGAGACTCCGTCTGCTATCGTCACTCTGCGGATGAGTGTGGCAGACATATCGTAGACGGAGATCACTTGAGGTATCACTTCGCTCCATAGGAGCTTGTCGCCTTCGATCCAAAGCCTTGGCGTAGCCCTTTGCACCAGCTCTATAGCCACTGGATAAGATACATAGTCGCAATCATTTCCATACTTTGCCTTGTACTCAAATGATGGGCTATGGAAGCATCTAAACTTCTCATTAGGACTATCGAAGAGCTGCGTATCTCCCGTAGGATCATACCAAAGAGGGAATATCCCCTGCAGATTATCTCGCTCCTCACAGCCTATAAGCTGCGTGAAGCTCCTGCGCAGGGTGTCTACGACGGATCCTTCTTCTGTTTCGTAGCGAACATCTATCTTGTAGTGCTGTCGTATCAGCTGATGACCATCTATATCGACTAGCTCACGCTTCTCTACGATAGCCTTAGCGCCTAAGATGCCGTGTCTTTGGGGATCCATCTGCTGATAGTTAAACCCGATGGGTACCTCCTCTCCCTCCTGAGCATCAAGGTCATACTTGAGATACTTCTTACCATCGCACAGGTCGTACGCCTTAGCACCTTCATAAAGCACCAACCTGGTCTTGCGATCGAACAAATGACCCCGCTCGTTATAAAACTCCGTGACAGTCTTAAGACAGGGAATCTCATCTACGACTGTATCCTGGACGATAGCCACCTTGATGTATCCATACTCATATCCGTAGGGAACTCTCAAGGAGGCAATGTCGTAATACCACTCCGATCCTACGCCTGGATGCAGGGGCAGAGCCTCTTGTGCTGCAAGCCCTAGAGAACCCAGCAAGATAGCAAATATGAAAGAAAGTAATTTGTGTCTAGACATAGCTTTGATCTACTTAAGAATACAACAATGATAAGGAACTCTTTCCTCTTTTCTAATACACACGATATAGATACCATCAGGATAGTGAGAGAGAAAGATTCTCTCCTTGAGAGATAGCCACAAGCTCTCCTGAACTACTATATAAGGCTAGGATACTCCCCTCTAGAGGTTGTATCGTCTGTTGCACGGGATCGTACGTAAACTCCTCAGAGGCAACAATTTCTTCAATGGCAACCGTTGAGGGAATAATACACACTGTATCTAAAGGAGCCTCCTTGCCGAACCTTCTCCAAGAGTCAGAAATAATCGTATCTCCATCTACTGAGACAAAGCCTCGCAGGCTCTCCATAGGAGAGCTATTATTAAATGTCATACATACGACCCCTGGATTGCCAAATACTCCCCTATAGGGATAAAAGGAGGGGGCATTAAATCCGACCCCTTCGATATAACCAGAGTTGTTATAAAAAGACCAATACTCTCCACTTAGAGGATTTGCTTCATAACGATACACCCTAGGATTATGAAGCATCCTCTCATTTAGATCTATTCGAGACAAAACAACCTGTTGCCCCACCTGCTGGACTTCACCAAGTTCATTGGGGAGCCAAGGATTAACAGGATTTTCAGTGGCTCGTACAGTCACTTGAAAACTCTCGCTGACCTGAAGGCTTGGGTCATGCACTAAGTTACGAGGATAATCCCCCTCCTGCATCCAAACCTTACCATCGAGAGCTATATCCATATAGATAGGCAGAGCAATAGAGTCTCGTGCATAGCAGTCCCGTATCGTGCGACTGACTGTGTAGTGCCATACATTCTGCTTAGTCTCAGTAGCCTCTACAACTTCATAGATGACGACTCCTACAGCAATCTCGTCATGCTCGCCAGTTTGATAATACGACCCTTCACCTAGGCCATCCCAACCAATCCGTTCGGTACCATAATACCACTTATCACCGATAGAAAATGGAGCCTTTGTCTCCTGAGCATATACGCTCATACCACCAAAGCAAAGCAATGCAATAACGAGTACCAAGCTTCTCTTATTTACCTCTATACATCTAGTTGTCGTCATAACCTTATTGGCTCTAGTTAGCGTTTTTGTCTGCTAATATCGCTCAATGCAAATGTAATAATAAAAAACGACCTCACACACTCTTAGTGTATATTGCCATTACTTGCTAAGCTAAGCTGCAAGCATAGCATCTACCGTTTTTTGAAGTATGGGCTTGCTGAGCCAGTAGACTCAGCAAGCCCTATCTATTACTAGATAAGTGTAGTGCTAAATCGCCTTAGTATCGTGATCCTACGATCTGTACGAGACAACGAGTGAGCCCGTCAAACTCACGCAGGAGTACTTGACACATATCATCCTGTGCGTTGTAGACCGTGACCATACCAGTCTCGCTGTCATAGGTATAGTCTTGGTCGAAGCCGTTGGTCTTGAGATACTGTTCGAAGGCATCGGACTGAAGATCCTTATAAGTTATGATCAGTCTGCTTGATTACCTTCTCTCCATTGACGATGTAGATCCCATCAGGGAGCTGCTGGAGATCTGTAGACAGTTGCTGTCCGCTAAGGTCATATATGACAGTCGCTTGTGGCTGGATAGGCGTTACAAGCTCAACGCCCTGAGGCTCAAACTCCTCAATCTCTGGGAAGTCTTGCCACTGCTCACTCTGCTGATATAGCTCTTTGGTCCCTTTAGGTACGCGGAGCTTGCATGGGACAGCTCCAAATCCTCTAAAGAAGACCATAAGCCCTAGCGTTACCTGGCTGGGGTCAGTCATCTGTACAGTGATCTCACTGAGACTCTTGTCAAAGCCAAAAGTTAAATCTCCGATGTAACTCAAGCCACTGGGTAGCTCTACACTCTCAATAAACTGATTGTCGAAGAGTCCGAACTCTTTGATATTCTGTACGCTCTTGGGGATGCTATAAGAGGTGTCCTGCTTGCCCGCAGGGTATTGGATTAGTGTGACTTGTGACTTGTCGTAGAGGACTCCATCGTGAGAGGTGTAGTTAACGTTTTCTGGAGAGACCTCTATCGTTGCTAAGCTGAGACAGTCGTGAAAAGGTGCGTTACCAATCTCCGCCACACCCGCAGGAATAGCTATTGCCTTTAGCTCATCACATCGTGCGAAGCCATAGTCTTCGATGACTTTGATACCATCATGTAGCGTCACACTAGTCAGCGCTACACTACCTGCGAAGGCTAGTGAACCTACCTTGTTAACGGAGGTAGGTATTGCGAAGCTGCTCCCCTCCTTACCTGCTGGGTACTGCATAATGGTCTGCTTATCTGACGTATACAGGACACCATCGATTGTTGTATAGGCTTTGTTTTGAGGGTTTATATCGATCTTCTTGAGCTTGAAGCAGTCGGAAAAAACTCCTCCACCGATCTCTCGGACAGATGCTGGGATGAGTACCTCTGGCAGGCTCTCGCAAGCACTAAAAGCAGCCTCCTCGATAGTCTCCAGCCCCTCCGAGAGTGTTAGCTCTTGGAGTGCCGTATTGCTACTAAAGGCGTTGTCGCCTATCGATCGTACACTCGATGGGATAACAATCTTGGGGATAGAGATGCATCCGCTGAAAGCCCAGCGACCGATGGTTGTGACAGTCTTGGGGATTTCTAGATTCGCTAGGGCGCCACAGTCTGTGAACGCAAATGGCTCAATGGTCTCTAGCCCTTGTGCGGGGAGAGAGACTGTCTCAAGCTTTTCGCAGCTCTCAAAAGCTCCATCACCGATCTCCTTGAGACTAGGCGGGAGTATAATACTCGATAGACTGATACATGCGAGAAACGAACCCTCGCCAATGCGCCTAAGGCCATCTGGTAGGTTGAGGTTGGTCAGTAAGAGGCAATTACCGAAAGCGTTGTTGCCAATCGTTGTAATCCCTGACGAGATCGTGATGGTTTCGATTTGCTCTAGAAACTCCCCCCAGGGCACTTTGCCGAACTCATAGTTGGGCATATCTCCAGTCCCAGAAAGCGTCAGAGTAGCTGTCTCTTCGTTGTAATCCCACGATAGGGATCCTGTCTTGCCACTGGTCTGCGCCCAGGCACTTGTCACAGACAAGAGCAGCGTGGTGGCCAGAATGAGTAAATGTCTTACCATAACTAGTTGTATTTAGATTTATTAGTTTGCGAGGTCGAGTACATTTCGAGTATAAGTGTAATACACTTACAAATATAAGAAAAAACTTTATGAAGCGTTTTTTAGATCCAAGCGAGCCGTGCGTCCCCACAGAGTGCGGTTGGCAGTTAGCTAGAGGCACTAGTGCCACTAGAAATACTAGTACCTCTAAAAAAAACTAGCTCCCCTCTAACCTCTGATTTCTAATCTCTAACCTCCCCTACGTGGATATTTTCAAACCTTCACGTGGGGAAGAAAAAATATCCACGTGGAGACGAAATGAAACTTCGGAGGAATGAAATGATATGTCGGAGGAAATGTTTGGCGCCTACGTGGAGAATAAAAAATAGCCACGTGGGAAACGTCAATTTTCCACGTGGCTATCTGTGGAGGCTGTCACTTCTTGTGACGCTCTCCTGATGCCTACACTATGATTTGGACTATAGGCGGTGAGGGTTTGCTATCTCTTGACAAACTTGTAGGTGGCGTCTCCTACCTGTACGATGTAGGCTCCTTGTGGTAGATCACCTACGTAGATAGAGCTATCGTCCTGGTCGTACACTTCGCTCAGGAGCTCCTCGCCAGAGGCTGCATAGAGCTTCAGTAGGGTAGCGGGCATGGTCTCAGCGAGACGTACGTAGAGGCGCTCGTCTGCGGAGTTGTAGTAGATAGCTGTCTCAGCCGTAGCGAATTGTGTCACAGAGACGGTGCTTCTACCAGGATATGGCTGTGGATCACCAACATTACCATTCATAAGCTCCCAGCCCTTGCCGGTAGCGACCTTGACTTGTTTATCAGTGATGTCGTTTTTCTCCATATTCTCTGCTATATCGATAGCGATGAATCGGCCTGCAGCAAGGAATGTCGGATCTAGCAGCTTGAACTTAGGGATAGACTCCACAATGACCTGCATAGCAAACTCATCGATGGCATTGACGGAGATATCGGCGTACTGAAGCTGCTTACAAGCTGAGAAGTCTAGCTTGGTGAAGTTGTTTTCAAAGCCGATGAAGTCTTGTAGCTTGGGAGTCTTCGTCAGGTCTAGCTCGGTGAGTTCATTTCTCTCGCAGTAAAGCCTCTTTATCATAGGATTGTGCGATAGATCGAGCTTCTTAAATCCACAACTAGCCATATTGATGTACTCCAGCTTGGTGTTCTTAGAGAAGTCGGGATCGAAGTCAAAGTTGATCTTCTTGATCGTAAGCATCTTGAGCTCGGGCAGATCAGAGAGGAAGTCGAGTGAGGTGAGCTTCTTGTTGAGATTGAGGTTCAGCTCCTCGAGTAGCGGATTGTTTGATAGATCCAGTGTGGTCAGATTATTACCTCCGAGGTGTAGCTGCTTGAGCTGGGGGTTGTGAGAGACGTCTAGTGACTTCATACCTATTAGGTCAGCCTTGAATACCTCTAGTTTGGGTAGCATAGAGAGGTCTACGGTCTTGAGGTCATAATTCATACTGCACTGTATGAAAGTGAGGTCAGGACACTTAGAGAGGTCTAGTGAGGTGAGATTTGTCTTTTCACAGTAGAGTATCCTTAACTTAGGATTGTGTGTTAGATCCAGTGTGCCGACTTGATTGCCAGATAGTACAGCGACCTCCAGCTCTGGTAGCTTAGAGAGGTCGATCGCACTGAGCATGCAGTTCTGTACACCAAGCTCTCTGAGCTTAGGATTCTTCGAGAGGTCTAGCTCCTCAATCATATTTGAGTGGCAGAAGAGCTTCTCAAGATTGGGTTGCCCAGTGACATCGAGCTTCGCGAGCCCTGTCTGGTAGCACCACAGCTCCTCAAGGGTATTGATCTTAGAGAGATCGATAGCGATGAGAGCTGTCTTATTGAGATTGAGGTAGGTGATGGGACCATAGATCGTTGTGTTGGTCAGATCTTTTGGCAGGTCGATAGCTCTCTTTTCAGATCCCTTTTTGATCTTCTCATTGTCCTGACACTGACCGTCACCATTGAGGTCTATCCAGCAACCATCTACGGGAGCGATGACGCCTATGAGGAGCGAGGCGTTTTCGTCGTCGGTGATGAAGGTGAGATCGACGCTGGGCTCCATGAGCGGTGCCTGAGCCTTGGTCTGTGTAGCTACTCCCAGCAGCGTCATCGCGAGGAGTAGGAGTAAGGTGTATTGTTTTTTCATAAGATTAAAGTGTGTGAATAGTGCTGACTGGCCGAATGAGCGATAACCCATCGCTCAAACGAAACATCTCCAAAGGTACAAAAAAAAAAAGGGGAGAGGAGAGTCTTAACCTTTTGTAACTAAGCGCGCTTACGATAAGTAAGTATAGCCGCTGTACCATTGACTACGGCAAAGACGGAGAGCGCCGTCAGCTCACGCCACAGCTCGGTGAAGGCTACTGGCTTGAGGTAATAGGTACGCATCAAGATATTGTAGTGCGTGAAGGGGTGCGACACAGCCAAGACACGTGCCCACGACGGCATTCCCTCGATCGGAGTGAAGAGCCCCCCGAGGAGGACGAGAAACATCATGACGAAGAAGAAGGAAAACATCGCTTGCTGCTGCGTATGCGCAAAGTTGGTAATGAGCAGTCCCAGTCCACTCATAGCAAGGACGTAGAGCATCGTCGCTACCATCATCATACCCATATTGCCGTGAGGCCACAAGCCGTACATCAGCCCCACGATCGGCAGCGATATGAGCGCCATACCGACAGCTATAACCAGATAGGGGAGTGCCTTAGAGAGCATAAAGATGAGCGGATGGATCGGTGTGACATTCATCTGCTCGATGGTGCCGATCTCTTTCTCCTGCACCATATTAAGCGCTGGCAAGACGAATGCTGTGATCGTTATGAGCATGGCGACAAGGCCTGGGATGATGTAGTTCTTGTAGTTGCCCTCAGGATTGTAGCGATTGACCTCGACGATGCGGAGCGGTATGGTGGCTAGCTCCTCCAGTCCCGTGGACTCGTTGAGCTGAGCGACAAACTGCTGTACGATCTGCTGTGTGTAGCCCCCAGCGACGGCACCTTTTGTGGCGTTAAAAGCGTTGATTCGCGCCTCTATCTGAGCTTTTTGATCACGCATGAGCTGCTCCTCAAAGCGTAACGGGATCGTTATGATGAGATCGGCCTTGCCATCCTCTATGAGCTCCATACCTTCCCGAAGGGTAGGGGGGAGCTTGCCCTGCCATGCGTTGACAAAGTATCCTGAGCTAAAGAACTGCTGCTGTAGTCTCTGTGAGAGCGACGTATGATCGTGATCGATGACGATGGTCTGCAGATTCTTGATATCTGTGGTCGTAGCAAAGGGGAGAAGCATCAAGACGACGATAGGGTACATGACGACCATACCGAGTAGCAACCTATTGCGGAAGAGGTTGTATATCTCTTTGCGTATGAGAGCTAGTAGCATAGTTCGTAGGCGTGGCTTGATGTTTTCACTCGAGCTTCTTCTTGAAGTTGAGCAGCGCTAGTATGACCAGTACGACGCTCATACCCGTCATAATGAGCGACTCCCAGAGGATCGAGGACCAGCCGAGACCCTGTATCATCAGTTTCTTGAGTGCTATGGAGTACCATGTGGCAGGGATGGCTCGTGCGAGGTATTGTAGCAGTATAGGCATGCTCTCGATCGGGAAGAACATACCTGAGAGCATCGCTACAGGGAGCAGCAGTCCAGCACCGCTGATGAGCATAGCGGCGGTCTGATTGTCCGTTATAGTGCTGATGAGCATACCGAGGAGGAGCGACACGAGGATGAAGAGGAGCGACACGAAGAAGATAGCACTCACCGACCCTAGCAGTGGCACTCCCAGCACGAAGCGTGACAAGAGTAAGATGGTGATCACGTTAAAGATGCTCAAAGTGAAGTAAGGGACGGTCTTAGAGAGCAGGATGGTGATCGGATTGACGGGCGAGGTGAGTAGGACCTCCATAGAGCCAAACTCCTTCTCCCGAACGATCGATACAGAGGTCATCAAGGCGCAGATGATCATCAGCACAAGCCCCATAACGCCTGGCACAAAGTAGTAGGGTGCCCGCATCTCGGGGTTGTAGAGTAGCGTCGTGAAGGTCTCTATCTGGTAGGGTCTTATGGTCGCCATACGCATTGCCATGAGCGCGCCAAACTGCTCTAGGTACTCCTGCACGGTCGTGTAGATGATCCCCTGTACTTGCGCACTGATGAGCGCCGAGGTATTGGGATCGCTCGCATCAAGACGAAGCTGCACGGTAGGCTCAGTGCCTGCGAGCAGCTCTTTGTCTATGTTGCCCGGTAGGACGATGATGACGTGCGCTGCGGCTGTGCGTAGCGCCTCGTCCATATCTTTGTGCGGTGTGATCAAGCTGACGGAGCCTACCGCATCGCTCTCATCAAGGTGTGTGAAGAGTCTCTCGACAAAGGGGGTATGCGTCGGTGTCGCCACGACCACGTCGATCTGCTTCACCTCAGAGGTGAGCGCAAAGCCGAAGGCTAGCACCAAGACGATGGGCATGCCTATCAAGAGCATCAGCGTAAGCGGATCCCGAAAGATGTGGATGAACTCCTTGCGGACGAACTTGAAGAAGACGCGCATGCTTGGCTATTAGCTGTTGGCCGTTGGCTATTGGCTGTTAGCTAGAGTCCCTAGTGCTCCTAGAGACACTAGAGGCACTAGGAGACTAGATAACTAGAGTTTGTACAGAAAGCCCTCAGCGACTTGCTCGGCGGTCTGACGACCTGCTACCTCCTCGAGTAGTCTGAAGGCAAAGGGTAGTGCCAGCGCTGGACCACGTCCTGTGACAATATGTCCGCACACCTCTACGTCGGCACCTGTCAAGACGAAGCCTGGTACCTGCTCCTCAATGCCTGGGTAGCAGGTCGCACGCATCTTGCCATCACCGATACCAGCAGCGCCTAGTACTCGTGGAGAGGCACAGATAGCAGCGATCGTACCGCCTGCCTCGTGCTGACGACGTATCAGCTCAAGGAGCGGCTCACACTCGTTGAGCTTGGTCATACCGCCAGGTAGTGCGATAGCCTTGGGTAGTGCTCCGCTATGTAGCTCCTCGAGGAGCATATCTGCTTGGATAGTCACATCATGCGCACCTCTTACAGCGAGAGAGCCTGTGATAGATACTGTGGTGACGGGTTGATTGCCACGTCTGAGTACGTCAATGATAGCGAGCGCCTCGACCTCTTCGAAGCCCTCTGCCAGGAAGACTAGTATATTGTTCATATTACTCATGCTATTTGTTGTGAAGTTAGTGGGTAATTAGGAGTCTCTTGTCAAGGTTGCTCAGCAGGCTAGCCCTTGACATCAAAGTGATAGGTGATCGTACCCTTTTGGTCAGGTACACCACCCAAAGCGTTAAAGCGTGTCTTGCGAGCTGCCTCGACAGCTGCCTTGCGGAGTGCGTTGTCCACCACGTTGGTACCACGCAGGCGCACCTTAGCGTCAATCACCTGTCCAGCGGCATTCACCGTAATCTCGACGACGACCGTACCACGTATGTCGGGTACTCGTGTCGGCATGACTGGTCGTCCACCATTGCCCACGATCGAGCGACCATCGAGCGACCAACCAGCCGAGGAGCCAACCGTCCCCCTATCAGCAACGCCACTACCTGCATCGCTCTTGCCCGTACCAGACTCAGAGCCCGTCGGCTTCTTACGATCGAAGAGTCCAGAGACCTTGTCAGCGACCTCACGCTCAGAGGGCGCTGCAGGCTTTTGCACTGGCTTAGGCTTCTCTTTCGTTGGCATAGCTCGTGCAGGCGTAGGCGTAGGACGTGGCGTAGGGGTAGCCTCAGGTGCCTTAGGTGCTGGTTGCTGAGGAGGCGCAGGCTGTGCACTCTCAGCTGCAGCAGTGGCGGGACGAGCAGAGGTAGATGCGGCCGCTACCAAGTCTCCTTGATGCTGGCTCTTGTCGCCAAAGTCGGGGTCTACACCTACGGAGATCCATATCTCCTTATCTCTCGTGTGCTTTTGCTCAGAGGCATCCATACTGAGCCAAAAGAGCAAGCCCACGATGAGCAGATGTAGCAGCAAAGCTACACCTCCAGCGATCCATCTATCAGAGCGAACCTTAGACATCTGTCTTCGTACTGTTATCTTGTAAAGCTTCTGTCGCCAAGATCATACGTAGTCCAGCGGTAGCCGAGGCATTGAGCACCTTAACGATCTCACCATACGACACGGATCTGTCGGCATAGAGGATTACGTAGGGATCCTCCTCCTCGTCGTGTGCAGCTCCTATCTCGTAGAGTCTAGCCTCCAGCTCCTCGACAGGTAGCATCGTCACTTCAGGTACACTCTCTGTGGATATGTAGTAGTAGCCCTCGGCATCAATGGTGATGCGTGCTACAGGCTCTTGCGTTGTGGCGGTCGACTGCGAGGAAGGCAGATTGACCTTGATCGCATTCGGTACCACCAGCGTGCTGACCACCATAAAGAAGATCAGTAGCAGGAAGATGACATCGGTCATCGATGCCATACTGAATACAGATATATGCTTACTGCGTCTCTTGATACTCATGAGCTTAGCATTAAGGGGTGTAGCACGATCGCTTACAGTTCGTTGATCACATCCATAAAGTCTAGCGTATTAGCCTCTAGACGATTGACGATGCGGTTGATCTGTCCGACCAGATAGTTGTAGAGGAAGAGCGTCACGATACCAACGATCAGACCGCCCACAGTCGTGACCAACGCTTGGTAGATACCGCTCGAGAGGAGCGATATATCGATACCGCCAGGTGCATTAGCTAGGTCAAAGAATGCCTGCACCATACCGGTCACCGTACCTAGGAAACCAATCATCGGAGCACCCGCAGCGATGGTTGCTAGCAAGGGTAGTCCACGCTCGAGACGTCCCACCTCGTAGGAGCCTACGTTTTCGATAGCGGGGAGTACCTCAGAGGCAGGCTGTCCGAGACGCTTGAGACCCTTTTCGATCATACGCGCTTCGGGGGTGTTCTTCTCTTTGCAGAGAGCTATCGCACTATCTTTGCGCCCCATCTGAAGGTAGTCTTTGATGCGTGCTATAAAGGAGTCGTCAGGACGATTGACCCTGCGCAGCTCGATATACTTAGCTACAAAAACGTAAATAGCAACGAGCGAGAGGAGCAGGAGGACGATCATAATCCATCCACCAGCACACGCCAGCTCCCATAGAGACATCGTAGCGGGTTCGGTAGCTGTCTGCTCAGCTACTGTATTGGCAATCTGAAGTATAGGATACATAAGTGATTCTTGCAAGGATATGTTTATGAGTTAGAGTGAGCCTGCTTGAGATACTGTGCGATCGTCTCTTCGAGGCCTAGGTAAAGGGCGTCGCTGATGAGTGCATGTCCTATAGAAACCTCATCTAGTGGCGTGACATGCTGGACGAAGTAAGCTAAGTTGTCACGACTCAGGTCATGCCCCGCATTGACTCCTAAACCGACACGATGAGCCACCTGGGCAGCCTCCACAAAAGGAGCAACAATCACCTTCGGATCGCCACTCTGCGCCATCTGTGACGCATAAGGCTCCGTGTATAGCTCCACACGATCAGCACCGATCTCTGCAGCTGCCTCTATATGTCGTGGATCAGTCCCGACGAAGAGCGAGACACGTATGCCTGCCTGCTTCAGACGCTCGATGATCGGCTTGAGCAGGTCACGACAATCATCCACCGCCCAGCCACTATCGGAGGTGAGCGCATCAGGCTTGTCTGGCACGAGCGTCACCTGCTCGGGGCGTACGGAGCAGACGAGGTCGAGGAAAGAGTCAGAGGGGTAGCCCTCGATGTTGAACTCTGTGGTGACTACCTCCCTGAGATCTCTCACATCTTGATAAGTGATGTGTCGCTCGTCAGGTCTCGGGTGTACCGTGATCCCCTCGGCACCAAACTCTTGGCAGCGACGTGCTGCCAGTACTACATTAGGCGTGTCTCCGCCACGAGCGTTGCGGAGGGTCGCTATCTTGTTGATGTTAACGCTTAGTCTCGTCATCTATCATATCCATCTATGGTTCCAATGCTACAAATATATAGCTTTCTGACGAAACGATCGCTCTAGACCCAACAGAACAAACTCACCATAGAAGCTTAAGGAAGTAAGAATCAGAAATCGCAAAGAACCTAAGGTAGCCTTTATAATTGAACCATTCCGATTCGCAGGAGACTTTTTGAATCGACTATTTGTTGTTACCTTATCAGTGTCTAGTTAGAATACAAAGGTAATAAGGGAAACAATCAATACTGAACTGAGATGTACTCAACGTCCGCTTATGGTCTTTAAGCGTTTTAATAGGCCTTAGATACGAGCGAAACAACAAATGTCCAAAACCTGTAGAACATAAAGATTATACTCCAAGCACTAGAGACTGTTACCAGCACGAATTTACAAGCTCCATCTCGTGAAACTTGAACTAAGTTCTATTCCTTCAGATAAGTATCAGTATGTGTAGTTTAGGAGGTGTCACGTAATAATAAAGACTACTCTCCTCTTAGAATGTCGTTCACAAGTTTATTCCACACCTCCCGATGCTCGTACTTTATAGTTGTGTCTTCTTGAAGTAGTTGAGTATACTGATTTATAAATCGGGCTGGATCTTCAATCAGACGTAAGTAATACCGCAAAGTTGCATACACCCCATTGACTATAATCTGACATCCGTGAGAATTCTTTATATCGTTGATTCGCCTTTCAATCACAGACAATTCTTCAGGAGATGTTTCCACCGTTGATAGTATATAATACCGCTTGATGCCAGTCCCCATAAACTTCTCATAAGCTATCTCAATATGTTCTCTATTGATTGCTATGAGATGCTTTATTTCCACAGCTTCAAAAGGATTTCCTTCTTTGTCTACAACATCTATGTCTCCCATCCGTCCACTCTGTCTATCTGCGGATGTATGATTTTCTAGAGGCAAGAGTTTATAGCCTTCAAATCGTCGTATCTCCTGTACAAGTATCTGATATATCGCATATATTGCAAGGCTAGGAAGACGTGAAGCTCCTTCGAACTTATAATGATAGCTGAAATGTCTCTCTAATAAAGTGAGAAGCTGTCTGATACTTAAGTTCTGAGGAGTTGCCAACGTTAGCACATTTCGCTCTCTTTGCTCCATCAACTTACATAGTATGTAAATCAAAAGGGTGTTTCGACTAGCTTCATTCGAATGTTCTATATAGTCTATTGTTGACAGAAAAGCATCTTTGAGAGATTGAGGTCTGATAGCACCCGTATAGTCCTTATCGTATGGCACTTTTTGCTCTAGAGATCGAGTCAACCATCCACTCTCTGCCATAGCTGGAAATCGGTTTTTTCTCAAGAATGGCGTAATGTAGTGTGTATCAAACGTTCGTCCTGAGTACCCACTATCTATTCCACTTTGATGTTTGCGGATGTCTTGCTCAGGGTTCAACTGCTTATATACGAGACTAGTTAGTGTCACGGCTAAGACAGCCTTAGCACCTTCACTTCGAGAGATAATCTCATCAATCAATGGTCTTATTGTCTCATTTAGCGTAGGAATAGCATCTAGAGACAATAGCTCGGTAGCCTCAGATAATTTGTTGTCAAGAAATAGATTTACGTCCATCATAAGTTTAAATAAATTGTTGTGCTACGAGTTCTCTTCCTATTGCCTCAACCATAGGAACGCAGACCGAGTTGCCAATCTGTCTATACTGTTCGGATAGCGCATTATGTCTGCGATACTCCTCTGGGAATCCCATAATACGATAGCACTCTGTGATGGTTAGCTTACGCACCTGCCCCTGATGTAAGATAAAGAAGCGACCACTCGTCTCTTGAGAAGGCAGAGCTGGGTGTACACCTTCAGTAGAGTAAATACGGTTAGGTTGCTTGTGTACACGAGATAGATGCTCTGTATTTGGACGAGTACCATTCTTTCGCGTCTTCTTATTACGATATCCAGCGAAGATAAGACCTGATCTCTGTCTTCTAGGATGCTCCAAGAGCGTATATGGCTCATCCATATACTCGAAGGTGCCATCAGCATCTAGATAATCAGCTAGGCGAAGGGTATTGTCTGGTTTTAGTTGCTCCAAGTGACTAAAGTCAAAGGGGCGACCTAAAGTCGCAATGATGATGATACGCTCTCTATTTTGGGGTACACCAAAACTCGTAGCATTCAATATGCGCCAATCCACAGAGTATCCCATCTTTCGAATGTTAGAAAGGATTACACTAAGAGTACGTCCTCCATCATGATACTTCAAATGCTTGACATTCTCAAGTAGCACTACTGGTGGACGATGTCTATTCATTATATCAAAGACATCATAAATAAGCGTGCCACGAGTATCTTCAAAACCCTTCATATGTCCTGAGATACTAAACGGCTGACATGGAAATCCTGCACTGAGTAAATCAAATTGCCGTGGTATATGACTCTTCACTGTCTCCTTAGTTATATCGCCAAATGGAGTCTCTCCAAAATTGTCGCTATAAACCGAAGCTGCTGCTTCATTCCACTCACTAGAGAAGACACACTTACCCCCGACCGCCTGCAAGCCTAACCGAAAACCACCGATACCTGCAAAGAGATCTATAAAAGTGAAAGTGGAATGGTCTAGAGTAGGAAAGGGTATGTTTTCCTCAGTCGGTGGTAGTATATTGAGACTGCAACTAATGGAGGTAGGAATATCGTTTACTAACTTCATAATATCATATGCTCCTATCCAAGAAGCGACACTATGCCTTGGAATAAAAGAGCTACCCCAAAGGTAGTGAATAATTAGGAGACTTGTAGACTACCATTTTTATATCCAGCTACCGATTAAGCTTTAGTTAAGTAGCGGTCAGTCGATGCGAATATCCCTACCTTTGCACAAACTTCTAATCTCATAGACTTATGACTTCAAAAAAGCAGCAAAGACTTTTCTCTTTACTCGCTCTCGTACTACTCCTCAGTAGTACGACTATTCATGCGCAGGAGCAGGTACGCTTTACATTCAGCGGATACGTGCAGGCTATCGCACAGTACGGATCTGAGGCCGACTACATTAAGGTGGGCAACGTCACACCTCCCTACGACCACTCCACCACGAGGATGGGGATACGTCGTGGAAGACTCGCTACCCAAGCAACTTATGGTGACCTGGGCGCCAAGATCGAGATCAACGCCAGCGACCAGAAGCTCTCTATCTTCAACGTCTATGCCGAGTACAAGCCTCACTGGGCTGAGGGAGCTTTCGTCAAGGGGGGACTAGCAACGGTCGATTTCGGCTATGAGCTACCTTATAGCTCTAGCAAGCGAGCAGCCTTCGAGCGATCACTCTATATGGCCGATCTTTTCCCTGGAGATACCGATATGGGACTGATGGTCGGATACAAAGGAGCTCTAGACCAGAGCAAGCGGTGGCAGCTTGAGTCGACACTCTCTATCCTAGCTGGCAATGGAGGCAAAGGAATGATGAAGAATAGCCCAGACCTAGCTCTACGACTAGCTCTGACCGAGCAAGGGAGTAACCACAACGTCAGTTTCGGACTATCAGGATATGGTGGATATCTACCAGCGACGGATGGTTACTACGCCTTTGACCAGGAGACAGCTACACTCCAGAATGATCGTATGCTACGTGCTTACGGTGGTGCCTTCCTCACCAGCACGATCCAGCATCCAGGCGGGCAGCTGATGCTCACAGCTGAGGGCATTATGGGCTTGCAACCTGGATGGCAAAACGCTAACCTAGCGGTGGGTCCCAAGGCGCCTGCTACTTTTGAAAACAATATCCTCGTACAGCGTCAATTCATCGCTGGTATGGCACAGATTGTGGAGCGTATCACACCAGCCCATCTAGAGCTCTTCGGTCGGTACGCATACTATGATCGCAATAGACACTTCGACCCGAAGGCTCAGCAAGATCTCAAGCTGAGCAATCTGACCGCACTGACCGAGGGACGCTCGCATCAGATCTCGACTGGGGTCAACTACTTCATACAGCAAGACCACCTGCGCCTATCGCTTCAGTACGACTGCTTCCTACGTCAGCAGATCGAGCAGCAAGCACTGGTCGCTGCCAAGCCACTGCATATGGTGACCGTGGGAGCTCAGTACAAATTCTAGACACACTCCCAGCACCTTTCGTCTGAACGAGCGAATCCCTACGTAGGGATTTCCAAATAGCTCGGTAGAAACAAAAAATTCTCCACGTAGGCAAGAAATAAAACTTCGGAGGAATCAAACGATAAGTCCGAAGAATCGTTTCTCGCCTACGTGGAGAATTTTTCTTTTCCACGTGAGGAATAAAAAATAGCCACCGAGGAAATGAGCTTTTTCTTCTGATTAGGATATCGCCCCTCGGTTGTCGACTGTCCTCTTCCTGAAAAAAGTACACAGTTGGGAAGGTGTTACTGAGATGGTAC
>UQDF01000030.1 GCA_900539765.1 uncultured Porphyromonas sp. | reverse complement strand
AACTACGCCCCGTGTGGACTTTCACCACAGATGTATGACATGCCCGTCATACAAACAAGTAGAGGCTCGTCCCGACTGGGATGAGCCTCTACGCATTTTGTATGATACGATCCTTACTTGTTAAAAAAAGGATCGAGGATGATCATGAGGTTCTCCATAAAGAAGCGTACCGAGATAGCTAGCAGTATGACGCCGAAGAACTTACGCAAGATATAGATCCCGCCCTGCCCGAGCCACTTCTCTAGCAGCGACACCGTCCGTAGCATGAGGTAGATACAGACGACGTTCAGTAAGATAGCGAAGAAAAGCGTCGAGGTCGCCGTCCCTGAAGACTTCATCGTCAGGATCGCGGTAAAGGAGGCAGCACCCGCAAAGAGCGGGAAGACAAGCGGTACGATGTCCGCACTGCCCGAGGGATTGTCGTCCTGAAAGACCTGTATGCCGAAGATCATCTCGACAGCCAGCACGAAGAGAACGATCGAACCCGCCACAGCAAAGGACGAGACGTCCACCCCAAAGAAGCCCAGCAGTGGCTCTCCGATGAAGAGGAAGGCGATGAACATGATGCCCGAGATGAGAGCTACCTTACTAGGGTGAAAGACTTTACCATTCTCCTTGAGACTCAGTGCGATCGGGATAGCTCCAATGATGTCTATAGAGACAAAGAGGATCATAAAGGTGGCAAAGAAGCTCGACAGCGTGAAGTGCGCGAAGTCTGCGAGGATACTATTCCAAAGATTTTCCATAATAAATATATCGTCTAACGGTGACTAGGGGAAAGCTTTCGCCTGCAAAGGTACAAAATCGCCTTCCAACGCTCCAAACGACTTCCACGCTGCCCTACCACATATCGTCTCGGCTGGTCGATAAAGCTGTTGTGGCGGTTGCATCACCTCCGAGAGCGTTAGGGGATTTTAGAGGGGCGTGGGATAGAGCTTGCTCGTGATCATTTATTCGTACCTTTGTAACCTAAGTAATACATTAGAATAACTATGAGCCACTCCTCACTGATTAGCGAACTGAAGGCGCGTGGGATGATTCATAACATCATGCCAGGCACCGAAGAGCAACTCACGGAGCACCTGACGACTGCCTACGTGGGCTTTGACCCGACGGCTGACTCGCTCCACATCGGGCACCTCGTCGGTGTGATGATGCTACGACACTTGCAGCGTGCTGGACACAGACCGATAGCTCTACTGGGTGGAGCTACGGGCATGATCGGAGATCCCTCGATGAAGTCCCAAGAGCGTAACCTACTAGATATGGATACGCTCCGACACAATCAGGAGTGCATCGGGCGACAGCTGGGGCACTTCCTCGACTTTGAGTCGGACGCTCCCAATAAAGCACTACTCCTGAACAACTACGACTGGATGAAGGACTACAGCTTCCTCAACTTCATCCGAGACATCGGTAAGCATATCACGGTGAACTATATGATGGCGAAGGATAGCGTCAAGCGTCGCCTCGAGGCGAACGCCGAGGCGGGACTCTCCTTCACCGAATTTTCCTACCAGCTCCTCCAGGGCTACGACTACCTGCACCTCTATCGTGAGTACGGCTGTCGTGTGCAGATGGGTGGCTCCGACCAGTGGGGTAATATCACGACTGGCACGGAGCTGATACGCCGTATCGAGGGGGGTGAAGCCTTTGGTGTGACCTGTCCGCTGATCAAAAAGGCTGACGGCACGAAGTTTGGCAAGACAGAGCAGGGCAATGTATGGCTAGATCGTCGCTACACGTCGCCCTACACCTTCTGTCAGTTCTGGCTCAACGTATCGGACGAAGACGCTGAGCGCTTTGTCAAGATTTTCACCAGCATCCCGCTAGAGGAGATCGACTCGCTCATAGAGCGTCATCGTCAGGCACCGCATGAGCGCCTGCTACAGCATACGCTCGCCGAGCAACTCACGGTTATGGTTCACGGTCGTGAGGACTACGAGCAGAGCATGTCGGCCGGGCAGATACTCTTTGGCAACAATACGCACGACCAGTTGCGTCAGATGTCGGAGGAGCTACTCAAGGAGGTGATGGCAGGCGTACCGCACTACGACGTAGGCCGGACGCTCCTAGAGCAGGCAGACGGCGTGAAGCTACTAGATCTACTAGTAGAGCATGCGCCGATCTTTAAGTCCAAGGGCGAGCTACGCAAGCTGATCGCTTCGAACGGCATCAGCCTCAACAAGGAGAAGGTCGCAGACCAAGACCGTGTGGTCACCACCGATGATCTGATCGCTGGCAAGTATCTGATCGTACAGCGAGGTAAGAAAAACTACTACCTCATCACCGTCTCTGCCTAGCACAAAAGGGTAGATCCCAATGCTCCTCTCGGTCGTCCTAGTCAACTACAAGGTGCCGCAGCTGACCATCGAGGCGGTCCGCTCGGTGCTAGCTAGCAGTCGTCGGCTGGACGGAGAGGTGGAGGTGATCGTGCTGGACAATGCTTCGGGCGATGACTCGATGGATCGCCTCCGCACAGCCTTTGGCGCGGAGCCTAAGGTTAAGTTGCTGGAGAGCGCGACGAATGGAGGCTTTGCCCGTGGCAATAATCAAGCGATCGCCGAGGCGCGTGGCGACTATCTCCTACTACTCAACCCCGATACGCTGGTGGGTGAGTCGACGCTCGACTACTGCTTGACTTTCCTTCATACCCATCCCAAGGCGGGAGCCGTGGGGCCTCGTCTCATCAACCAGTCTGGAGCGATGCACCCCGAGTGCAAGCGGGGCGTGCCTACGCTGTGGCATAGCTTCTGTCGCTTCACACGTCTCTATCGCTTGGCTCCTCGCTCTGCGTGGCTCAATGGTTACTACCAGGGACATCTCTCGCCAGACGAGGTACAGCAGGTGCCAGTGCTGACGGGAGCCTTCCTGATGCTACGACGAGCATTGTACCAAGCGGTGGGCGGACTCGATGAGCGCTACTTTATGTATGGCGAGGATATAGACCTCTGCTATACAATAGAGCGGGCGGGCTACCACAACTATTATCTCCCGACACCAGTACTACACTACAAAGGCGAGTCGGAGCAGGCAGTCGACAGGGTGCGCTACGAGGAGAACTTCTACGGAGCGATGCGCCTCTTCTATCTCAAGCATCAAGGGGAGAGTTGGTGGAGCCGACACGTTACCACACCGCTCGTCCTTGCTGCGATCGACCTACAGCGTCGCTTGGCACAGGGGCGTCGCAAGGCGAGCGCTTCGAAGGCTATGCCACCCGCACCGTGCACAGCGTCCCTGACGCTCGCTGAGCTAGACGCAGACATAGAGGCTTTTCCCAAGGGGACTCGACTAGAAGTGTCGCTGGCGGGAGCTTCGTACGACTCTCTACTGGAGACTATGGAGCGCTACGCTGATCGGAGATACCTATTTATAGTAAACCCATAAGACCATTTCGCTGAAGCTATGAACCACAAACCGATTATCATAGGCGTAGCGGGCGGTACCGCCTCGGGCAAGAGTACCCTGGTGCACCGTCTGCAGGAGACCTTTGTTGATGAGGATGTCGTAGTCCTCAGTCACGACTACTATTACAAGGCGCACGACGAGCTACCTCTGGAGCAGCGCGCTAAGCTCAACTACGACCACCCCGGCGCCTTCGACACGAAGCTGATGTGCGAGCAGATAAACCAGCTTTGCGAGGGACATAGTGTGGAGCGCCCCGTCTACTCCTTTGTCAATCACAACCGCATCCCCGAGACGGTCACCATAGAGCCACCTTGCGTGCTGATTATCGACGGGATCTTGATCTTTGAGAATGAGGAGCTGCGTGATCTGATGGATGTCAAGATCTACGTGCAGACGGACGACGATGTGCGCCTGGCGCGTCGCATACAGCGCGATGTCAAGGAGCGGGGACGCAGTGTCGACTCGGTCATCGAGCAGTACCTCACGACGGTCAAGCCGATGCACCAGCAGTTTGTGGAGCCTTCACGACGCTACGCTGACTTGATCATCCCCGAGGGGGGCTTTAACTCCGTTGCCGTGCGCCTACTCATAGACAATGTGCGCTCGCTACTCTCCTCCTCTGAGGGTGCTAAGCAGTAGAGGGCAGAGGATCGATATTAGAGGATAGATGTTGGACCAGATACTAGGCTTTGACCTCTCAGCTCTCGTATGGTCTGAGGTTACGGTGACGAGGATTCTAGACTTCATCGGGACCTTTGCCTTCGCTATCTCTGGCATACGCCTAGCATCGACCAAGCAGATGGACTGGTTTGGGGCTTATGTGCTAGGTGTCACGACCGCTGTGGACGGGGGTACGCTGCGAGATCTATTCCTAGGGGTGACACCCTTCTGGATGCTACAACCCTCCTATATGATCATCACCTTTATCGCATTACTCTACGTATATATCTTCCGAAAGATCCTGATCCGTACAGCTCCGACAGTATTTATTTTTGACGCTATCGGGCTGGGACTCTTTGTAGTGGTCGGTGTCGACAAGACGCTCGCCATGGGCTTCCCCAGTTGGGTGGCGGTCATCATGGGTACCGTGACAGGCTCCTTCGGGGGGTTGCTACGAGACATTATCCTCAACGAGACGCCCCTCATCTGTCGCCAAGACATCTACGCTTTGGCCTGTATCATCGGAGGCATCGTATACACCTTGATGCTCAGCTTTATGCCTATAGATACAGTCTACGCACAGCTTGTATCAGCTGGCTTGATCATCTTGATCCGCATCCTCGCTGCGCACTATCACTGGCATTTGCCACAGCTCAAAGGAGTCGATAGCTCCAAGTAACTTACCGATCATCTTTATGAAATACTTTATGACCTTCCTACCACTTGCCCTCACGCTCTTACTGGCTTGCCAGCCCTCCACTGAAAGCAGTGCTGAGGTGACACCTACGGATACGATCGCAACAGCAGACACAGTCGTAGCTGAGCCTCAGCCCGAGCTTACGGCTGATCAGATCGTCATCGACCGGGAGCTAGCCTTTGACAAGTATACGCTCGAGGACTCCTATGAATATAAGGAGGAGACGCGCACCATACAGTGGGATCAAATACAAGCGCAACTCCTGCGCATCGAGCAGCTACAAGCAGAGCCACATCAGTGGGGCGTACTGCAAAACTATAAGAACGCAAACAGCGAGGCTCCACTCACCAAATCGTGGTCTCGCAATAGCTACAAGCTAGTCTCTGACTCGCTCGGCGTGGAGCGCTATCAGTCTGTGCCACTCTACGCACCCACAGACACGCTCCAGCCCGAGCTGTATGGTCGCGACGGCACGCTTATAGCGATGACCGACACCCTGGGTAGTAAGTTTTGGCAAGGCCGAGTCGAGTCTCCCGAGGCAGACTGGTATGTGCCACGTCGCTACATTCAGCTACTGGAGCCCGACGTCACCTTCTCGCACGTGGTCGTAATAGATCGCAAGAACCAGCACATCGTCGTGCTAGAGCGCCAGTCGCCAGCGCACTACCTCGTGCGGAGTATCAACCCCGCCACGACGGGTCGCCACAAGCCACCTCATGCTAAGGAGACACCCCTAGGTATCTTCCTCCTACAGCAGAAGAAGCCTAAGATGTTTTACACCAGTGACGGGTCTAGTCGCATAGCAGGCTTTGCGCCGTGGGCTAGTCGCTTCACTTGTGGCGCCTATATACATGGTGTCCCCGTAAACAATCCCAAGGGCAAGATCGTCGAGTACAGTCCGTCGCTCGGCACAATCCCCCGCTCCCATATGTGCGTCCGCAACGCCAGTTCGCACGCTAAGTTTGTCTATGACAACTGTCCCACCTTCGCCACGCTCATCGTAGTGATCGAGTGACCTTTTGGGTAGAAGAGGCTTGCAGGGTAAAATATTCTTTGTACCTTTGCAGGCGAAATACATCGTCGTACTCATTGTCGCCCCATAGAGGTGGGGCATTGGGTGGCGAGGATGATATGAATGTCTCACAAATAACCTCATAACAAGATGTACCTAGACAGTACCAAGAAGCAAGAGATCTTCGCAAAGTACGGAGCCTCTGCACAGGACACCGGCAGTGTCGAGAGCCAGGTAGCTCTCTTTACTTATCGTATTCAGCACCTCACGGAGCACCTTAAGGAAAACAAGAAGGACTTCTCTACGTCACGTAGTCTGAAGATGCTCGTAGGTAAGCGTCGTCGTCTGCTAGACTATCTCGCCAAGAAGGATATCGAGCGTTATCGTAAGCTCATCGCTGACCTTGGCATCCGTCACACGACGAAGTTCTAAGCAACGCACGTCCAGCCGAAAGTCCTGGCAGAAAAATAGCCGAAAGAGGTCATTCGAAAAATAAATCCTCCAAAGCTATTGCAGATTCAAAAAGTTTTCGTACCTTTGTACTCACAAATCGGAAGGACACCCTTTAGCACCTCTCGGTGGTTAGGAAGAGTAGCGTCTCTTATGAGTTTTGAGTTTGTGTACTCATAATATGCGAGAGGAATATTAAAAGGGGGGTGTCCGAAATGCGGAAGTAGCTCAGTTGGTAGAGCACAACCTTGCCAAGGTTGGGGTCGCGGGTTCGAGTCCCGTCTTCCGCTCTTTGAGATACAAAGATATTGGTTTAGAGTAAGAACAGATAAGCGTAGTGAGCCACACAGCTCCTACGCTTATCTTGTTTTATTAGTGTATGTCAAGAGCTGACTAGCCCAATCACTCTACACCGCCTTAGACTGAGAAGATGTATATTTGCAAGTAGAGAGAGGCGGGTCGAATGACTCTCTAACTTCTAATCTCTAACCTCTACTTCCCCCTATGCACGAATTAATTTGTCCGAACTGCCATAAGCCGTTTAGTATCGATGAGCAAGGCTACGCACAGCTACTAGAGCAGGTGCGTGGTAAGGCTTTTGACAAGGCGCTTGCTGAGCGCGTTGCCCTCCTAGAGGAGCAGAGCCGACAGGCGCAACAACTCGCTGTGGCGCAGGCTGAAGCAACGCTCAAGGAGCAACTCTCACAGCGAGACACTCAGCTGGTACAGCTCCAGGGCAAGCTCGACGCTATGGGCGAGAAGAGCCAAGCGGATCTGCAGCTGGCTCTAGCTAACAAAGAGCAGACAATCACCGAGCTGCAGGCACAGCTAGCGCAGCAGGAGAGCTTGCGAGACAATGAGCGCCTGAAGGTACAGGCCGAGAGTCAGAAGGAGCTACAAGCTAAGGAGCAAGCAATCACCGAGCTACGCTCTCAGGTAGAGCTACAGAGCAAAGAGGCTCAGCTAGAGGTCAAGCAACTGCAAGAGCAGCACGAGCTAGAGAAGAAGATGCTGGAGCGAGAGGTAGACTTCTACAAAGACCTCAAGACCCGTATGTCCACCAAGATGCTCGGCGAGACACTCGAGCAGCACTGCGCCTTGGAGTTTGAGCAGAAGCTGAGAAGCTTCTACCCCCGCGCTTACTTTGAGAAGGACAATGATGTGGTCGGTGGCACCAAGGGAGACTTCATCTTCCGGGACTATGCCGAGGGTAGTGAGCTAGAGTACATCTCCATCATGTTTGAGATGAAAAACGAAGCCGACACGACCTCCACGAAGCATCGCAACGAAGACTTTCTCAAGAAGCTCGACGAGGATCGCCGCAAGAAAGGGTGCGAGTACGCTGTCCTCGTGTCACTCCTAGAGCCAGACAACGAACTCTACAACGGCGGCATCGTCGACAAGTCACACCGCTACGAGAAGATGTATGTGATCCGTCCCCAGTTTTTCGTACCACTGATCACGCTCCTCGTCTCCACCTCACGCAAGAGCCTCGACATACGCAAGCAGCTCTTCGAGGCGCAGCAGCAGTCCATCGATATCACACACTTTGAGGAGGATATAGAGGAGTTCAAGGAGAAGTTCGGACGCAACTACCGCCTAGCGAGCGAGAAGTTTCAGAAGGCGATCGAAGAGATCGACAACTCGATCAAGCATCTGCAAAAGATCAAAGAGCATCTCATCGGTAGCGAAAACAATCTGCGCCTAGCCAACGACAAGGCGGAGGGACTCACCATCCGCAAGCTCACCTACAAGAACCCAACGATGCTGGCGAAGTTCAAGGAGCTCAAAGCACAGAGCGCACTCGAACAGCCTTCAGAGGATTAGACCTTCGAGCACAACATATATATAATAGAGGGGACTCGACCGCTAGATGAGCGGCGGGAGGTCGGGACGTGTGAGATAGTCGGCGACGACGACAGGGTAGTAGGTGTGCTCCAGACGATGGATGCGCTCTGCGAGCGTCTCGACCGTATCGTCTGGGTAGACCGCTAGGCGCACCTCGCAGAGCGTCGAGCCACGATCGAACCGCTCGTCGATGAGGTGGATCGTGATGCCGCTCACAGAGCAATGCTCCTCTAGTACACGCTCATGGACACGATCGCCATACATTCCCTTGCCTCCGTAGTCAGGTAGCAGCCCTGGGTGAATGTTGAGGATCCGCTGCGGGAAAGCGTGCAGCAAGCTCTCTGGCACCAAGCCGAGGAAGCCCGCTAGGACGATAGCCGTCACCTGATACTGCTCCCGAAGTTGCTTAGCAAAAGCGGTCTCACGCATCTCCTTGCGCTGGAAGACAAGGGAGCGTACACCTAGTCTCTCAGCACGCTTGAGGACTCCAGCGTGCGGGTTGTCGGTTGCTATGAGCGCGACAGAAATATCGTCTATATGCTCCAGGTAGTGGACGAGCGCCTCCGCATTTGTTCCATTGCCCGAGGCGAAGATAGCTATGGTTTCCATTTTTATTCGTACATTTGTTGCACATAAGGGGCGTATGTGTGCAAAATGCGACAGCATCTACACACGCTCACCTCTCTTGTGTACAAAGGTACAGCTAAATCTGCGGACACGATACGGCTCAGCGCCAAGCGGTCTGCACCGAGGCTTACCGATCCCGTATGACTAATCAATTATTCATCAAATAACCTATTAAGCAATGAACGCAGAAGTAGAAAGCAAGGTCAAAGACCTAATCGCAGACAAGCTCAATGTCGAGCTCTCAGAGGTAACTCGTGAGGCCAACTTCACGACCGATCTTGGTGCAGACTCACTCGACACTGTCGAGCTGATGATGGCCTTCGAGAAGGAGTTTGATATGACCATCCCCGACGAGGAGGCTGAGGGTATCAAGACCGTTGGTGACGCTATCGACTACATCGAGAAGCAGCTAGCATAAGCACCTCGAGGAGCAGACAGAGCGCTCTCCTCACCATACGATACAGAGGTCTCGTCGCATAGCTGTGCGACCACCTATATCCTCTGTAGCACATACAGAGCCCGAGGGCAAGTCTCAGATCTCCCAGCATGGGTGCTGGGCTTGCCCTTGTGTACTTCCCCACATTCAGTTTACACCGCTAGAACCTGCTGCTCACAGCAGCAGACTCCTCATATCCCTGACGCTTGACTTTGATATAGCCTATGCAATTTAATAGAGTAGTCGTGACTGGCCTTGGTGCCATCACCCCCATTGGCAATGATGCTCCTACCACTTGGCAAAACATGCTAGCCGGTAAGAGTGGAGCAGCTCCCATCACACAGTTTGATGCCTCCAAGTTCAAGACCCAGTTCGCCTGTGAGGTCAAGGGCTTTGATCCTAACGAGTACTTCGACCGCAAGGAGGTACGTCGCTATGACCGATACACTCAGCTCGCCCTCGTTGCGACAAAAGAGGCGATCGCAGACTCAGCTGTAGACCTAGAGCATGTCGACAAGAACGAGGTCGGCGTCATCATCAGCGCAGGTATCGGAGGACTAGAGACCTTCCAGGAGGAGATCATGCAGTATGACCCCGAGCGAGGGCCCCGCTTCAACCCCTTCTTCATCCCGAAGATGATCTCCGACATCGCTGCCGGACTCGTATCGATCGAGTACGGCTTCCACGGACCCAACTACAGTGTCGCCTCAGCTTGTGCCTCCTCGACGAATGCGATCATCGATGCTGCTATCATGATACGCCTCGGCAAGGCAAAGATGATGGTCGCTGGTGGTAGCGAGGCTGCGGTGACGGTCGCTGGTATCGGTGGCTTCAACGCCATGCACGCCCTCTCCACACGCAACGACTCACCCGAGACCGCTTCTCGTCCCTTCAGTGCGAGCCGTGACGGCTTCGTGCTAGGTGAGGGTGCTGCGATCCTTATATTAGAGGAGTATGAGCATGCGGTAGCTCGTGGTGCTAAGATCTATGCTGAGTTTGCCGGCTTCGGACTCTCTGCCGATGCGCATCACCTGACCGCTAGCCACCCCGAGGGACTGGGAGCCAAGCTCGTGATGACCCGTGCCCTAGAGGACGCTGGTATGAAGCCCGAAGATGTAGACTATATCAACGTCCACGGCACCTCGACACCCGTCGGTGACGCCTCAGAGGTCAAAGCGATCCAAAGCGTCTGGGGTGACAAAGCTTATGACCTCAACATCAGCTCCTCAAAGTCTATGACAGGACACCTCCTCGGTGCTACGGGAGCTCTAGAGGCGATGGCTATCGTCAAGTCCATCCAGGAGGATGTCGTCACACCGACCATCAATCATGAGCCAGGCGACGAAGATGATCAGATAGACTACAAGCTCAACTTTACCTTTGACAAGGCGCAAAAGCGCACCGTCAATGTAGCCATGAGCAACACCTTCGGCTTCGGAGGTCACAACGCTTGCGTCGTCTTCAAGAAGGTTCATTAAGCGTACACTATACGTCTATCGCGCTGCATAGAGCCTTATGACAAACCATCAGCGACACCCACTCACACTGGTCTGCACCCACTCATCAGAGCAGACCAGTGTGAGTGGGTGTCGCTCTTTTTTGGTCCCTTAGAGAGATAGAGCTATGAGTTTGATGCGGAGGTCTAGGACCAAGATGTGGCTTCAGGAGCTAGGCGAGCGTTGGCAGCACTGGTGGAGTACCCTGCGAGGTGATAACTCGCAGCGCACACCCAATCTGACCACACTCTTCGCTCGGATAGGTATCGTGCCTGTTCGCACAGACCTCTACCAGCTAGCTATGCGTCACCGCTCCTGCTCCATCGTCGGAGAGGGGGGAGAGAAGCTCAACAATGAGCGACTCGAGTTCCTCGGCGATGCAGTCCTCGAAGCCTCTATCTGTACCTATCTCTATCATCTCCACCCCACATGGGACGAAGGCGAGCTGAGCAAGTGCAAGAGCTCGCTCGTGAGCCGTCCAGTCAACAACGAGGTGGGTCGACGTCTGCATCTAGAGCGCTATATCATTATGGTGCCGAGCGCCTTAGACAACTCGGTAGACATCTACGGCAACACCCTAGAGGCACTCATCGGAGCCATCTACCTCGATCAGGGCTACGCCCGTACACAAGATTTCGTCCGAGACTTTATCCTCCCCACTTATCGCGATATGCAGGCGCACACGGTGGCGAGCATTCAGAACTACAAGAGCGAACTCATCGAGTGGGTACAGAAGCATCACCTCTCGCACGAGTTTCGTCTCGAGGGTCACGATACGATGCCACACGACCACTTCACCTACAGCGTCTGGATCGATGGCAAGCCCGTAGGACGTGGTTCAGGCAGTAGCAAGAAGCGCGCCCAGCAGGAGGCAGCGCGTGACACCCTCAAGCTACTTCAGCAGGCCTACTCAGCAATACAGAGCCACAGGAGCTAGCTCCTCACACACGCTCTCTTCGCACATCTCTAGAGGCTGTAGCTCTATCCGATAGCCTCTCTTATGGTATAGTCACGACAGGAAAACCTATTTCCTACGTGGCTATTTGAAAATTGCTACGTAGGGAACTCGCAATTGCCCTGAGATGTGCGGGCGACTGCGTGTGCTATCTCAAGATTATTTTGTACATTTACAGAGCCTAAAATGCGGAGATGCGACCTTGTCGCAAGCTTCGCTCTAGGTGCTTGCAAGATAATGTGCTAGTAATGAGCTGTAAATCGTTTTTCATCCAGGTTGCCCAGACCGCACGTATGGCGAGTCTGGTGCCTTGGTCTGCTCCTAGCCTATCCGCTCTCCCTATGACAAAAAAAATAAAACAATATAATGACGAACGAATGGCAATACACTCCCTTCACCCGAGAGGAGGAGGTGGGTGGCTCTCAACTGGCGCACGCCTTGAGAATACCCGCTGTGGCGGGACGCCTACTCTATCGTCGTGGTATCCGTACGGAAGCAGAGGCACAGCGATTCTTTCACCCATCGCTAGAGGATCTGCACGACCCCTTTCTGATGCAAGATATGGATCTAGCGGTCAAGCGTCTCAACAAGGCGCTAGGACGCAAGGAGCATATCATGATATACGGCGACTACGATGTAGATGGCACTACAGCAGTATCACTAATCTATAAGTACCTCCGCTCGGCGGGGTGTAGCGAGCACCTGCTGAGCTACTATATCCCAGGACGGGACGATGAGGGCTACGGCGTATCCTATCGGGGCGTGGATCATGCCCACGAGATAGGCGCGACGCTGATCATCGTGGTGGATTGTGGCATCAAGGCTATCAACGAGATAGCCTACGCTAAGACGCTGGGGATAGACTTTATCATCTGCGATCACCACCACCCAGACGACCAGCTACCCGATGCGGTCGCCGTCTTAGACCCTAAGCGGTCGGACTGTCACTACCCCTTTGAGGAGCTCTGTGGGTGTGGTGTAGCGTTTAAGTTTATGCAGGCCTTTGGGATGAACAATGGCTTCCCCTCGGCCTCGCTCTTTAAGCTCCTAGACCTGGTCGCTGTCAGTATCGCTGCCGATCTGGTCTCTGTGATGGATGAGAATAGGATCCTGGCGCACTATGGACTACGTCAGCTCAATCGCAATCCCTCGATGGGACTCAAAGGAATCATCAAGACTTGTGGTCTCGAGGGACGTAAGATCACGATGGCTGACATCATCTACAAGATCGGTCCGAGGATCAACGCCTCAGGACGTATGATGAATGGTCGCGAGGCGGTCGATCTGCTCCTGAGCAATGATGCGAAGACGACAGCCCGTATGAGCGAGCTGATCGACGAGTACAACGTGCGTCGTCGTGAGCTAGACCGCTCGACGACCGATGAGGCGATGCAGCTCCTGCAGGTCAACCCCGAGCTGGCGCATCAACCCATCGTAGTCCTCTATCAGCCTGACTGGCACAAGGGGGTCATAGGGATCGTCGCCTCTCGTGTGGCGGAGTATACCAATAGACCGACGATCGTGCTGACTGGCACGAGCGAGCGGATCGTGGGCTCTGCGCGCAGTGTCGGCGGGATAGACATTTACAGCATCATCGAGGAGGCTAGAGATTTGCTCCTAAACTTTGGCGGACACACCTACGCCGCTGGGCTGACCCTCTTGCCAGACAAGCTACCCGACTTCCGCACTTACATACAGAGTGTCAATGCCGTGGCGGATAGTGACCGAGCACACTCTACGCCGATAGAGATCGATGCCGAGATAGAGCTTCGTGAGGTGACCCAGAGACTCTACTCGACGATACAGCGCTTTGCCCCGTATGGCCCGGACAACTACCAGCCGCTCTTTGTCACGCAGCAACTCTATGACGGAGGTGCGAGCAGAGCTGTGGGGCGCAATAGCGAGCACTTTAAGGTAGATGCTATACCTACACTGGGATCCAAAAAGCACTGCCCAGGGATAGCCTTCAACCAAGCACCCGCCTTTCGCTTTATGAAGAAGTCTTCGGCAGGAAGAGCCAATGCTCCCTTTGCCCTTGTCTACCAAATAGATGAGAACCACTTTAACGGAATTGTCTCCCTACAGTTACTGATCAAGGATGTCAAGCCACAACGACCCGGAGAGGACCTCTTTGCCTCCCAGCGATGAGGCAACAGGCGACTCCTCTGGGCGTAGCGAGGCTGTCGACTGGGACTTGCTCCTCGAGGAGCAGGCAGATCTATGGTGCGATGCTGCGACCGACCCAAGAGCTGAGAGCGAGCGTGAGCAACTAGGCGAAGAGACTCCTCAGGAGACGACCAGCAGACCAGAGAGGCAGCAGACCACCTCGGCGGACGATGAGCAGACCCCGCTAGGAGTGCTTCATCACTATTGGGGCTACCCTGCCTTCCGTCTCAAGCAGGCGGAGATCATCGACAGCGTCTTGGCGGGACGAGACACGCTCGGGCTACTACCTACGGGTGGGGGCAAGAGCATCACCTTTCAGGTGCCGACGATGCTACACGACGGGCTGACGCTCGTCGTCACACCGCTCATTGCTCTTATGAAAGATCAGGTAGATGGTCTCAACAAGCGGGGTATGTCTGCCACGGCTATTCACTCAGGTATGGAGTACAAGGAGATACAGCGCGCCTTGGACAATTGTCTGTATGGTGGGTGCAAGTTCCTCTACCTCTCGCCTGAGCGACTAAGTTCGCCACTCTTCCTCGCCTGTCTGCCCGAGCTGCCGATACGGCTGATCGTGGTGGACGAGTGTCACTGCATCTCGCAGTGGGGCTACGACTTCCGCCCCAGTTATCTGAAGATTGCAGAGATACGTCGTTACTACCCCACTGTTCCCCTGCTGGCGCTCACAGCGACCGCCACGCCAGAGGTGGTGGCAGACGTGATGGCTCGTCTGAGCTTTCGTGAGCCACATATCATCAGTAGCTCTTTCGCACGGGACAACCTGCAGTATATCGTACGTCCTACGACAGACAAGACGACGGAGCTGCTCCATATCCTCTCCTCGACGACTGGCAGTGCGATCGTCTACTGTCGCAATCGCAAGAAGACGCAAGAGCTGGCTGAGATGCTCCAAGAGGCGGGCGTCTCGGCACACTACTACCATGCGGGGCTGACGCATGCCGAGCGAGAGATCAAGCAAAACGCATGGATGGCGGGAGAGGTGCGTGTGATGGTCTGCACGAATGCTTTCGGCATGGGCATCGACAAGCCTGATGTGCGTCTCGTGGTGCACTGGAGTATGCCCGTAGCCCTGGAGGAATACTTCCAAGAGGCGGGTCGTGCGGGTCGTGACGGGCTGCGCGCTTTTGCCGTGGTGCTATATGAGCGCCGGGATCGTGGTATGCTCCTGCAGCGGGTGCAAAACGAATTTCCTGACAAAGCTTACATCCGCGACATCTACGACACCATCTACAGCTACCTAGGGATAGGTTTTGGCGAAGGTATGGAGCGCAGCTACGAGATAGATCTCGAGTCGTTTGTCCGCACGGAGCATCTGCACCCGATACGGAGCTTGAGTGCCTTACATATCCTCGAGCTGGCAGGGGCTTGGGAGCTGATCCTCGATGAGGCACGCTCACGGCTCATCGTGGAGGTCTCTAGAGAGGAGCTATACTACATACGAGGCTTGTCCACCCAAGATGACAAAGTGCTACGAGCTGTCTTGAGAAACTACTCGGGCCTCTTTGCCGACTACGTCTTCATCGACGAGCGGACACTCTCCATACAGACGCACCTGACGGGAGAGGAGGTCTACGACAGCTTGGTCCGTATGAGCCAGAGAGAGATCATTCACTATATCCCGCGAAAGCGCTTGCCCCGTATCCTCTTCTACACACGGCGTGAGCGCAAGCATCACTTCCTCATACCCCCAGAGGTGTACGAGCTACGCAAAGAGGCGATGATCAAGCGACTCACCGCCACGATCGCATACCTAGATGGTCAGCAAGGGTGCCGACAGGCGATGCTCCTACACTACTTCGGGGAGGAGCTGGCTGAGCCGTGCGGACGCTGTGACCTTTGTCTAGCTCGTAAGGCACGCTCCCAGCGTAGTGAAGAGGCTCTAGAGATGCGACTCAAGACTCTTTTAGAGCAATTGGAAGAACCTTCGCCTACCTTGCAAGCTTTGGCAGAGAGGCTAGGTGTGCAGCCGAAAGCTTTGCTCCCGATCCTGCAGAAGCTCCTTGAGACAGACGACCGCTACCGTACCGATGGGGTGCACCTATATAAGAATAAGTAATCCTAGAGTGACTACGATATGATCCTACACCCACACGCTAAGATCAACCTTGGGCTACGTATCTTACGCCGCCGACCAGACGGCTACCACGACATCGAGAGCTGTATGCTCCCCATTAGCTGGGCCGATCAGCTCACAGTAGAGATAGCTACAGGAGCAGTGGCGGACTCGTACGAGGTCTCAGGTCTAGCAGGCGAACTACCCATCGAGCGCAATCTAGTCTACAAAGCGGTGCAGTTACTCAGAGCGCAACACCCAGAGATACCTCCGCTACAGCTCAAGCTCGAGAAGCTCATCCCGACAGAAGCAGGTCTCGGTGGTGGCTCGGCCGATGCAGCCTACACGCTCCTAGCGATCAACGAACTATGTCGCTTAGGACTCTCCACCGCACAGCTCGAAGCGATGGCGGGAGAGCTGGGGAGCGACTGCCCCTTCTTCATACAGTCCCGCCCCGTGCTGGTCACAGGCCGTGGCGAAAGGCTCACACCGCTCACGATGCCGTCCGCACTCCTCAGCAAATGGCTCCTCGTCGTCAAGCCGCCCATCGGTATGAGCACCGCTGAGGCGTACCGACAGGTGACACGCCACCCCGAGGCTGAGGGCAAGCTCACGACACTACTAGAGCGACCGATAGCGCAGTGGCGAGAGTTCATCGTCAATGACTTCGAGTCCGTCGTCTTCGCACACTATCCTGAGCTAGCCGCTCTGCGAGACACGCTCTACCGCCACGGAGCCCTCTATGCCGCCATGTCCGGATCGGGGACAGCCCTCTACGGCATCTTCGACGACAACCCGCTACTAGACGACACCGCCCCGCTCACGCCCCACCTCACAGGCCTCCCCGTCTGGCTCGAGCGTCTCGCTCTCCTCTAGCCTCCGCAAATCTCACAAGTAATGATGCTGTAGGGTCGCGATCCGTTAGATTTGCAAATCGAGGAAAGATCCACGCTGTGGCGGAAAATGAGTACCTTAGCAGTCCGTTATGTATACTTGGTCGAAATCATTGTATGCCTTCCTCTGAACATTCCTCCCCTACGATCAACGTTATGAAGCGTCTGGTCGCTCAGCAAAAGTCTTCTCTCCATCAGCATCACGAGCCGATGGCTGACGAACTGTCTAGCTGCCCGATGACACCTATGTATAATAAGGTGGCTCATAATAAAACTACCGATCAGCACTTGCTGAATAAGGCTACTATCGACCAACAGGCTACCAGCAAGAAGGCACCCCTCGTCTCTAAGACGATCTCTACCACCAAATCGACCACCACAAGTAATACACCTCAGGCGACGACCGCTAGTAGCGCCCCCAAGGCAACAACGACCGATCGCCAACAGCCAACAGCTAACAAAGCTACTCAAGCGAAGAAGGAGATCGCAACAACTAAAAGCTCCTCAGCTAAGGTCGAGGAGCTAGAGGAAAACATCTGGTGGATGAATGCATGGAGGTGGCTGCGTCGACTCCTAGACTTTCGCGATGACAAGGCGGGCGACGTGGCGACCATCGAGTCCCTCAAGGCGGATGTAGAGTTTCGTGGCACCAAGCTATGGATCCTCATCTGCGCTATCCTCGTTGCCTCGATCGGTCTGAATGTCAATTCGACGGCGGTCATCATCGGTGCGATGCTTATCTCCCCGCTGATGGGACCAATCATCGGCTTCGGTCTGGGCTTCGGTATTGCCGACCTAGATCTCGTACGAAAGTCGCTGCGCAACCTGGGTCTGACAACGCTCTTCAGTATCCTGACCGCTACGATCTACTTCCTCTTGACCCCACTCGATCAGCCTGGTAGTGAGATACTGGGTCGTACGGAGCCGTCACTGTATGACGTGCTGATCGCATTCTTTGGCGGTGCGGCGGGTCTGATCGCAGGTAGTAGCAAGAGCAAGGGGCAGGTACTCCCAGGCGTCGCTATCGCTACGGCACTCATGCCACCACTCTGTACAGCCGGCTTTGGCATCGCTACGGGCAACTGGCCTTTCTTCTTCGGTGCCATCTACCTATACATCATCAACTCGGTCTTTATCGCCTTTGCGACCTTCGTGATGGTGCGCATCATGCGCTTCCCGATGAAGTCGGTCGCTTCGGGTGATATGCGCAAGCGTAGCTATCGCTGGATCACCGTAATCGCTGTCTGCACGCTGATACCGAGCATCTACTTAAGTATCCGTCTGGTGCGTGACTCCTATCAGGAGCAGCGTGCCAAGCAGTTTGTTGCAGACCACTTTGCGCCACCTGAGCACCAGGTGATCCGTCAGTCGTTCGTGCGAGCTGATGGGGACAAGCGACCCTACATAGACTTAGTCCTGATCGGCAAGCCACTCTCCGCTCAGACGATAGACAGCATCGCTACGTTGCTACCTAACTATGGACTGTCCAACTTCGACCTACAGGTGCACCAAGGGATCGACAACGAGGCTCCTACAGACTACGAGCAGCTAGGCGGTGTCTTGCTGCGTGACCTCTACGAGCGGTCCGAGCGTACTGCCTCTGAGCAGCGTGCCGAGATCGACTCGCTCCGTCGTACGCTCCTGCGCTACGACTACTACAAGTCTCTGACACACGATGTGAGCGACGAGGCGAAAGCGGTCTTTACCGACATTAGCAAGGTACGACTGATGCCCTCTATGGAGTTTATCCAAGGGCAAGACTCCGTCCTCCATATCCTCGTGACGACACCATCACACCGCCTTGCTCCTGCCGAGCGGAAGAAGCTGGAGCAGTGGCTACAGAAGCGTACCAAAGCGGATGATCTCGAGCTGATCCTAACGAACTAAGCAGATACAGAATACTAACTTTAATAGATAAGCGTCTTATGAATAAACTACAGACCTTGCTCCTGACCCTCTGTGCACTCCTCGTGTGCAGTGCTACAGCACGTGCCGACAAGGGCATGTGGGTACTCAGTGAGCTGAACGAGCAAAACGAAGCTCGCATGCGTGAGCTAGGCTTTAACCTATCCCTAGACGAGCTATATAGTCTAGACAAACCTTCGATAGCACGTGGCGTCGTTATCTTCGGCGGTGGTTGCACTGGTATCACCGTCTCCGATCAGGGACTACTCTTTACAAACCACCACTGCGGTTACGATGCGATCCAGAGCCAGAGTACCGTAGAGCATGACTACCTACGTGACGGCTTCGCCTCACAGTCTTTCCGTGAGGAGCTACCGATCCCAGGACTCTCTGTCAAGTACCTCCGTGCGCAGATCGATGTGACGGCTCGCATCGAGCAGGCTGTCGCTGGTATCGCCGACGAGGCTAAGCGTCAGGAGACCATCGAGAAGGTCTCTGAGCAGATCGTCAAGGAGTACACGAAGTCACCCTTTGACGCTGTCGAGGTAACCCCCTTCTATGCTGGCAATAAGTACTATGTCGTCATCTACGACGAGTACAAGGATGTACGTCTCGTTATGACCCCTCCGAGCAGCGTAGGTAAGTTTGGCGGTGACACGGACAACTGGATGTGGCCTCGCCACACGGGCGACTTTAGCGTCTTCCGTGTTTACGCTGATGCCAATAACAAGCCCGCTGAGTACGCAGCAAGCAACAAGCCTTACCGACCTGTACACTATACGAAGGTCTCTCTACAGGGTTACCAGGAGCAGGACTACGCTATGACCATTGGCTTCCCAGGCTCTACAGATCGCTACCTCACCTCCTATGGTGTCATCGACCGTATCGAGAATGAGAACGCTCCCCGCATCGAGGCGCGTGGTGTCAAGCAGGAGATCTGGAAGCGTGCCATGGAGGCTGACCAAGCAACCCGCATCAAGTACGCCAGCAAGTATGCTCAGAGCTCTAACTACTGGAAGAACTCTATCGGTATGAACCGCGGTCTGGAGAAGCTCCATGTCGTAGACCGCAAGCGTGCCGAGGAGGAGGCATTCACCCAGTGGGTAGCTCAGACGGGCAAGCCTTACGGCAATATACTCCCCGACCTGAAGCGTGCCTACGAGGAGGCTGCTCCCTACAATCGTCAGCTCAACTATGTGATCGAGACGATGCTGAGCGGTAGCGAGATCGTATGGCTCGGCTATCAGGCTCTGGTAGCTGCAGGCTCTGGCGACAAGAAGGAACTGGCAGACCTCTACAAGGATTACCTACCTAACCTAGATCGTGAGGTACTCCCAGCTATGCTCGCACTACTACGCACCAAGCTACCAGCAGACAACCTCCCCTTCATCTATCAAATCATCGATGAGCGCTTTGGCGGTGACTATGAGGCTTATGCTAATGAGCTTTTTGCCAATAGCATCGTACCTTACGAGGATAAGATGATGTCTGTACTAGCTATGGACGCAAACAAGATCAAGGAGACCCTAGCTAACGATCCTGCACAGGAGCTAGTCCAGAGCGTCCTTATGTACTACTCGACTCTGATCGATAAGTATATGGAGTACAACTACGCTATCGAAAAGGGCAAGCGTGAGCTCTTTGCCGCTATGAGCGAGTTCCAGCCTAACGCACTGCGTCCATCAGACGCCAACTTCACGATGCGTATGAGCTACGGCCGTATCCTCGGCTACGAGCCTGGTGACGGTGCGTGGTACTACCACTTCACGACGGAGCGTGGTGTATTCCAGAAGCAGAACCCCAACAGCAGCGAGTTCGCCGTACAGCCTGAGATCCTCGAGCTGCTGAGCAATCCTGCTAACTTCGCACCCTACGGTGTGGGCGATCACCTCTTCACCTGCTTCCTCTCGGACAACGACATCACGGGTGGTAACTCAGGTAGCCCTGTCTTCGACAAGAATGGTAACCTCATCGGTCTAGCCTTCGACGGCAACTGGGAGGCTATGAGTGGCGACATCGAGTTTGAGCCTGACCTACAGCGCACCATCTCGGTAGATATCCGCTACGTCCTCTTCATGATCGACAAGTGGGCTAAGTGCCCCCGTCTGATCCAGGAGCTAACCTTCGCATAAGCGAAGAAAATAACGAGATCAGGACGCACAGACGTGTAACCCGCTGTAGGGGCGCACGGCTAGTGTCTAGCGAGAGGGCGTCCGTCTCCGACCAACGAGACGTGTAACCCGTTGTAGGGGCGGACCTATGTGTCCGCCCGTCCTCGTCAAAGCGTGACGTGTAACCCGCTGTAGGGACGCACGATCTGTGCGTCCGTCTCCGACCAGCGTGACGAGTAACCCGTTGTAGGGACGCACGATCTGTGCGTCCGTCCTCGTCAAAACCACGATGCTGTAACCTTTGACACAACGGACGCACAGATCGTGCGTCCCTATAGCGGGTTATACGTCCCAGCGTCAATACACGTATCGCTTTGACGGGGACGGACGCCATCCCACTAGAGACGTACCGTGCGTCCCTACACATCATTACACGTCTATCTTTGACCACTTTACCCTGACTATTTTGGATCACACACCTATATGCGCATAGACATCATCACCGTACTGCCTGAGATGATCGAGCCGTTTGTCTCGACCTCTATCGTGGGGCGGGCACAGCGAGAGGGCTTTGCCGAGGTACATATACATCAGCTACGCGACTATGCGACCAATCGCTGGGGGCGTATCGACGACTACCCCTATGGGGGCGCAGCTGGTATGCTTATGTCCATCGAACCGATCGACCGCATCATCACCGAGCTACGTAGCCAGCGTCCTTATGACGAGGTTATCTTCACGGCACCCGATGCGCCCGTGCTGACGCAGGCGGTCGCCAACGAGCTGAGTCTTATGGAGAATATCATCATCCTCTGCGGTCACTATAAGGGCATCGACCATCGTATCCGGGAGCATCTCATCACACGTGAGATCTCCATCGGTGACTACGTCCTGACGGGTGGCGAGCTAGCGGCAGCGATCATTGCCGATGCGACCATACGGCTCATACCAGGCGTGCTAGGGGATGCGGATAGTGCGCTGAGCGACTCCTTTCAGGATGGCCTGCTCACACCTCCTATGTACACCCGCCCCGCTGAGTACAAAGGGTGGCGCGTACCAGAAGTCCTCCTCAGTGGCCACGAGGCACGCATAGCGCAGTGGGAGCATGAGCAGGCGGTCGCCCGTACGCAAGCACTCCGCCCCGACCTGCTAGGAGAAGAAGGATAGCTTGTTGGGAGAGCGTTTGTCTAGTCCAAAAATAAGTTGTACCTTTGCACAACGAAATACGGGATGTAGCTCAGTCCGGTTAGAGTGCGCGTCTGGGGGGCGTGAGGTCGCTGGTTCGAATCCAGTCATCCCGACCAAGGTCGTCAAGGCCTACTGCAAGAGCAGCTCATATGAGCTGCTCTTGTTGCGTTTAGGCGGTGGGGTTCCTAAGCTTCGTGCGTGCGTCCTTACAGGGGCGACGTCTCGCTTTGACACGGCTAGCACCTCTAGTCTCTAACTTCTAAAGTCTAATCTCTTTTTCGTACCTTTGGGTGAAAGTTATTTGGTCTATATACGATATCTCTCAAATTTATCTTTAGCTTTATGACAACAAATAGCAAAGTTCCTAATGACTCCCCCAAGTCGTCTACGACTCAGTGTTGTGACCATATCTCTCCGGAAGACTTGACACATAGTCGTACAAAGCACGGAGAGCCTGTATATAGAGTTTCCTTCTGGACGCCACGCACCTCCCTGATCACGCTGATCCTCATCCTGATGCTGATCATCGGCAAGCACGCTCTTCCCTATATGAGTGGCGTGCTGGGAGCCTTGACTATCTATGTCCTCCTGAGAGGTCAGATGAAGTGGCTCATCGAGCGCAAGCATTGGGGGCGTAACTGGGCGGCATCGCTCCTGACGGTAGAGGCTATCTTTTTCTTCCTCATACCACTCTTGGTGATTGTCTTGATGCTGATCGACCTCTTCTCCTCGTTTGACCCCGAGTCGCTCAATGTGCTGACGGTACAAGCGCAAGATATGGTCCAACAAGTGGAGGACAAGTTTGGTATAGAGCTATGGAGTAATGAAAACATACAGAAGCTGACGAGCTTCTCGACCACGCTCGTAAAGGGTCTGCTACAGGGGATGTCTTCGTTCTTTCTCAACGCCTTTGTCATCCTCTTCCTCCTCTACTTCATGCTACGAGGTTATGACCAGTTTGAAGCTGCTGTAGAGGAGCTACTACCCTTTACAGAGTGCAATAAGAAGACGGTCTCCAATGAGACCATCAGTATCGTCAAGAGCAACGCTATCGGCATCCCGCTCTTGGCTATTGTACAGGGAGTCTTTGCTTACATCGGCTACCTGATCTTTGGGGTGAACAATGCGCTACTCTTTGCGGTGCTGACGACCTTTACGACCATCATCCCTGTACTCGGTACGATGATCGTATGGATCCCGATAGCGGTCGTCATGGGGATCAATGGGGACTGGCTCAATGCGATCCTCCTAGCGCTATACGGCTTTATCGTCATCGGTGGTGTGGACAATGTGGCTCGCCTACTCCTACAGAAGCAGATGGCAAACATTCACCCGCTGATTACAATCTTCGGAGTTTTCATCGGTCTCTCGCTCTTCGGGTTCTGGGGAGTCATCTTCGGGCCACTGATCCTCTCCCTGATCGTACTCTTTATCAATCTCTATCGTCACGACTTCGTACCGGGCTCGAAGGCTAAGCCGACAGCCTCTACGGAGCTTCAGGAGAAAAAGTCTCTCGAGCGTCTCACCAAAATTGTGCAGAACAACGGCCTCTCTGCCCTGACCAAGTCAGAGCAGGAGCGCTACGAGGAGGCGCACACGGACGATGACAATCCTAAGGCAGATGAGTGACAACTTCATAGTATCAGCACGTAAGTACCGCCCGCAGACTTTCGACGAGATGCTCGGGCAGGAGGCTATATGCCTCACGCTCAAGAGTGCTATCAAGCAGGGTAAGATAGCTCACGCGTACCTTTTCTGTGGTCCTCGTGGTGTCGGTAAGACCTCGGCTGCGCGTATCCTAGCTCGTACGATCAACTGCGAGCAGCTCACACCCGAGGGGGAGGCGTGTGGCGTATGCCCCAACTGTCAGGCAGCGCTGCATCAGCGAGCGTTCAACATATACGAGCTAGATGCGGCCTCCAATAACTCGGTCGACGATATACGTCGTCTCAACGAGGATGTCTACATACGTCCGCAGCAAGGCAAGTACAAGGTTTACATCATCGATGAGGTGCATATGCTCTCGTCGGGTGCGTTCAATGCTTTTCTCAAAACTCTTGAGGAGCCACCAGGCTATGTGGTCTTTATCCTAGCTACAACTGAAAAGGACAAAGTCCTCCCGACGATCCTCTCGCGCTGTCAGGTGTATGACTTCAAGCCGATACCGCCGGAGCAGATTGCTGAGCAGCTACGACGTGTGGCTGATGCCGAGGGGCTAAAGTATGACCCACGCTCTTTCGACACGATAGCGAGGATCGCTGACGGTGGTATGCGCGATGCGCTCTCGCTCTTTGACCGCTTGGCTAGTACAGCGCAGGATGGAGTCATCTCCTACGAGCAGACGCTGCAGACGCTCAACATACTGGACGACGAGTACTACTTTTACTTCACTACTTACCTATATAGTGGTGACTACAAGCGTACGCTCTTACTCCTCGATGAGCTCCTCGGCAAAGGGGTCGCCATGCGACAACTGATCATTGGGCTGGCGGACTTTATGCGCAATCTGCTGGTGGCGCGGACTCCAGAGACGATGCAGCTCTTCCCCTATACGGACGTTCATGCAGAGCGGTTTACGACGCTAGCGCAGCAGATCCATCCGCTCTTTCTCTACAAGTCTATCTCCAAGCTGGTCGCCTGCGAGCGCAACTACCGCTCGTCGCAAGCTAAGCGTCTCCTTGTCGAGCTGACTCTGATGGGGATCTCGGAGATGTGTGGAGCATTTAAGAATGCTACGGTCGCTCCTGCGACGGCAGCTCCAGCTCCATCGTCAGCACCATCGTCTAGTCAGTCAACCTCGACAGCTCCAGCTGCTGCTACTGCTCCAGCGACTACAGCGCCACAAGAGAGTAGCGTGCAGACGCCGCAAGCGACCTATCAGGCTACGCCTACACCCAGCGAAAAAAAAAAGAGTCCGCAGCTAGCGACTAGTCAACCGAAGCAATACACGCCTAGAGGCTCCTCTCTACGTATATCGGCACTCAAACGTCAGGCAGAAGAGTCGCTCACGGCACAGCAAGCCTCTGCCACTCAAGCGGACGATGACTCAGATGCCTCGGAGTCTGCACAGCGTGACGAGCCTATCACGCCCGATGAACTGCTCAAGTGGTGGCTCACCTTTGCCGATGAGGAGCTAACGGACGATGCCTACCTCTCACAGCTGCTTCACACGGTGACGCCTGAGCTACAACCACCTCATGGGCTTAAAGTCTCTCTGGTAAGCAACATACAGCTAGAGTCGTTCGAGCGAGTCGAGCGCGCGTTGCTGCGCTACCTCAAGGCTAAGCTACACAACGATCACCTCACGCTAGCAAAAGAGGTCGCAGCTGTAGAGCAAACGCAGCACGCCTCCACAGCGCAGGAGCGTGCAGCTTACTATGTGGAGAACTTCAAAGAGGTGGCTTACCTGACGAAGACGCTCGACCTGCGCGTCAAGTGACGCCCCCACCCTACGAATAGAATATTTTTAGCCAAACGAGCTGAAGACACGATCGCCACGTGGAGAATCTCAAATCTCCACGTGGCTATTTTTTATTCTCCACGTAGGC
>UQDF01000029.1 GCA_900539765.1 uncultured Porphyromonas sp. | reverse complement strand
TACCATCTCAGTAACACCTTCCCAACTGTGTACTTTTTTCAGGAAGAGGACAAATCCCCACGTGGCTAATTTTTATTCCCCACGTAGGCGCGAAACGTTTCCTCCGAAGTTTCATTTGATTCCTCCGAAGTTTCATTTCGTCTTCACGTGGAGAATATTTCTTTCCCACGTGGAGAATGGAGAATCTCCACGTGGGGATTATCTCGATGAGCCGAGCAACGATGACGAGGGGCGTGATGCAACGGACGCCCTCCCGCTAGATACTATCCGTGCGACCCTGCATGTCGTTACTCGTTCCTTGCGGGGTACAAAAAAAAGGTCACGGATCGCAGTCCGTGACCTTCTGTGCTTAGCTATATGTGTCGGTCGAGTGATCGACGCACTCCTTTAGTACATTTACTCAACGAGGATGCAGATGCAGTCGCTTCCTCTCTTAACTATCCAGACCCCTTGAGGTACTGATACGCACTGCTCCTCTCCACTGAGACAAAGGGTGGTGAGTAGCTGACCATTTATGTCATAGAGCTCTACTGTCTCACCTGCGCTGGCACCATAGAGCGTGAGTTCACCTCGTCCACCGATGGCGCGAAAGTTATCGAGATGGGTCTCGCTGATACTGGTCATAGGTAGCGCCTGAATGTTTGGTGCAAATAGTCGCCAGTGAGGCGCCTCAGCGTAAGCCTCTTCGCTACCCGCTGGTACGTATAGTACACAAGAGCCTCCGACAGCTGCCGTGCTGACGTTTTCGAATACATAGGTGCCCATAGCATCTCCAGTCAATGGCTCTGGGATATAACAGTAGATCTGTCTAAGCTTGCTACAAGCATAAAATCCATCATTGCCTATATGCTCTACACTAGATGGTATAGTCATAGCAGATAGCTTGATACAACCATAGAAAGCACGATCCGTAATGTCGTGTACGGAGCTGGGAATGATAAATTCGCCACTCTTGCCCGAAGGACATAGGATCAGTGTGGAGGCATCCTTACTATATAGTACACCATCGATGCTCGAGTAGGAGGGGTTCTCCTCGTCCACGTTGATCGCCTCTAGGCTGGCACACGAGGTAAAGGCTAATGCTCCAATCTTAGTGACCCCTTTAGGTATCGAGATAGTCTTGATGTCGTAGCAGCCGAGGAAAGCCTTCTTGCCAATGCTCTCTAGAGTGCTGGGCAGGGTGACACTTGTGATTTTGTCACACATATAGAAGGCTTGGTTGGCGACACCTTTCACCGTGTACTCAATATCGTCATGGGTTACTCGCTCTGGGATCACGAGAGCTCCCTCAGGCTTGTTGGTATAGCCTCCGCGGGGCTTCTCTGATATGACATAAACTTCTGACTGCTCCTGACTGGTTATTTTGTAAAACAGTCCATCTGCGCTAAAGTCATAGATCTGTCCTGCTGCCTGCAGCCCACTGGTGGCTACGAGCAATAGAGAGATTAGTGTGAGGAAGAGAGTTGCTTTTTTCATAAATAGGTTCTTTAAGGGGTTATACTTATTGTAAATGTACACAATTGTAGTTAAATGATGCTCGTATTGCAAAATTATGTAAGCGGTCGTCCTCTTTATCGTGCTACTCGCTATCGTCCTCCTTGCGGGGTACAAAAAAAAGGTCACGGATCGCAGTCCGTGACCTTCTGTAGAAGATGCTTAGTTGTGATAAGTCTACTGCATAGCAATAGGCTCATAGTGTGTCGGCTCTGTAGAGAAGTTATTGTGTGGGGCGGAGGCTAGAGGTCGATGGGCTGGCCGGTGGCAACGTTGACGGCGACCTGCGCTAGGCGCACAGCAACGAAGGTCTCGATGTACTGCATCTCCGACTCGAGCCAGTTGCGCTGCGCTAGCGAGAGCGTCTCAAGTGTGACGACGCCCTCCTTGTGTCCCTCGGTCGAGAGGTCGAGGTTGAGCTGCGCATCGGTGCGGATCTGCTCTGTCTCGGCGTAGCGTGCGAGTGCCTCGGTGAGCTGCCGTGAGGCTTGCTCGTTTTGCATCTGTATAGCACGCTCAGCGTCTTGTAGCTCTAGCTGACGTACCTGCTGGCTGGCAAGCGCTGCGGAGCGACTCTGCCAACCTTGATAGATGCCTGTGATGGGGATCTGCACGGCTACGCCAACCATCCAGGTTGTGCCAAACTGCTCCTTAAAGCCGTCCATAGGATTGGGCGACATGGTGAGTAGCTGTGCCGTGAAGCCTACCTCGGGAAGCATCTCTCCGAGTGCCATCTTGGCACGTCGCTGCTCCGCCTCGACAGCGAGGTTGGCCGCTTTGAGCTCGACACGCTCCATCGGATTGACTGTGCTATATAGCTTGGGCTGGCAAGGATCGATCGGCTGCTGGCTGGCGAGCGTGAAGTCGGGAGTAAGCTCTATGGCTTGCTCGGCTGGGATACGGCACTGATGCTTGAGTAGGATGAGCAGTGCCTGCAAGCCCTCTCGTAGCTTGCCCTCCTGTAGCTTGGCGTTGTTGCGGTTGACTCGTACGGAGACCACCTCACGGTCAGCTACGACTCCTTGCTCTTTCATGGCTGAGACATCAGCGAGTGTTTTGTCTAGCATATCGTTGAACTGTGCGATCGCCTTGAGTTGCTCCTGTAGCTGTACTGCCTGCCAATAGGTCTTGGCGATCTGCTCCTCCTCGCCACGCTGCTGTATGGTCCACTGGTACTCCGCTGCTTGCTCGCCGATCTGCGCTAGACGTACTCCGTTGTAGATACGTCCACCAGCGAAGATGGGTTGACGTAGCGAGAGAGAGCCGTAGAAGATATGTCCTAGCTCGAGGCTCATCTTATCATCGAGCCAAGACTGAGCTTCACTCAGAGTAGGGACTCCTGGTAGGTTGGGCGTCTGCATTGGAGGAAGCCAGGAGGAGAGGTCGACGGAGAAGGGCTTGAGCTTGGCTGGTGTGTAGAGCCAACCGCCCGAAAGAGAAATCTGCGGGAAGTAGTTGCTCTGCGCTTTGAGCCGTGTAGCGTGTGCTGCTTGTCGCTGTGCCTCTAGCTGTGCCGATGGTACGGGGCTCTCCTGATGGTAGCGTATGCAATCATGTAGCGACAGCCTGAGTGGCTCTGTCTGTGCGTAGAGAGAGCTGGTGAGTATGCTGCAAAGGAGGAGTGTGAGTATCCCACGAAGGGGTGACGATAGAGCTCTCATCATAGGGTAAAGGTGGTGTATCCGATGCGATGTCCATCGGCAAAAACGTCTGCTCGGTAGCTCCCCGAGAGGAGCGCCTGCGTAATCTGATAGTAGATGGTGACGGGGGTATCCTCGCCTGTGTACTCGATGCTCTTGGCAGCTGTCGCCTGGAGGGTCTGCCCCTCGAAGCTAAAGGCTCCACCCTCGCCACTCATCGGCATATCGTTGGGGTTGAGGATACGTATGTAGATCGCTTTGGTGCCAACGGGTGCGGTGACATTCTTTTTGATCGTAAAGGAGACGGCTAGTGTCTCCATCTTATCAATGCGATTGGTGCTTTTGCCACGATGGTTGAGCGGCGTGACTGACAGACCTGATAGGTCTAGGCGGGCTGCTATGGCGACTTGGTCAGATAGAGCTGCCTTCTCCTGTGAGAGTCGTGAAGCCTCGCTGCTGACGCGGGAGTAGTCTTCCTTGACCTGCTGATTCTCGGCAACTAGTCGCTCGTTGGTTGCGTGGAGCGAGTCGATCTGTACGATGTAGCTACGGAGTAGGGCTCGGAGTGTGTTGATCTCTCCCGTTAGCTCACTGATGCGCTTGGCGTTGGAGGCCTTGACGGAGGCTAGCTCTTGGCTTAGCTGCTTGACACGCTCCTGCTCGCTCTCAAGCTGCGCGAGTAGCTCGTCATTGTCAAAGGATAGACTCGTCTCGCCCGATGTCGAGGCGAGCTTCTCGTATTGTAGCTGATACTGCGCAGCTAGCTCGTCTAGCTCTTGCTGCATGCGTTGCTTCTCCATATCGACCAGCTCGCTCTGCACGCTCTGCATCTGCTGTCGCTCACTCCTTATATATAGCCATGCCCCTACGATGACGAGGAGTACCACGAGAGCAGCTCCAGCGATGATATACTTGATATGCTTGTTGTCTAGTTTAGCCATGAGGTGGTCTTACTTGATTCTTTTCAAGGTGCCCCGCCGTGTCAATTGATAGGTTAGGGGCGATGTGCTGATAAGTGGCTCGATGCGCTTGGTCTCCTCCTTCGTTGTCCAGCCCTCTAGAGAGGGAGCTGCGCTGATCCGAACCATTCGTCTACCCTGCTCTGTGTCAAAGGTTAGCACGACGGGCATCTCGCTTAGTGGGGACAAAAGAGCCTCAGAAGGAGAGGGAGCGGGTTCTTTTCCCTCGGAATGGATGAGCCAGTCTGTGTATGGAATGGTAGCATCTAGCTCCCACTGCTTCCCTTGCTTGGGCAGAAAGGCCGTGAGCTGACTCACACGGTAGGGCTGCTCGAGGGTGGTGATCTGTAGTAGAGGTGGCTCGCCCTGCACGCGCCAGGGAGCGCGTAGTAGCTCGTAGGTGAGTAGACCCGCTACGGAGATCGTGCAGCGGAGGCGTGCCTTGTCTATCCGCATCTCCAGAGACTCCTGTGCTTTGGTCTGTAAGGTGATGGTGGTATCGGGTGTGTCTAGAGCTTTCTGTAAGAGTTGCTCCCATGCGCTGTCGCTGATAGCGGGAGCTACGCCTAGCGGGCGCTCGAGGATAGGCTGGTAAAGTTGCTCTAGCTCGGCTCGCTCTTGCGCTACGAGCGGACGATAAGCGAGTGCCAGCAAGAGAATAAGAAGATATCTACTTTTGAGGTGCATAAAGCTTCAGAAAAAGTGCCACGCGAAGAGAGACCTAAACTAAGGCTGGAGGAGTGCACATGCCTGAAAGGATGTCGCACCTCTCGCTACGCCCCGCAAAGATAATGAAATAAGCGATTGGAGCCTCTATGCATCTCTTTTGCAAATCTTACGAGTAGTCCTTTGTAGCAACGCACGACTCGTCTCTAGCGGGAGGGCGTCCGTCGTCGTTAAGATTTTGGTATTATGGTTTTAACGGGGGCGGACGCTATCCAACTCGATACTAGTCGTGCAGTCTTACAAATCGCTATGCGTGAGATTTGTGAGGGGGAGAGAAGCCTTATAGGAAACTTATCGAAGGATGAAGCGCAGAGGCTTAAACTTCTTGCGAAGGAAGCTCTTTGTCATACCCAGCCCTACGGTCCATAGGATTGGCTTGGCGAGAGACATAGCGGTGTCGAGGATTCGTCGTGTCACTCCGTGGGTTCCTTTTCCTTCTTGATCGCTCTGTATCAGAGAGCTGTAGGTCGATTGCTTAGAGCCTCCCGTCAGCTTGGAGAGTAGCGAGTTCTCCTTGCGTCGTTGCTTACGTGTCGATGGTGTGATCAGACGACCTAGTAGAGAGCCTGGAGGAGCTATCTGCTCTTTTGCCTCATTGATAAGTGTCTTCTTGATACCTAGCCCTTTGATATATCCTAGCTCTCTCTGCCAGGTACGCTCAGCGATGACTAGATCAGCCTCAGCGAGCTTCTGGCGTCTCTGGAAGTCTTGATATGATACTCTTTTCTTCATGTTAGATGGTCAGGTTATCGGGTTTGCGTAGTGTGTGCTTCGTTGGTAGGGGTGATGGCTCCTTCGCTTTCAGTAGCGATAAAACTTGAGTCTTCCTCGTCTGATGCCATCGGCTCTGGGCGTAGCTTGTCTTCGATCTTATTCAGAGAGTCGTACATCTTGCGATAGATACTAGTACTGATGGAGCGCACGATGGCTTTGCGCAGTAATAGCGTGATGACTATCAGCAGTAGTAAGACTCCAGCACCTATGAGGAAGCTCCATCCCCAACCCAGCTCTAGCCAGGCATTGATACCAGCTACTCCAGCGAAGAGTAAGAGGGTCATCACAAACGGCATTAGTGATAGTACTATAAGTATCGTGAGGAGATTACCTGCGATCTTCATGCCCGCATCGGTGCTTGAGTAGATTGCTCGGCGAGCGTACGCCTTGAGGTACTCCTTGGTATGGTGGATAAAGCGAGATATCTTGAAGTCTTGCATAGAGAGTTAGAGATTAGAGGTTAGAGATTAGAAGCTAGAGGTTAGAGGATAATAACCAAAAGGATAGCGTACTCATCTGTCGTAAGTGACCTGCGGTCTCCTTGTTCGGATGAGTGTGCTACCCTCTCAGTCCTATTGAGTGTGTGCTCCTCAATGGAAATAGTCTCAGTGCGAGAGCTTACTTGACCGCCTTCTTAGCTTCATCGACAGTCTCTTTAGCCTTGCTGGCTGTCTCCTTAGCCTTATCCACAGTCTCGTCAAACTGCTCCTCGACCTCCTCGGCAAATTCCTCGCCACGTTTTTGAAGCTTGTCGCGATATGTCTCGAATCGATCCTTAGCCTCATAGTAGCCCTCTACGAGTGAGTCGCGTGTGCGATCTGCCGTAGTGCTGAGATCATCATAAAGACGATCACGCTTGTCGCGATCAGAGAGGTAAGTGATGGCTGCCCCGATAGCTGCTCCGAGAGCGATGCCTAGTGCTATGCGTCCTGTGTTGTTCATATTGGTTTTATTGTTTATAGTGTGAATATAGTTTGTCCTGCTAGTGCAGTCTGTAGATCGTACCTGAAGATCGACAGAGTGTCTCTAGATGGACTCCATTACCTCTACTACATACATAAGAGCGAGAGTAGGAGAGATCATCTTGACACTCTAAAGGTACGAAAAAATAATTATACGACAAGCAAGAAGGGCGGATTAACTTTCAGTTAAAAGGGATAATCCGCTACTTCTATTCGTTAGATCCGCTCTAGGACTAGCTCGATGAGTCCGTCGATACCTTGCTTGTAGTTGGTATTCATATTCAGATTCTGACGCCCTGCGATGATGTAGCAGACGGTCAGCGTGTCGTGCCCGAGGAGACTGCCGATACCACTGAGAGCAGCCGACTCCATCTCAAAGTTGGTGATGCGCTGTCCTTCGAACTCAAAGGCTTCGATCTTCTGATTCAGTGTCGGGTCAGCGAGAGGCAGGCGTAGCTGTCGTCCTTGGGGAGCGTAAAATCCGTTTGCAGCGATCGTGCAGCCAGGCACGATGTCGCCATGGTCACCGACGATCTGTTGGTAGAGCGACTCACTACAATTGACTACATAGGGATCGAGTCCCTTGATAGGCCACTGTAACTGCTCCTTGAGTGCAGCCTCAAAGGGGAGGTCGCGTATCTCCTCTGTATTGGCGTAGAAAAAGAGCGAACCCTCGAAGCCGATCGACTTGTGTGCTGCTACATAAGTACCTATCGGTGTATCTGGTTGTAGCCCGCCACTAGTACCCACACGTACCATCGTCAGCTTGCGGTGGTTAGGGCGTACTTGGCGAGTCTCTAAGTCGATATTGGCGAGCGCATCTAGCTCGTTGATGACGATCTCAATGTTGTCACAGCCTATGCCGTGGCTCTGCACAGTGATCCGCTTGCCACGATAGGTACCCGTGATGGAGTGAAACTCTCGATTGCTTACCGAGCACTCCTGTGAGTCGAAGTGCGATGCGATCATGTCCACACGCGCTGGGTCACCGCAGAGGACTATCTTGTCAGCCAGTTGCTCAGGCTTCAGATGAAGGTGAAAGATCGAACCATCGTCATTGACGATCAGTTCGCTGGGAGGTATGATGCGATTCTGTGTACTCATAGTTCTATTCCGTTTGAAGTAAATGATGACTCTCCAAAAATACAAAAACTCCGTCACATCTCCTTGTTTTATCAAAAACACAATGTTTGCGGAAGTTAGAAGATACGAGTGGTGTAAGCTTTTGATATACATAATAAGAGAGCATAGATACGGGTATCTATGCTCTCCTTATGGTGTCCGCTCACCTAGTAGAGGAGGGCGTATGCTTATAGCCCCCGCCTCTATGGTAGCGTCTCTATATACCTATGCAGATTACTTCTTGAGGAAGTCCTGTACGTGGTCATTTGGTACCATCTCCTCTTGGAAGGTATAAGCACCAGTCTTAGGCGACTTGACCATCTTGATAACCTTCGAGTATGAGCGACCATCGCCCGTTCTAAAGGTTGCGACCGATTTCTTAGCCATTGTACTTAGTTCTTATTTTGTTAGTAGGAAGGGGAGAGATGATTACTTAATCTCACGATGTAGTGTGTAGCGCTTGAGTATCGGATTGTACTTCTTCAGCTCTAGGCGCTGTGTGGTATTCTTTCTATTCTTCGTGGTGACGTAGCGAGAGGTGCCTGGCATGCCACTCTCTTTGTGCTCTGTGCACTCGAGTATTACCTGTACTCGATCGCCTTTACCTTTCTTAGCCATAGTAAATGTGTGTGATTAAAGGAGTGAGTGGTTTATTTGTTCTTGATGCTTAGGTAGCCCGCATCGCTAGCACGGCGCAGAGCCTCGTTGAGACCTACGCGGTTAATGAGCCTGAGCCCAGCTGCTGAGACCTTGAGGGAGATCCAGCGATCCTCCTCGGGCCAGTAAAACTTCTTGCGGAAGAGGTTAACGTCAAAGGTGCGCTTCGTGCGACGCTTTGAGTGGGATACATTGTTGCCCACCATAGCCTTCTTACCGGTGATCTGACATATCTTAGACATGACGGTGTGGTATTTCTTTTATACTTCTACGATGTTTCTGAGATCGATACAGCCCATCCATTAGCATCATCTGGTGTGGGTCTGCAATCAGACTGCAAAGTAACGCAATTATTTTGACAAAAGCAAATGCTCATCGCTCGGACTTTGGCAATTGGTGTGTCTGTGAAGGGCTGAAAAGCCTTTTGGTCTCAATCGCTCAGAGCGATCTTGCTACTGAATGTGTCGGCGCTTTGCGAAGTCAAGATGAGTTCTAGTGAGTTACTATATAGCAGAATTGTGTTACATTTGTTTCACAAACAAACGCCATAATGATTATGACTCGACGCTTTTTCTCCCTTCTAGTCTTAGGACTGATCTTAAGTGTGAGTACGCTATGGGCTAAGCCTCGTACAGAGCAGCAGGCTCGTCTCATAGCCGAGCAGTATACCACACAGCGCTTTAGCCGTAGCGAGTTAGCAGCACTACGCTCAGCCTCTGCGCCCTTGCTGACACTCGTGTCGGCTCCAGCCACTGGCGCTGATGAGCTCTCCGTACGTCACCAGACGATGGCACCCGCCGTGCAGATAGTAGCCTCCGCCTATTACGTATATAATATAGGTAGCGGACGAGGCTATGTGATGATCTCGGGCGACGATCTGCTACCTGAGGTGATTGCTTATGCTGATGATGGAGCCTTTCTTCCAGATGAGGAGCAGCCAGAGCATATGGCTTCGTTTCTCGCTCAGGTACGTGCAGGGCTACATGCTTTGGTAGAGCGTGGCAAGCCCGTAGAGATGCCACGCACCACACAGCTACGTCCTGAGGGTGTGGCTCCTCTTTTGGACGATATTCAGTGGGGGCAGGGTTACCCCTTCAATACGCTTTGTCCCGAGAAGGAGGGTGGTCGCTCTGTCGTGGGTTGCGTAGCGACGGCACTCGCTCAGATCCTTCGCTATCACCAGTGGCCTAACCAGGGTGAGGGCATCTGCGCCTATACCGAGAACGATGGTACCAATCATCGTGTAGACTTCTCACAGTACAACTACGACTGGGCACATATGCCTGGACAGCCTGATCGAGACTACGCAGCTCAACCTGTCGTCAATGCGCTCTCCACGCTGAGCTATCACGTAGGAGTTATCTCACGAATGCAGTATAGCCCTCAGGGTAGTGGTACGATCTCTCAGTTTCCTAGAGAAGGACTGCAGAAGTACTTTAAGTATAAGAAGAGTATCCAGTTGCTCAGTCGTATGAACTATACGATAGCGGATTGGATGGACATCATCGCTACAGAGCTCAACGAGGGGCGCCCCATCTACTACGCTGGTGCTAGTAGTACGGTCGGTCACGCCTTCGTATGCGATGGCTATAAGCAGGACGGCTACTTCCACATCAATCTCGGATGGGACGGCATAGCCAATGGGTACTTCCTCCTCTATGCGATCAATCCCGATGTGCTGGGTACTGGTGGTGGTAGTTCATACGATGGATACAATAACTATCAGGAGATTATGGTCGGTATAGAGCCTGATCGTGATGGCTCCTCTCAGCCTATTGGTGGCGAGTCTATATCGGCTCACTACCTAGAGGTGTCTTGTAAGGACAATGCAACGATTAAACTTCAAAACGCACTCCTCGAGCTAACCTCTGCACTGAGGTATAAGACGAAGTTCTGTCTCTCTATAACGCCCTCTGAGGAAGGTGCACAGACCTATTACGGAGCTCTCAGTGATGAACAAGAGCTAAAGATGCGAGACTATTATGTCTACTATCATAACCAGCGACACAAGATTCCCTCCGCTAACCTACCAGACTTAGGACTCCCCACACGGAGTGCGAGCTACGTCGTGACTCTTGCTTATGAAGGCGATGACGGGAAGATGATTCCCGTACAGCACTCCAACGGAGGTGTCTCTGAGGTGCTTGTCACCTTCGATGCTGAGGGCAAGGCTAGTTGCGAATTGCGAAGCTTGGAGCCACAGCTTGCTTTGAAAGATGTTATAGATCCTAACTTGCGAGGCTACAGCAAGAGTTCGCTCACGCTCGGCATCGACAACCTTGGCAAGGAGGAGTATTACTCCACATGGACCTGCTACTTTGAGGATATGAAGGGCGATCTTACCCCTATCGGCTCCCTCTCAGCCTTGATGACTGCCCAAGAGCAACAGCAGGTGCCACTAGAGATCTCAAAGCTGCCTCTTCCCGCTGGCACTAAGGGCAATATCATCCTCAAGGGGACCTATTTAGATGTAGGTGGCTCCGATAGTGGCTACTCTTTACGCTCTCCGCAGCGTCTGGAGGTACTACCATCTCAGAGGTCGATTTCCGCTGCTACGATCAAGTGCCTCGCTAGGCGATCCATGATGGGGGCTATAGAGTATACCCCTGGGATGACCTCTATGGACTTCGAGATAACCAATCAGGGAGATCAAGCGAGAAGCTATCTAGTGCTAGACTGGGCACTCTTACAACTTGCGAATGGAGGTGCCTATCTACTGAGTAAAGGTCAGAATCTCTTTAAGGATCTAGAGGCTCATGGGTCGGTCCAGTATAGTATAGATCCATCTCTTTGGGACTCGATGATCGAAGGGCAAAAGTACTCTCTCCTAGTCCGACTATCTGATGTCATAGAGGATGATGGGCAGTTCTACTATGGAGAGCGAGAGTTCCAGTTAATCCTGCCCATAGTTACTGTAGACCAGCTCTCGCCAGCTATTGACGAGGAGCATTACGTCTCCCTCGAGAAGGAGTTTGAGAATCCGTACATCCTCTCAGCTCAGATTGCCACTCCTGGTATGATCCGCATCTACGGGTGGCAGCCCTCGTCCATATCTCACGAAGATGGCGTCTACAATATCTTCGGAGCTGTCGACAAGGGGCGTACCGCCATCATCGGAGCTTTCACTTCGCTCATCTTTGACAACGACCTGGAGACCAAAGAGATCGTAGAGGCTGACTTCTCGCACGCTTCGCCCGATCTAGAGCACGTGTCGCTCTGTCGCAGCAAGATCAGAGGCGAGGCGATGACCGAGATGCTCCAGTCTCTTCCCGACCGCTCAGCTACCACTCGTGGTACCATAGCACTTATCGATACCTCCAGACCTGATCTAGAGGGCAACGTCTGTACAGCAGAGCAGGTAAAGATAGCTGCACAGCGTGGCTGGACGGTCACCGATCAGAGTGGCAATGCTTACCTAGCGGTCGATGCCCCGACCCCGCAGGAGGAGTGGTCGCTCTATCCTATGCCGGTACGTGATCAGCTCACAGTGGTGGGGCTACCTACTGCAAGCCCCGTGACGCTCTACACGCTGCAGGGAGAGCGACTGTTGCAAGCTGTTACACCGGCCGAAGGTCAGCTCCAGCTCAGCCTGGCACATCTACCTAGTGGCACATACATCCTCGCCACAGTACTGGGGAGCCGTCGTGTAGTCGTAGTTGGCGATTAGCTGTTGGCTGTTGGCTAAAGATACTAGTGCTACTAGGACCTAACCTCTAATCTCTAACCTCTAACATCTTTTTCGTACCTTTGGAGTGGAGTTGTGAGAGCGACTTCCGTTTTTAGAGCTAGACACTATTAATATATAGTATACACAGATGCAGCAGATAGAGGGTCCGATCGGGGTTTTTGACTCAGGGTACGGAGGATTGACGATCCTACGTAAACTGCAGGAGCAATTACCTCAGTACGACTTCGTTTATCTTGGCGATAATGCGCGTTCGCCTTATGGTTCGCGGTCTATGCGCGTGGTCTACCAGTTTACGAGAGAGGCGGTCGAGCGACTCTTTGACCTTGGCTGTCCGCTGGTCATCCTCGCTTGCAACACCGCCTCGGCGAAGGCGCTCCGACAGATACAGCAAGAGGATCTGCCCAAGCTCGACGGAGGTTCGATGCGTCGTCGTGTCCTGGGGATTATCCGCCCGACGGTCGAGTGCATCGACACGCTCACAGGTACCAAGCATGTGGGTATCCTCGCTACTGAGGGTACTGTCTCTAGTGAGAGCTATGTGGCTGAGATACACAAGCTCTACCCCGATGTTACGGTCGTCCAGGAGGCTTGCCCGCTTTGGGTGCCTATCGTGGAGACAGGCGAGAGCGATAGCCCAGGGACGGACTTCTTCGTGCGCAAGCATCTGGAGCGACTCTTGGCACAGGACGAGAAGATTGATACGATCATCCTCGGCTGCACCCACTACCCGATACTGATGCCTAAGATACAGCGCCTGCTCACTCCCTCGATCAAGGTAGTGGCTCAGGGCGAACTGGTCGCTAAGTCTCTTGAGGAGTACCTCGTACGTCACCCCGAGATGACGGCTCAGCTCACGCGTGGTGGCACGACACGTTACTACACGACGGAGCAGACAGAGCGCTTCTCTCGTACGGCATCCATATTCTTTGACACACCCATATCGGTAGAGCATCTGTCTCTATCACAATACTAACGAATAACAAATAGCAAAACGAATCACTATGAAGAGAATCTATCTTGTAGCACTACTCCTGCTGACCACGCTACTCTGCGTCAGCTGCGGTACTTGTAAGAATAGTAGCAAGATCAATCTAGCTTCACTCGATGGTAGCTCCTGGGAACTCACCCATATGGATGGCATCGAGATCAATGAAGACGCACTCCAGACAGCTACTATCAGCATCAGCGGAGCACGTATCTCTGGGCAGGCTGCTTGCAATAGCTATGGCGGTGAGTGTATAATGCACTCTGACGGGCGCATCAAGATCGGAGATATGATGTCTACCCTGATGGATTGTCACAATATGATGTACGAAAGTATCTTCCTAGCAGCTCTGCAGGAGGCTAAGGCCTTTCGTATGGATGGTTCGAACACACTCAAGCTCTACTCGACGCACGATGCTTCGGGGCAGCCTAGCCTAATCTTCAAGCGCAAGTAATCTCCACGCCCGTCACGACATATAGCCATAGCGTAGATCCTCTCGCTGGGTCTACGCTATGGTCTTGCCTCTAGTCTCTAACCTCTTTTTCGTCCCTTTGGAGTGGAGTTGCGAGAGCGACTCCCGTTTTTAGAGCTAGACACTATAATATATAGTATACACAGATGCAGCAGATAAAGGGCCCGATCGGGGTTTTTGACTCAGGGTGCGGAGGATTGACAATCCTGCGTAAACTGCAGGAGGCTTGCCCGCTGTGGGTGCCTATCGTGGAGACGGGCGAGAGCGATAGCCCAGGGACGGACTTCTTCGTGCGCAAGCATCTGGAGCGACTCTTGGCACAGGACGAGAAGATTGATACGATCATCCTCGGCTGCACCCACTACCCGATACTGATGCCTAAGATACAGCGCCTGCTCACTCCCTCGATCAAGGTAGTGGCTCAGGGCGAACTGGTCGCTAAGTCTCTTGAGGAGTACCTCGTACGTCACCCCGAGATGACGGCTCAGCTCACGCGTGGTGGCACGACACGTTACTACACGACGGAGCAGACAGAGCGCTTCTCTCGTACGGCATCCATATTCTTTGACACACCCATATCGGTAGAGCATCTGTCTCTATCACAATACTAACGAATAACAAATAGCAAAACGAATCACTATGAAGAGAATCTATCTTGTAGCACTACTCCTGCTGACCACGCTACTCTGCGTCAGCTGCGGTACTTGTAAGAATAGTAGCAAGATCAATCTAGCTTCACTCGATGGTAGCTCCTGGGAACTCACCCATATGGATGGCATCGAGATCAATGAGGATGCGTTCCAGACAGCTACTATCAGCATCAGCAAAGCGAGTATCTCTGGACAAGCTGCCTGCAATAGCTATGGTGGCGAGTGTATGATGTACTCTGACGGACGCATCAAGATTGGAGACATTATGGCTACTCGTATGGCTTGTCCCAATATGATGTACGAGCGTATCTTCCTAGCAGCTCTACAAGAGGCTAAGGCCTTTCGTATGGATGGTGCGAACACGCTCAAGCTCTACTCGACGCACGATGCTTCGGGTCAGCCTAGCCTGACCTTCAAGCGCAAGTAATCCCCCCGCTCTTCACAATATATCGCCATAGCGTAGATCCTCTCGCAGGGTCTACGCTATGGTCTTGCCTCTAACCTCTAACTTCTAATCTCTAACCTCTAATCTCTAATCTCTAATCTATGCGTACCCGCACACTCTTTACCACCCTCATACTCCTCTGCTCGCTCACACTCGTTGCCCAGCAGCAGCGAGAGATCACCCTGCCCGAGGTCACCTCAGGCGCATTTGCTGCTCGTGGTGCTGGCAACGGCTTTCGCTCGCTACCCGATGGCAAGCACTACACGCTCATCAGCGATGACTACCAGCGCATTGTCAAGTATGAGTACGCTACGGGACGGGCTGTCGATACGCTTTTTGACATTGCGACCGCTCGTGAGTGCGATCTCCAAGCGATCTGGGACTACGACATAGCTCCCTCGGGACATCACATCCTGATCTACACCGACATACAGCCTATCTACCGACGCTCCTACACGCTACGAGCTACCCACTACGATGTGCGTCGCAACCTGTGTGAACCACTCACAGAGGGTGAGATCATGATCCCCACCTTCAGTCCTGATGGGCGGATGGTCGCTTTCGTCAGAGACAATAATATATATATCAAGAAGTTTGACTTCAACTCAGAGGTGCAGGTCACCACAGATGGTAAGCGCAATGAGGTGATCAACGGATCGACCGACTGGGTCTACGAGGAGGAGTTTAGCACGACACGCCTGATGGAGTGGAGCCCCCAGAGCGACTTCCTCGCCTTCGTACGCAGTGATGAGAGTCAGGTGAAGGCTTACTCGATGCCGATCTACGGAGACGGACTCTATCCCACGGACTACGTCTATAAGTATCCGAAGGTGGGAGAGCAAAACTCAACCGTCTCGCTGCACCTCTACAACCTTGAGCTCAAGCGCATCGATCGGGTGGAGCTACCACTCGATGCGGACGGATACATACCCCGCATCGTCTTCACCGGCTGGGGTAGTGATCTAGCCGCTGTCACGCTCAATCGTCTGCAAAACGATCTCAAGGTGTACCGCATCAATCCGAAGAGCCGTACGCCTCGACTGACCCTTCGTGAGCAAGACCCGCGATATATTAACAATGAGTTTATCAACTCTATGCGCTTCGTCTCCGATGGCATCGTCATGCTGAGCGAGCGGGACGGCTCTACGCAGCTCTATAAGTATGGCACGAATGGAGCGCTCCAGCAGCGCCTGACGCAGGGTGAGTGGGACATTATCAACTTCTACGGCTGTGACAGCGAGGGCAACGTCTACTACCAGGCTGCTGACGAGACGCCTACCCAGAGACGAGTCCTTAAGACGACCCCACGGGGCAAGACGACTGTCTTGGCGGGAGAGGCTGGCATCAATCGCGCTAGCTTCACGCAAGACTATAGTTACTTCATCAATAGCTATAGCAATGCTAAGACGCCTACCATTACGACAATCCGCACGGCAAAGGAGGGCAAGGTGATCCGTACGCTCGAAGACAATGCGCAGCTGGTCGCTAAGCTCAAGGGGTATGACTACAACGACAAGGAGTTCTTTACCATTGAGGTAGCTCCTGGACGCACGCTCCATGGCTGGATGATCCGTCCGCCACACTTTGACGCGAGCAAGCGTTACCCCACGGTAATGCATCAGTACAGTGGTCCCGACTCGCAGGAGGTGCTGGATCAGTTTTACATCGGCTGGGAGTATGCTCTGGCGCAGGCTGGCTATGTAGTCGTCTGTGTGGACGGACGTGGTACAGGTGGCCGTGGCACCGAGTGGCGCAAGTGCACCTATCGTGAGCTCGGTCTGCGGGAGAGTAGCGACCAGATCGCAGCTGCTGAGGCGCTGCCCAAGCAGTTTAGCTATATCGATGGAGATCGGATCGCTATCTTCGGCTGGAGCTACGGCGGGTACAATGCGCTTATGTCGCTCTGCCGAGGCAAGGCGTTTCGTGCTGGTGTAGCTGTGGCTCCTGTGACCGACTGGCGCTTTTACGACACGGTTTACACAGAGCGCTTTATGGCGACTCCACAGGTCAATAACAAGGGTTATGACGCTTCCTCAGTCCTACCTATCGCACACAACCTACATGGCGATCTGCTGGTCATTCACGGCACGGCTGATGACAATGTGCATCTGCAAAACACGATGCGCCTAGCCACTGAGCTGGTCAAGGCCGACATACCCTTTGAGATGGCGACCTATACCGACAAGGATCACAGCATCTACGGAGGTAACAACAGGCAGCACCTTTACAGTCGCATCATCGACTTCCTCGATCGTAAGCTTAAATAACTTTTAGCGATAGAGCTGATGAAGCAACCCCACATACGTAAGCCTGAGTGGCTCAAGATCAAGCTCGGTAGCGATGTAACCTACGACGAGACGCGTGCGGTGCTGCAGCAGCATTGTCTGCACACGATCTGCACGAGCGGTCGCTGTCCTAATCAGGGTGAGTGCTGGTCACGAGGCACCGCTACCTTTATGATCGGTGGAGCGATCTGCACACGAGCTTGTAAGTTTTGCAATACAGAGACGGGTCGCCCGCTACCTCTAGACCCTGAGGAGCCTCGTCACGTCGCTGAGAGTGTCCGTGCGCTAGGTCTCAAGCATGCGGTGGTCACCAGTGTGGATCGCGACGATCTGCCCGACAAGGGGAGTGCCCACTGGGTCGAGACGATACGACAGATACGTGAGCTGTGTCCTGGCGTTACGATCGAGGTGCTGATACCAGACTTCGACGGGCAGGCAGAGCTCATTGCACCGATCCTACAGGAGCGCCCCGAGGTGGTGGCACACAATATGGAGACGGTGCGACGGCTCACGCCCGTGGTGCGCAGCCGAGCTACTTATGACTGCAGTCTCTCCGTCTTGGCACAGATCGCTGAGACGGGGCTGCCCGCTAAGACGGGGCTGATGCTCGGTCTCGGCGAGACGCAGGAGGAGATCCTCGAGACGATGGATGATCTGCGTCGGGTAGATTGTAGTATCCTCACGCTAGGTCAGTACCTCCAGCCCACCCGTCGTCACTATCCCGTGCAGGAGTATGTGCATCCCGACCGCTTTGCCGAGCTTCGTGAGATAGCCTTGGACAAGGGCTTCCGCCATGTGGAGAGCGGACCTCTGGTGCGCTCCTCCTATCACGCTGAGCGCCACCTGCTCTAGCGCCGTCGCTCTCAGAAGGCGACCCATCAAAGTTTCCTCCCTTGGAATTTGTTTTCTAGGGGAGGAAACTTTATTTTTTCAGGGCTGGGCACTTTCCTTTCCAAGGTTGGAAAGCTATCCTTCGTCTAGAGAAGTGTCGCTTTGATCGGACAGCAACGATCAGTCTGAACTAGTGCTCTCGGGTTGCCTTGGCGGGAACGCTCTTGGCTAGTGAGAAGAAGAACTCGAGACCTCCCGTGGGTCTGTTCTTTGCCGAGATCTCACCACCGTGGAAGCGTATAGCATTGCGTACGATAGAGAGTCCCAGTCCCGATCCGCCCATCTCACGACTGCGTCCGCCATCGATGCGGAAGAAGCGGTCGAAGATCTTAGCCAGGCTCTCGCTTTCTGGTATGCCAGGGCCGTTGTCGGCAAAGGTGAAGTAGTAGTAGCGCTCGTCCTGCATCGTCTGGTCGATCTCTATGGTGGTGCCAGTGCCAGCGTAGCGGATGCTATTCTCCGTCAGATTGGCAAAGACAGCATAGAGTAGCGAGTGATTGGCCTGTACGGTGGTCTGCTCGGGGATTCGATTGCAGATGGTCATCTGCGCCTTTTGTAGCTTGATCTCTAGAGCTGCTTTGACCTCCTCGACGACACTGTGTGGGGTGAGCTCTTGCAGGGCGTAGAGATCGCTTGCCTCTTCCAGCTTGGTGATCATAGAGACGTCGCTGATGAGCTGTGAGAGACGTATCATCTGATTGTAAGTGCGCTCGATGAAGTAGCGTTGCTTCTCCTCAGGGAGTGGCTGGTTGAGGATCGTCTCGAGGTAACCACGGGCGCAAGTGACAGGCGTGCGCAACTCGTGGGCGATGCTATTGGTCATGTCGTGCTTGAGGCGACGATCATTTTCCTTCTTAGTTACATTCGTTAGGACGATCTCAAAACTATTGTCGGGAAAGAGCTGTGCGCGCACCTCTAGATGCGATCCGTCCTTGTCGATGATGTATCGTGTAGAGCGCGGAGCGGTACCTGGGTGAGCCTCTTGGTCGGCTAGAAGAGTCTTGACCTGATACAGCTCAGGGTAGTCGAGGATGCGCTCATCAATGATAAAGGTGGGGGTGTCAACGAGGGTGTTGAGATTCTGTATGAAGTGGCTATTGGCATAGATAAACTGGCTCTCCGCACTAAAGAAAGAGATGCCAGCATCGGAGCTAGCGAAGTGCTGTATGAGCTTCTCGCGCTCGATCTCGTAGCGGCGCTTGCTCTCTTCGAGCATCTTAAAGATCTTCTTGAGCTGCTCTCCTAGCTCACCGATCTCACTCTTGGGGAAAGTGACGGACTCGTACTCCTCACCAGCCTGCGCCTTCGCTACAAAGTCGTGAAGCTTACGCACCGAGCGAGAGAATTGATCGGTAAAGAAGACGACCGCTAGCAGTGCTAGACTGAAGATGGCAACGATGAGGAGGAGGAAGAAGTGATTGGAGCGAAAGTAGTTGACGTAGTCTATATGGTAGGGTATAGCTACACGGATGTAGTATCCCTGATCTCTGTACTGCTTGGCAAAGTAGTAGAAGTCCTCTCCGAGCGTCTCGCTATACCGCTTGGAGGTGCCAGTGCCATTGAGGTTGGCCTGTTGTAGCTCTATGCGTGAGAGGTGGTTCTCAGGGATTGCCCCTTGGGTGACGTTGTCAAAGTAGACGTCGCCCTTTAGGTTGATGATTGTAAAGCGTAGATTGTCTGGGAGGTAGGATAGGAAGCGTCCTAGATCGTCCTGATCTGGCCAGTTGCTAAAGGCTGAGAGTGAGTCTCTCCCTTGCTCCTGCGGGTTTGCTTCGTAGTCTGCTATGTAACTATCGACACAGTCGGCGGTCTGCTCGAGGAATGATACGAGCGCTTGGGTCTTGATCTCCTTTTCGGAGGCACGCTGTACGAAGTAGATGATCCCGCCAAAGATGATAAAGAGCAGAGCTGCGGAGATAAAGACTTTGGACTTATAGTTGTACTGACTCATAGTAGGACGGTAACGATAAGGGTGTGTTAAATAGTGACTAGTGCGCCTCCTCCTGAACGAGGCAATAGCCGAAGCCTGAGCGGTTGATGATCTTGATCCCGCTACCACGTAGCTTCTTGCGTATGCGGGTGATGTGTACATCGATGGTGCGCTCCATAACGAATACATCCTCTCGCCACACACGATCGAGGATCTCCTCACGTGAGAAGACCTTGCTGGGATCGCGTGCTAGTAAGATGAGTATCTCGAGCTCTTTCTTGGTTAGATCGATAGGCTCGCCATCGACGAAGACCTGCTTGGCATCTAGGTCGATGAGGAGCGTGCCGATCTCTATCTGACTCTCTTCGAAGTCTAGTCCTCCCTGCAGGGAACGCATAAGGATAGCTTGGACGCGCGCTTGTAGCTCTTTGATAGAGAAAGGCTTCGCCATATAGTCGTCGGCTCCGATGTTAAAGCCCGTGAGGAGATCATTTTCAGTCCCCTTGGCGGTGAGGAAGATGATCGGTGTAGTGAGCTTCTTATCCCGTCGTATGAGCTCAGCGAGCTTGAATCCACTCATGCCAGGCATCATCACGTCGAGGATGAGTAGGTGATACTCCTCGAGTGGCATCTTGAGTGCCTCCTCAGCGTTGGCCGCTGTGGAGACTTGGTATCCCTCGCCAGCGAGGTTGAAGGTAAGTATCTCACGGAGGTCCTCCTCATCGTCGACGAGGAGGAGTCTAAACTTCTTCTTGTCCATAGTTATCTAGCTCTTGTTCGGTGGGGATCTCTACTTTTTGACTCTTGGCGTGTAGTAGGTTCTTGCCTTCGGAATGGAAGATAGCCGCCTCGGCAATGTTTGTTGCATTGTCGCCGATGCGCTCTATGTTGTAGGCTATGCTGCTGATCGCCAGTGAAGCCTGTATGGAGTCTACGTCAGGGCTCTGCTCTGCGTCTAGTAGTGCTTGGGGTAGCGAGTCGTTGATATGGTAGTGTAGATCGTCTACGTGTGTGTCTCGACTGATGACGCGTCGTGAGAGGTCTGAGTCTCCTGCAAAGAACGAGGTGACCGCATCGGTGACCATCTGATAGGTCTCTGAGAGCATCTCGTGTAGCGTCTCAGCGTACTGGAGGAAGAGTCCATTGCTAGTCTCGATCGTACGGGTGAAGTTGGCTACATTGAGCAGTAGATCACCTATGCGCTCTAGATAGCTGGTCATATCGTGTAGGGCAAACATACGCCTAGCCTCAGAGGCACGAGGGGTGTAGAGTATGATCCCGTTGATGACCTCGCTCCTTATCTTGACCTCTAGGCTATCTATGATAGTCTCATTCATCTCGATGTGCTCGTAGGCATCAGGCTCTACGACCCCGCTGAGGAGCTGCTGTATGATCTCTACTTGGCGAGCGATCACTTTGTTGAGTACGTTGAAGTCTTCCTTGATCAGGACGACGTGGTGATCCATATTGGGTGACATAGGTTGTGACAGTTACGTTTTACTTGATAGGGAAGGTGAGAGTGTCTGTCTGTATGGCAGATCTAAGGTACGATGTTTTATCCGAAGTTGCCCTGTAGGTAGTCCTCGGTGCGCTTATCGCTGGGGTTGGTAAACATCTTGTCGGTGCGGTCATACTCGACTAGCTCACCGAGGTACATAAACATCGAGCGGTCGGATATGCGTGCCGCCTGGCCCATATTGTGCGTGACGATGAGGATCGCTATCTCCTTTTTGAGCTCTAGGATCAGCTCCTCGATGCAATTGGTCGCTATCGGGTCTAGTGCGGAGGTAGGCTCGTCCATCAGGAGTAGCCGAGGACGCAGTGCTAAGGCACGAGCGATGCATAGTCGCTGCTGCTGTCCACCCGAGAGGAAGGAGCCACGCTTGTCTAGTCTGTCCTTGACCTCCTCCCATAGTCCGACCGACTGCAGAGAGGTGGTGAGGATCTCTTCGCGCTGCGCCTTGGAGACCTTGATGCCGTTGAGCTTATAGCCCGCCATCACATTGTCGGCGATGCTCATCGTCGGAAAGGGGTTCGGCTGCTGGAAGACCATCCCCGCCATGCGACGGACGACCATCGGGTCTTTCTCTAAGATGTTCTCTCCCTGTAGGAGGATGCGTCCATCGGTACGTATGCCAGGGTAAAGCTCGTGCATACGATTGATGGCACGTAGCAGGGTACTCTTGCCACAACCACTAGGACCCATGATGGCGGTGATCTCGTGATCGTAGATCTCCGCAGAGACGTTGGTCACGGCACTCTTCTCAGGAGTGTACCAGATGCTTACGTTGTCTAGCTGGAGGACCACTTCGGGCGTTGTCGTCTGTATAGAGTTTGGAGTCATGCTTTGGACAAAAAAGAAGTTACTAGTAGCGTGTCCGATCGGAGATACGCTTGGCGATAAAGTTTAGAAGGAGCACTAGGAGTAGGAGAAAGAGCGAAGAGCTCCAGATCATCTCCTGAAGGTTGGGATCACTGTAAAACTCCCAGATGAGTAGCGGTACGGCCGACGAAGGGGTGTCGAGCGTCCACGATATGCGGGCACTGCCTAGAGCGGTCATGATGAGCGGTGCCGTCTCACCGATGATACGACTTACTGCTAGCAGGATACCAGTCAGCAGACCACCCATAGCAGAGGGGAGGAGGATCTTAAGCACCATCTTGCGGTAGGAGCATCCGAGAGCGAGCGCTGACTCTTTGAAGGACTTAGGCAGTCGCGCCAGCGTCTCCTCGGTAGAGCGTATGATGAGCGGTAGCATCATAATCGCCAGAGCCACAGCACCAGCTAGGGCCGAGTAACCTCGCATCGGTAGTACCACCCAAGCGTATACGATGATACCGATGACGATCGAGGGGGTGCCTTGTAGCAGGTCCGTGACGAAGCGCACTACATTGGCGAGACGTGAGGATCTATTCTCCGAGAGGTAGATACCGCCTAGGAGTCCTATGGGGATAGCAATGATAGAGGCTACGAGGGTCATGATAAGGGTGCCGACGATACCATTAGCGATACCGCCTGGGAGTATCGTGCGAGAGCCTTCGATCGTGTTGGCGCGCTTGGCCATCATCGCCTCGACAGCTGTCGGTGCCGTCTTGGTAAAGAAGTCCCAGTTGATCTGCTGGTAACCCTCCAGGACGATCTTGCCGATGATGAGAAAGAGCGGTATGACGGTGATGCAGGCGAGTACGATATTGACTAGATAGACCGTGCGGTCCCAGCCCTGTCTTACTTTGAGTGATGCCATAGTCTGTTTAGGCTCGTTTCTTGTTTAGGATTATCTTCACAATGCCGTTGATGATGGCTGTGATGAGGAAGAGGACTAGAGCGATCGCTATGAGCGAACTGAGCTTGAGTCCGTGCGCCTCGTTGAACTGATTAGCGATCAGCGAAGCCATACTCTGTCCCGTGTCAAAGAGCGATGTAGGTATCTTGTCCGTGTTACCGATCAGCATCGTCACCGCCATCGTCTCACCGAGAGCTCGTCCCAGAGCGAGGATATAAGCTGCGACGATACCGCTCCGGGCATTGGGTAGGATGACCGATCCGATCACCTCCGTACGGGTGGCGCCGAGACTGTAGGCAGCCTCCTTGAGCGACTTAGGGGTGAGCATGACAAACTCCGCTGTGAGCGACGAGGCATAGGGGATGATCATAATGGTGAGTATAAGCACAGAAGTGAGGATCCCGTAGCCATTGCCCTGTGGTCCATCGATCATATCAATGAGCGGACGCAGTGTGTAGAAGCCCCATAGACCGTACACGATCGAGGGGATGCCCGCTAGTAAGTCAGTCAGCGAACGGATGACGCCAGCGATCCGCTTACCCTTGAAGTACTCCCCGATGAAGAGTGCTACCGGTAGCGAGAAGGGGATGCATAGGATCAAAGCTAGTATCGAGGTGACCACAGTCCCCACGATAAAGGGCAACGCTCCATACTGCTCCCGCCCAGCCGTGGGGTCCCACTCGGAGGAGCAGATGAAGCGAAAGAAGCCAAACTCACTAAAGGCCTCCATGCTGTTACTAATCAGACTGATCAGCATCGCTAGGCAGATCAGTAGCACGAGAAGCCCAGAGCTAGTGAGTAGACCGCGGAAGATCTTGTCGCCGATAGGGCGGCGTGACGCTTTACGGACGAGGGTAGACATATAGGCAGAGCTTATATTTATAAGGAGTAGGTGGGTAAGGGTAAAAGACATCTCTCCTCCGAATAGAGAGCGGTACAGGTCGGATGCGACTCACTAACTAATCGGAGCTATCCAGACGGCACTACTGTTGAGAGGGGAGGAGAGACGTTCTTTTGGTGTGAGGAGATTGCTACAGAGACCGTAGCAGTCTCCTTTTTTGTTTTTCTGGTGTATTAGGGGGGCTACTCCTTAGGAGTGCTAGTTAGGTCTATAGGCTTACCGCCATAGGTCAGCTTAGCCAGCTGCGCCTTGGCTGCTGCGATCATCTCAGCCGATAGCGGTGCGAAGTGAATCTGCGAAGTGATAGCCTGTGCCTCTTCGCTCAGCATCCAGTTGAGTAGACGAGCCGTCTCGACAGCCTCTGCCTCAGAGTGGTCATCGTACTGCATCTCCTGATAAGCGATGAGCCAGGTGAGACAACTAATAGGGTAAGCGTCAGGGTGTGACGAGTTGGTGATCATCTGACGTGTGTCGGACGCTACCTCGCCAGCAGCGGCTGCAGAGATAGACTCGAGCGAGGGAAGGACGAAGTTGCCCGCTTGATTCTGTACCATGGCTGTCGGTATGTCTAGGGAGAAGCTGTACTCGCTACCTACATATCCGAGCGCACCATCGGTCTGTGCGATCACGCCAGCGACACCTGGATTGCCCTTGGCAGCCATACCAGTAGGCCACTTGAGCGACTTGCCCGTACCCACCTGTGTAGCCCAGTCGGTGCTCACCTTCGTTAGATAGTCGCTGAAGACATTCGTCGTACCACTGCCATCGGAGCGATAGACGGGTGAGATCTCCTTGTCGGGGAGCTTTTGGTCGGGATTGATCGTGGCGATAGCGGGATCGTTCCAGCGCGTTATCTTACCTAGATAAATGTCGGCAATAATCTCTCCTGTGAGGTTTAGCTGTGAGATCTCAGCACAGTTGTAAGCGATGACAACAGCTCCCATGCAGGTCGGTATGTGAACCACAGGACGCGGCATCTCGGCCATCTCCTCATCAGATAGAAAAGCATCGGTAGCGGCAAAGTGTACGACTTCGTCCTTGAGGCTACGGATACCACCACCGCTGCCTACGGCTCCATAATTAATATGTATACCTGACTGCGCCTCATAAGCTTTGAACGCCTCGGTATAGTAGGGTAGTGGGAAGGTTGCTCCTGCAGCATCTAGCTCGGTCACCTGACCACCTTTGCCAGAGCAGCTGGCAGTCATAAGGGCGATGGCGATGAGGGCTAAAGCCTTGAGTGTACTCTTATTCATAGTTCTATTAGTAAGTTAGTTGTCTATCTCTTAATGGGAGGTCCTTTCCGATCGTGTCGGGGGGAGACCTCCCTTTTCGTTTGCAATATTACGGCCAATGGATTATTCCTCTGTGACGAAAATGTTACAGAGCGGTGAAGATGTTAAGCGATCGGGTGTTTTGGCATTAGATCAAGTGCTTTTGGCATTAGAACAACTGCTGTGGCATTAGAAAAGGTCGATCCCCACGTGGGAAATCTTAAATAGCCACGTGGAAAAAGAAAATTCTCCACGTAGGCGAGAAATGAAACTTCGGAGGAATCAAATGAAACTTCGGAGGAAATGATTCTCGTCCACGTGGAGAATTGTCCTCTTCCTGAAAAAAGTACACAGTTGGGAAGGTGTTACTGAGATGGTAC
>UQDF01000028.1 GCA_900539765.1 uncultured Porphyromonas sp. | reverse complement strand
CAGGGGTGGGTGCTTTTATACGCTTCGTGTTGCACTTACTACTGGAAATTGCGCTCCTGCATAAGGTCACGTAAGAGTACCTTGAGACGTACGAGTGAGGGCTTGACGAGGATGTAAGAGGTACTAGCTCCGATGGTTACACCGATGAGCGGTGTCTTGCGACCGATCCAAGCGGTGACGCCTCCCTTGGCAGAGAGGATCAAGAGACGCTTCGAGATCTCTATAATGACCTTGTCGATGGGGGAGCGATCGCCTACGTAGGGCATAGGTGTTATGGAGACCTGTCCCTGATATGAGCGACAAGCGTTGCGCAAGAGTGCATCAGCCTCTCGTATTCCTAGCATACTACCCATCATAAAGGTGATACGCGCCTTGGCCTCTGTCGTTACGGCTCCATAGGAGTAGAAGTCGTCCCAGCCGTAGAGGTAGGCGAGCTTCTGTATGAGGAGGACTAGATTGACACTGTACTGCGCTAGCTCTGTCGGTATGCCGACCCATGTAGCGACGCAACCAGAGAGACTGCTACCAGCCGAGCCCATAGCTAGGAGTTCGGTGTGGCGACTAATCTCTTGATTGGCTATGTGATTCAGTACTTTGACTGAGAGGAAGCGGTGTGGAGGCTCCGTGGCGAGCTGCTCTAGCTCTGAGATAGAGAGAAAGGGGTAGAGCGTGTCTGTGAGCCACTCGACACGATTGACCTGCGCCATATTGGCTCCGAGGACAAGGTCTAGGAGACGATCCCAAGCTTTGGAAGATAGTGACATGGTTCTGTGGATATAAAGAGGTTTAGAACTTAAAGCCGAAGGTAGCTACCCCGTAGACGCGGTGCTTCTGTAGCTGGATAGCTTGCGGAGTCGCGAGTTGCTCCCCATTGTCCGCATAGTAGCGAGTCGGGAAGGGGTACATATGAGACTTTTGTCCCTGATAGACGACTGCTAGGTCTAGATAAGAGGAGGGAGAGAAGCGCCAGCCTAGTCCGCTGGTGATGCCGTAGCCCATACCAACGATCTCGTAGTGTGGCACGGTACCAGCCTCGTTGACAGGGATCGTGGCACTCTGCTTAGGATCGGAGTCGAAGCTTGCCTTCATAGGAGCTTGTCTCCAGTATCCACCCGCACGAAGACTGAACTGAGGAGAGACTCTCAGCTCACCACCGAGACGTATGGTGCTTTGAATCGGAGTGAAGTAATCCTTCATGAGCTTATTGTCATCGACAAAAGGACCATAGGTGTCTTTGAGCTTAATGCCTGTGTAGTTGGCCAGCTCATAGTCGAGGCTTAGCATGCCTTGCCGTCCGACGAGGGCTCCACTGAGGACGATCTTGGTGGGAGTCTGTAGCTGGTAGCGCCAAGCGGCATCGCTAGGTGTCTGATCTCCGACTGTCCACTTCTCCTTTGGTAAAGGATTGCCCAGGGTATCTACAGCTCGTGAGTATCGAGATGCAGCTTCTGCTACGTAATTGTCTTGCAGTGTGAACCATGTGGGTGTCTGGACGGCAGCTCCTAGGCGCAAATGGTCTGAGACACGAGCGATCACGCCGAAGCTGACCGATGCTCCCGAACCAGAGGTGCGAAGCTCGTTGGCTAGCTCTAGGTAATCATCATCTATAAAATCCTCGCCGTAGTAGGAGTTCATGCGATAGTCTAGCGCACTGATCTTGAGTCCTAAACCGACGTATAGGCGGTTGTTGTAGTTAAGTCCACAGGTGAAGTCAAAGTCCTGTATACCGCCCCGCTCGTTGATGCGTAGTTGCGAATTGCTCGGCCCTAGGATGCCACCCTTGTCACTGTAGTTGAAGGCACTCTCGTAGAAGCCCTCAGGACGCTGCACTGTCCAGCCTGCTCCATGTCCTAGTATGGCGAGCCAAGGTGCGGGGACGCTACCATAAGCGTTCTTGCCGAGGAGATCCTCGGAGGAGACATTGGTCGGTGTGATAAAGGCTGCGTAGTCTGCCAGTGAGTACTTAGTAACCTGGTGGTTGCTTACGTCAAAGGTGCGCGCAAAGCTCTGACGCTGGTAGAAGCCTAGAGCCAGGTTGAGGGAGAGGCCAGACCCTCTGAGTGGAGTCGCCAGCACGACAGACATATTGCCACTGAAGGCAGTGTGCCCCTTCTTGTACTGCTCTTCGTACCAGGTGGCTTTGTCGAGGTTTTGTCCGAAGGCGATGGTACCCTGTATCTCGTTACTGCGGAAGAGTCCCAGTCCGGCGGGGTTTTGTCGCAAGCTACTGTAGTCAGCACCTACAGCGCCGAAGGCTCCTCCCATAGCTTGGTAGCGAGCCGTCCCGTCGAGCGCTTCGGTGCTAAAGCGTAGCGCATTATCATGAGTCTGTGCGGATAGATAGCTCCCCGTGATGAGTAGGAGTGCTGAGCTTATGAGGGGAATGAAATAGTGTCGAAGCATAGTTTATAAGTATAGGTGTATAAACGAATGAGACTTGACCATTAGTCAGAACCTGCGTGCGGTGGCTAATGATACAAGTCTCATACTAAGAAGTGTCTACTATCGGCGTCCTCTAGCGCTACGGCTAGAAGATGAGGAGCTACCAGAAGAGCTACTGCTCCGCGATGAAGAGGACGAAGATCCAAAGCTACTAGAGGATGATCTAGAGCTACTAGGAGAGTCATAACTACGACTGCTACGAGATGAGGAGCTACGAGAGCTTCCCTGCCAGCTGCTGTTACCTCGGTTAGAGCGTACAGAAGAGCTGGAGTTGCTACGAGAGCTTCTGTTACTTGGTGTATCGTAGCGTCTGCTGTTACTTGGGGTGTTGTAGCTTCTGCGATTACTTGGCGTCGCATAGTTACCACGGCGTGAGCGAGTAGAGCCAGGGTTGTAATTGCGGTTCGTTGGGGAGACTGGTCGCTCCTGTCTTATCGTGCTACTATCCTCAAAGTAGGAGCCACGACGTGAGCGAGCGGAGCCTATCTCGTACTGCCCAGAGGAGCTGTGGCGTGTGCTGCTAGACTGATCGTACGATCCACGAGCACTGCGTCCCTGCGTATTGTCATAGATACGATTGCGATCATCCTTCCAGAAGTTGCCACGATCGGTCACTTCATTGCGGCTATAAGTAGACTGATCTAGCGAACCTCTACGAGCGTTGCCCGAGAGCGTGCCTTGGTTGCCACGTGTGGCGCGCGGATTGCTGTTATTGCCCCTATCATAGTATCGACTACCTAGGCGACCATTAGAGTAGTAAGTCGAGGGCTTGGCATAGCTACCATAGTATGGGTCGTAGACGCCTGCATAGTATCCATCCCAAAATCCATTATTATAGCCAGCACCGTATCCGTAGCCCCCATAGTGTGGATAGTATCCGTACCAATAGCTACCGCCCCATGACCAGGGGTTGGTGTACCAAATGGAAGGACCCCAGTAGCCGTATCCACCCCAGCTGTAGGGGTATGGGTATCGGTTCGTGTACCAAGGATACCAAGAGCTGTACCACATATAGTCATAGTAGTAGTCCCAAGAGGAGTACCATCCAGGACTCCATAGATTGATAGAGATGCCTACGGGGTTGTAGCGGTCAGCTACGTAATCGTAACGATCGGGATAAGTGTAAATACCATAAGTGCCATCCTCGTTGTAGTATACATCTACATTGTTAGAGTCGTATATGTATACTGTAGCTGGATTGTGAAAGCGCATGATGCGCTGGCTATACTTGCCTACCCCTTTCTTAGGTTGTTGTGATGAGGAGTAGCTTCGTCCTCGCTCACCTTGATACTCTCCTCCACGGCGGTTGTAAGCGTCGAGAGGGTCTTGATTGTCATACTGATACTCATCGTCGCCCCACGGGTCGTTAGAGCGACTATCTTGCTGAGAAGTCTTGGAGGGGACGTAGTATACGTCGTCATCCCAGTCTACTTGTGCCGCACTCCATATATATGATGAGAGGGCGACGATCACGAGTAGAGATATAGATCTTGTTAGCCTCATCATGGTAATTGTTGGTTTAGGGTTTGTAATCTGTTGAGTTAGGTGCTGAGGGGCGGTCTCTTGGGAGACTCTTTAGATTCCCCTCAGCAACCTTTGCTTACTTAGAGTGTTTAGAATAGATTTCGTTTAATCATAACTCTCTGCGTGAAGGTCTCTTGCGCAGTACGTATGAGTGCGATGTATGAACCCTCTGGTAGATCTGTCAGATCGATAGAGCTACGCAGTGCTTCCCCTTGTAGCGTCAGGAGACAGCGCCCTGAGAGATCGTAGAGCTGTAGCGATAGAGCTTCGTCAGCTTCAGACAGGGTAGCCATGTCGCTGATGACCGATGGGTAGAGATGAGGTTTCTTGCTCTCTGCCAGGCTCTGATCGATAGATAGTTGCTTGGGAGCATCGTATAGTACTACGATGCGGTAGTTGTCACCCTCCTTGCCCTCGTTGTCTTGGTACGAAAGGATGGATGGGTCAGTCTCTCCGACCTTCTCATCGTTGCGATAGATGGCATAGCCCTTGACCTCTGGGAAGGGGACAGGTAGTGGACCACGAGTGAGGGTCTCACGGATCGTATCACCGCTGAGTGTAGGACTGTCAGATACGACCAGCTCGATAGCCATATAGCCTTGGTCTGTAAAGTTAGGTAGTGCCTGAAACATACCGTTCACAAGGACTGAGATAAGCCCTCCATCTACTTCTAGGTACTTGTCCTTGGAGTTTGTATCGATGTACACATCGTGGGGAGAGCTCGTCTGGATCTTAAAGCCTACCTCGAGATTCTCCTCCATATTTAACTTAAAGGGCTTCTTAAGAGGTATCGAGAGCCACTCAGGTGCTCCTGTTACTTCCTTCTCCTTGGGACTTCTATAGTACTGAGCATATTCACGGCTCTCATTAAGCTTTTGGCGTAGGTAGAGATAGTGTAGCTTGCCATTGGCGCTGGCTACTGGGAGGACATTGATCTGGTGTACATAGAGAGGCTTGTCAAAGGGTGAGTGCCCTAGACGGAACTTGTCAAAGTAGCGCATCTCAGAGTATCCATAGTAAGCCAGTTGACTTACAAACTTAGAGGATGCTTTCACTGCATGCATCTTCTCTCTATCAGCAATCTTAGAGATAGTCTGTGTATTGACAGGAGCTGACCAAGAGAGTGATACGCCAGCAGTCTCACCCTTTTGTACTGTAGCATCTACCTCTGTAACGAGCTTGCCGGTATAGATCGTGCGGTAGGCTGCTGGGGTAGAGATCTTCTTGCCCTCGACATCGTAGAGAGCCTCTATGGCATAGTGGACAGAGCCTTGGCTCGTCAGACTATGTGTGAGCTCGTCTGTGTAGGTTGTTTCAGACAGCTCTGTCAGAGGCGTACCGTTGCGATATATCTTATAGCTGATGGGGTAGCCCTGCGTGTGTGCGGGTACTGCGTCCCACTCGAGCTCTACCTTGAGATGATCTTGCAGATCCAGCTTGCCACGTAGCTCTCGTATGGGGAGAAAAGGCTCGTAGCCCTCACGCCATGTACCAGCCACCTTAAGTACCCCTGTACTGTCGGGATCGAGGAACATATCCATATGGTATAGATCACCCTTGGCACTGTACTTATTGAAGTGTGAGCTGAGGCGACCATAGAAGCCGTCTTGAGAGCATGGGGCTGTTCTTCCGCCTGTGAGGGTACCGATCTGCTCTTTCGCATCATTATATAGTGGAGAGCCTGAGGAGCCTCCCTCTGTATTGCCTTTGTCAAACATAAGCTTGAAGTGATCATCCTGACCACCTATAGCAGTAATCATCCACGAAGCACCTTCGATCCACTGACCGAGACCCATACCTCCATTGTAAAGGGCGATCTTGGTCGCATCTCCTGCTGGGTGATGGATGCCAGCTCCCGTCTGCCAGGTCTGCTCCGTCGCATTCCAGCCAGAGTAGTAGACACGATAGTCGAGAGGTATCTCATCATTGAGCTCTAGGAGCATACCATCGGAGTAACCATAGACGGAGGTGTAGGTACGTATGGTAGCGCCAGCGAGGGTCTTTGTGGTTTGAAAGCCATAGTCACTGTTGTTGCAGCGAGGCTTCTCATAGTGGAAGCCAAAGAGCCACTGATCCATCTTGCTCTGATCTATGCCAAAGCCTCCGTTGAACTTTCCCACCTCAGGGTCGTCCGTAACTTCTTCGCCCGAGCAGTGTGCTGCGGTAAGGATATAAGGCTTGAAGTCTCCCCTTGCATTGTTAACGAGATTACCCGAGCACCAGCTTATGTTGCCATCAGCAAAGACAGGCATATAGATGACCGAGCTACTCTTCTGCTCATACCACTCATCACCCTCGGGGCAGTTGACATTGATCTGGCAGTACTTATCCTTAGCTGGGTCTGATGCGTCTTCACTCTCTATACCATGCCCTACTTTAGCCTGCATGACAGAGCGGTAGAGGTAACCTACGCCACTGATCTGGATAGAAGGTCTTGCAGATCCACGGGGAGCTTCGTAGTCTAGTATCAGCTTGCTACCACTGAGTGGCTCCGAGGCAAAAGCACCATGCTTAGGATGCGTCTCGTGTGTGTAGGCTCCGAGGAGTTGCTCTCCACCTGGGGTGTAGATGTAGAGCCGTCCACCCTGGGGGATAAAGAAGTCGGAGTAGTATAGGTTTAGCCCTACAGGACTCTGCTCCATATCTATCTCTAGGCGATAGATATCAGTGCCAGCTACAGAACTGATCAGCTCAGCCTCAGTGACGAAGTCTATGGAGCAGGGGACTACCTTGCCGACATTGTAAGTCCTGCGATGTAGCTCTCCTTCGTGCCAAGTCTCTCTGCGCATGAGGTCTTGAGGGTTGAAGTCTGGAGCAAGCGATATGCTGGCGGTTGCGGTACGTAGCGTACCCTCTCCGAGAAGCTGTGGTGAGCCTCCGAAGGATTGCTGTGCGAGACCACTGCTAGCTCCAGCGAGCAAGCATAGCGGAATGAGGATCAGTAAGATCAGTCGATTCGTTAGGTGATTCATTACTCTTCGTTAGTATTATATCTATGGTTGTTTAAGTGGCAAGTATCTGCTGAGGCTTCGATAAGATGTGGTTATGGTGCATTTTAGCGACCGCATAGTGGCTCGTGGCGGTAGACTCGTAATCCACACCTAGTGTGATAGTATGATTTGGCTCTATTATCTTCACATTCGATCGATTTTCAGACTTCCAGCAAAGGTATAAAATGTTTTAAGACTGAGCAACAGAACGACCCCGCCCAAGAAAAATTTAACTAGGGAAGTTTCAGCAGCCTCTGTGAGGAGAGTTTTAGTTTCATAAGTAAGAAACTGAAAAAGCCACACCTATGAGACTCGAGTCTCATTCGTGTAGCGGGCGTTAAGTGGATAGAAGGAGGGAGCTTTGCTACGAGAGGGCAACCCGAATTGCAGAGAGTCGCATCAGTAGCTGGGGTAGGTCGCTGAGGTTGTGTCGCTCAGCATTGAGCTGTAGGAGCTGATCTCGTAGGGTGGGAGAGATGCGCTGCATAGCTGGGGAGAGGTATAGTAGCAAAGGCACCTGTCCTCTAGTCTCGGGAGCCACCTGATCGCCTGAGTAGGGGTGCCACTCACTATAGACCCCTACAGGACTGCAATAGATAAGTATCGTGGGGGTCTCTTGGTAGTGTGCGATGAGCTGCTTGAGTAGGCTGTCCTGGTAGCAGACGACGTTGTAGTATTGAGCTAGGTGATCTAGAGCATCGCCTGGTAGATCTATGTCAATCTTTGCAGACAAACGATTGTACTTATAGAACCTCTTGGGGATACGTTCCCAAATGTTACTGCGTCCTCCCATAAGGTGAATGGTGGTGAGACGAGACTGACTTTCTAGCTGCTTGAGTTGGTTGAGGACAGCATCATCGTAGGGGATTCGGCTGGTCCACTCTTGATCGTCCGCACGTAGATTGGTAAAGAAGTGGTCGTTGCAGTCGGCTGCTAGCTGTGGGTAGACATCTAGTCCACGCGCTATGCGAGGAGTGTTGTCTAGCCAATAGGTGTCGTAGCCTGCTGCACGAAAGATACTATAGATAGAAGGGTAGGTGTCCCAACTCTCAGGGCTATCCTTAGGACAGAGGGAGAGTGTCCAGGCAGCAGCTAGAGCTGCATTGTCCGAAGCACTATAGACGCTATCGAGCTTGATGAGAGAGCCCGTCTGTAGGAGCGAGTCTATGGTTGGTGTATTCTCATTGACGATAGGATTGTAGCAGTGCATCAGATGCGGATAGATGTCTTCGGCAAGGACCAGCACGACGTTGTGTGGCGGTAGAAGCGAATCTACGACTACCTCTTGGGGTGTGGCTTGTCGAGGTCTATAGTCTAGAGCACAACGCTTAGCATCGTGACGCAACACTCGATGGCTCAAGTAAAGGCGAGCGATCGGTGCGTGCGCATTGTACTCTATGACTCCTGCGCTGGCGGCGATACGCGTCTGACGCAGATAGTTGATACCGAGTATGTGTGCGCCGACGAGAACTACTACGAAGAGGAGCGTAGAGCTGTATCGCTTGAGGCGCGTAATACGTTCGGGAGAGAGGTGCTGCTTAGCTCTTCTAGCACGACCTATCAGCCAGGAGATGCCGAGTGGTAGGAAGATAGCCAGTAGTAGCTTGACTCCCTCGATGAGCATAAAGGGCATCTCCAGTCGTAGCGACTTGAAGAAGCCGTGAGCCTCTCCAGGATTGGTCGCAAAGATTGGGATGGCGATTGCATCGCAGTAAGGCATCTGATAGGTACTGACGAGGTAGAGATCCATAATATGTATGGCACTGACGAGTACCAGCTCGATGATGAGAACCACCTTACGTGTGATGCGATGGGGGATCAGAGTGGGGATGAGGTATAGCAGCGTAGCCATCCAGAGGGTGTCCCATAGGAGGGGGATATTTTCTCTAGATAGATAAGTGGCACTCCTAGAGAGCAGTCCTCTGACGACCAGGTTATTGAGCGTCAAGATCGCTAGCATCGCAATCAGTAGCCATACTAGCTGAGGAGCCCTTGCTTTGACTCCCTGGAGGTAGTGTAAGAGTGCTTTTTTCATAGCTGATCTGGATGCTTAGGTGAGAAGGTTACCTCCGAGCCAAAGCCCTTGATACATCTAGGACGGGTCGCATCGTACGATAGGCTCCATAGCTGTAAGCGGGGGATGGTATAGTTTGACTCGATCCCCATAAGCCCCATAAGTGAGGAGGTGAAGAGATCGGTCATGAAGGGTTTGTATCGAGTACGCTGTACGGCGAGTAGGATGTCGGGATTTTCTGCTGCGAACTGATCGGACATATAGACCATAAAGGGTATCTGCAGAGCGCTCTCGCAGACTCCGTGTGCTGCCTGAGTAGGAGCCTTAGGATTGTCATAGCGAGAGATACCGTGATCCGATAGGTAGATCACGATGGAGGAGCTTTGGCTGTAGTAACGGATAATCTCGGAGACGATGTAGTCGTTGTAGAGGATCGAGTTTATATACTCAGCTGAGTTTTGCGCTTCTCCTGCGCTGAGGTGAGGCTCTAATTGCTTCACATCCTTAGCCGTAAAGTGACCAAAGCGGTCGTTGGGGTATCTATCGACAAAGGAGGCATGGCTTCCCATCAGATGAGCTACGACTAGGAGACTCCCATTAGGTGAGCTGGTCTGCCGATAATCGATCAGATGCGGGAGGATGAGTTCGTCATACTTGACTCGTCCAGCCTTCCAGTGCAAAGCTCCAGAGGTACTCCCATCGGTGTAGTAAGAGCTATCGGCCGTAGAGGCTATGAGCGACACCTCCTCGATCCAGTCTCCAGCCATCTCCTGATTGCTACACCAGTAGGTCTTGTAGCCAGCAGAGGAGAAAGTGATAGGGAGTGTCGTCGTGGCATCCCAAGGCGCTTGCTCGTCCTCTCCTCGTATGGTGAGGACACGTCGTAGCGAGGTGAGCGTGTTAGGCTGTGGGCAGACTACGTCATCATAAAGGACGAGTGAGCCAGCCTGAACGAGTGAGTCTAGGTGTGGCGTATTCTCTAGCGGATAGCCGTAGCAGTGCATATCTAAGCGACGTAAGGACTCGCCGATGATGACCACCACATTGTGTGGCTGACGCTGAGGTATGAGGCGAACGTTGGTCGGGGTGTTTTTCCATAAGTTCTGCCCCATCTCGTCGTATCGCTTTTGATTGGTAAAGACTCCCAGCGTTGTCGCTACATAGCGGCTCATCATATTGTACTCGTGAGCGAGTGTGTAAGCCTCATGATTGGAGATACCTCCGGCCACTATTGGGCTTAGCTTGCTAGTGTGTGGTATACCAGAGATAAGTAGTAGCAGTAGCATGAAGAGTACTCCCCAGCCCTTGCGGGTTGACCAGGTCACCAGGCTGATGCCACAAAGCAACCCGATGGCCTCTAGCAGCGTGTGCATCGGCATACTCCATGGTAGTAGCGAGCGACACACATCGTCGGCACAGGGCGTATAGTACTGTAGCAAGACCGTCTGCGTCAGGAGCGTGCCGTACTCCGTGAGCAGATAGTACTCATATATAAATAGTAGTGCCGAGAGCAGTACGATCAGGCTAGTCCAAGCGATGCGCCACCACCGCTGTGGCAGTATGGCGGGGAGCGTCATCAGTATCGCAGTGCTGGCGATATAGCCTCCCAGCCAAAGGAGCAGAGGCATCTCCATGCGAAGGTGCAGTATCATTAAGCTCCCCATAAGCACTTGTAGGAGTGTCAGGAAAGCAAAGAGGGTAGGCATACCACACATACGCCCCCACAACTCCTTGAGATAGCCACCACAGATGGAGAGAAGCCTTTTTATCTTAGGAAACATCGGAATAAAAGATTGCTCGTTAACAAGGTCGTAATAAGTCCAGCGCAAAAGTACGAAAAGTAGTGTTCCCCCGCTTACTTATCGCTCTGCACCTTGCAGCGGCGGTATAGATTGGTACACCCCTCAGTGAGTAGATCCAGGACGAGCTCAAAGCCCGATGCTCCTCCGTAGTATGGATCGGGGATGTGATCCCACGGCATCTGCTCAAGGTAGTCAGCCATACGCACGACCTTCTCCTGCTGCTCTAGCGTCGGAGCCAGTTCGCGCAGTGCCTCATAGTTGCCATCGTCCATAGCGATGATTAGGTCAAAGGTCTCAAAGTCTCCATCCGTCACTTGCCTAGCACGATGCGTTATCTCGATGCCACGGCGTGCTGCATGGGCACGCATACGCGGGTCTGCTAGCTCTCCCTGATGCCAGCCTCCTATGCCAGCCGAGTCTACCTCGATCTGAGACGAACTAGCGGAGTCTTCGGCTAGGAGTTGCCGCATGATAGCCTCAGCGAGAGGGGAGCGACAGATGTTGCCTAGACAGACGAAGAGAATGCGGTAAGGAGCCTTGCTACTAGAGTTGCTCGGTGCCATCATGTATGCCTTGCTGTATTGTATGGTAGACCTCTTCGCGGAGATCTTGTATCGACTGATCGGACGAGCGATAGTCACGAGGGTGAATAGGAGGGTGTATATCTAAGTAAAGGCGACGCCAGTGCGGTAAGAATGAGCCAGCACGCATCACATCGTACGAGCCTGATATGGAGACAGGAATGATGGGGATGTCTAGTTCGTCAGCTATGACGAAGCCACCTTTCTTAAAGGGTTGCATACGTCCCGTGCGGGTACGACTTCCCTCGGGGAAGATAAAGATCGAGTAGCCATCACCGAGCGAACGCTTTGCCTCATCTAGCGAGTTGCGAATGTTCTGTATGCTATGTCCATTGATAAAGATAAAGCCCGCCACCTCGCACGCTTTGCCCACAAAGGGGACGCGTCGCAATGACTCCTTCATCACCCACTTGAAGGGAATGCCGAGGAAGCCGTAGAGGAGGAAGATGTCGTAAGCTCCCTGGTGGTTGGCCATGACGACGTAGGGCCCCGACTTCTTGTCGTAGTTCTTACGTCCCCGCACCGTGACGGGACAGAGGGATAGGATCAGTCCTAGCCACGACCAGATGAGTCCTGGGTAATAGCTAAAGAACTTGCCAAAGCCTAGCAAGCAGCCCATCGTCATAACAACTGCCAAGACGATGGTTATCACCGCATAGATGGGGGCCGCTATTAAGACTATATATATAATGTATAGTATCCGTAGTAGCATAGAGGAGTAGGGGGTTGTCTCACGTACTGAGGTCATAGCATACGAGCCACAGCTCTTGTCTCTTGCTCACAAAGGTAGTGAAAAAAGCCCTTGGCACTTACTCTCTGATTAACTCAGTGAGCTTTAACAGCTCTCTTTGTCGCTCTACTTGTAGATGAGCGTGTGTCGCTGCGCTCTCGTGAGGTAGCGACCGACCGTCTCAGTGATCTCCTCAGGCGTGATAGCCTGTATGCGCTCCGCCACCTCAGCGACACTGCTGACTCTGCCGAAGTAAAGGTAGCTCTTGAGCATAGTGATGAACTCGCTGTCGTGCTGATCGTTGGCAAGGAGTAGCTGCCCCACGATCTGCTGCTTGCTGATCGCTAGCTGCTCCTCACTCATAGGCGTGGTGACGTAGCGGTCTAGGATGCGATGCACCGCCTCCACAGCTTCTTGTAGCGTGTCGCTTCCTGTACCCAGGTAGACGCTCCAGACGCCATCATTCAGATAAGGCGTGTAGCTTGCTTCGACACTGTATACCAGTCCTAGCTCTTCGCGCAGATGAAGGTTTAGCTGGGAGGTGATGGCGGGTCCCCCGATGAAGTTGTTGAAGAGCGTCATAGCATAGCGCTCACGATTGTGCAGGCTCGGAGCATGCGTCCCTATGATGCAGTGACACTGATTGGTGCGGTAGTGGTGCGTCCTAGCGATGAGCCGCTCGGGAGTGGTCGTGGGCTTGACCTTTGGCACCTTAAATGAATCTCCTGCTACTACTCGTGGCTCGCTGTAAAGGTGTTCGATCATCTCCACCGCTTTGGCAAAGTCTATCTCGCCCCAGATGCCTAGCACCATATTGTCGGGGCGGTAGTACTGATCCATAAAGCGTCGTACGACTGTCGAGGAGATACGTCTGACCGATTGCTCGGAGCCTAGTATGTTGTGCGCTAGCGGAGTGCCACTAAAGAGTAGCTCCTCAAACTCATCATATATCCGCTCGCTCGGTGCATCTAGGTAGCTAGCTATCTCCTCAATGATCACCTCCTGCTCCTTGCTCAGCTCGTCGGCTGGTATGTAACTGTTGAGGACAATGTCTGTGAGCAGATGAACGGCTCTGAGCGCATAGCGTGAGGGAATAGCGATGTGTAGGGTCGTATCCTCCTTGGTAGTGAAAGCGTTGAGGTCAGCACCTACCGCCTCGACACGATTCACTAGGTGTAGGGCGTGTCGTCTATGCGTCCCCTTAAAGAGCATATGCTCCGTACAGTGTGCCAGTCCATGGTAAGGTTGCGGATCGTGAGCCGAGCCTGTCTGTACCATGTAGCCTATATAGGTGACCTGGCTGGGGATAGGGTAGTAGACGATACGCAGCCCCTGAGCGGTGGTGTGGTATTGTAGTTGTGGAGATGTCATAATGAGAGGTAGAGAGACTATCACATAGATCAGTCAGCTCAAAAAAAGAACCCAGACCACACAAAGTCATGCAGTCTGGGTCTCATAGATGTTATGATACATAGGTACGTATCATGGTAGATACGACTAGATATGTCGTAGCGATTATGCAGTTGTCAGCTTACTCAGCGGCAGGTGCTTCCTCGGTAGCATTAGCCTCCTCGGTAGCCTCAGCTTCAGCCTTTGCAGCAGCCTCAGCCTCAGCCTTCTCGCGCTCGATGGCTGCTTTCTTCTCCTCTAGTGCCTTGCTACGCTCCTTGTTTTGCTCTTCCTCAGCCTCGTGCTGCTTCTGAGCTATATCCAGAGCCTTCTGCTGGTCACGCTCTGCGACGCCCTTGAGGAGCTGCTGCTTGTTTGCGAGCCATGCCTCAAAGCGCTGGTCTGCGACCTCCTGTGTGAATGCGCCCTTGGCGACACCACCATCGAGGTGCTTCTTAAGGAGGACACCCTCACGTGAGAGGATGCGACGTACGGTGTCACTAGGCTGTGCACCGACCTTGAGCCAATAGAGAGCGCGGTCAAACTTCAAATCTATTGTAGCAGGATTAGTGTTCGGATTATAAGAACCTATCCTCTCAATAAACTTTCCATCCCGTGGAGCCCTGCTATCAGCGATGACGATACGGTAGAAGGGGTAGCCACGACGACCGAATCTTTGTAGTCTGATTTTAGTTGCCATTGTTGATATTGAGATTTGAATGATTTGGATGTCCGTGAGAACTTTCGTCTCATACGAACTGTGCAAAGGTACGCAAAAATCTTCATTCCACCATAACCTCTACGAAATCATAATCTGCCGTACAAGCCACCAGCGACGCTTTTTTGCTCGTAAGGGGGCGTTGTCTTAACTTTGCACTATAAGACCATCTAGTCAATATGCTATCACAACAACAGATGGAGCAAGTAGTGGCTCTGAGTAGGCAGTGGGCCGATAGATCACCTGATAGGATACTCTTCGAGCGGAGTGAACTGGAGCCTGAGCTAAAGCGACAGGTCGCCCTACAAGTCGCTCTGCTCCCCAAGATGCAACGTAAGATGCCACGCTTTGCCGAGAGCGGTGGGTATATACCACATCGAGTCAACTTCGAGCAGAGTAGTAGCGAATTGACAGCCCGCTACAAGCAGCAACTGATAGAGCCTCAGGAGCATATCCTAGATATGACTGGTGGGCTAGGCATCGATGCTCTAGCGATGGCGTCTGTATCAGAGCTGAGCATCATCTACGAGATAGACCCGACGATGGCAGAAGCCTTGACCTACAATCTGCACAAGATCTTACAGCAGGATCATGTCACGGTGCACTGCGGAGATGCACTGGCAGCGATGGAGCGTGCTACACTCGAGGGGATCACACTCATCTACGCAGATCCAGCTCGTCGAGATATGGAGGACCCTAATCGCCGTCTCATTAGTATGGAGGAGTATAGTCCATCACCGCTACAGATCATGAGTCGCCTACAGAAGCTGGACTATCAGGGGCGACTGCTCCTCAAGTTGTCGCCGATGCTAGATATACAGTGGATATTAGAGCAGCTCCCGCAGGTTTGTGCCGTACATATAGTACAGGTGCAGGATGAGGTCAAGGAGCTACTAGTCTCGGTCTCTATGCAGCGACAAGAGACTGATTCAGAAATTTATCTAGCTGTCGTGGATCGCCTGGGGGAGGTGAGCCGTTGGAGCTTCCCATACCACAGGTTGTCGTCGGTTCGTACAGCTTATGCGACTAAGATCGAGGAGTATATACACATCCCACAGCCACTTCTGATGAAGAGTGGCGCCTTTCATCTGATAGCCGAGGAGCAGTCGCTCACTTTACTCGGCCCCAACAGTCACATCTACACCTCAGCAAAAGCCTCTCCCAGTCCGCTCTACAAGAGCTATAAGCTCATAGAGGAGATCGACTACAGCAAGTCTGCCCTTAGAGGTAAGGAGCTACAGGCTCTCCGTCAGCGCTATCCAGCACTGACTATAATGTCTCGACACTTCCCTCTGACTGCTCAGCAGCTCAAGCAGACGCTCAAGAGCGATGAGAGCGATACCTACTATCTACTCGCCACGACTATGGGAGAGCGCGCGCGTAAGCTCTTGATCCTAACCTCTTGCTAGAAAAAAGAAATCCCTCCACAAATCACTTGCAGAGGGACCTTTACAAAGAAATGAAATCATCTTCATTGATGGAGGTTCGTGGCGGATTTGAACCGCCGTACACGGTTTTGCAGACCGTTGCCTAACCACTCGGCCAACGAACCATTGCTTGGTTGATTGCGACTACAAAGGTACGACAATTTTTTGACAAACCAAATACTTTCTCGTCTCAAGTATATTTATTGATCAGCGATAGTCTGTATGATCTCCACGTGGAGAATCGTAAATCCCTACGTAAGAAATAGATATTCTCCACGTGGAGACGAAATAAAACTTCGGAAGAATCAAATGAAACTTCGGAGGAAATGTTTCTTCCCTACGTGGAGAATCAAAAATAGCCACGTGAGAATTTCGAATTCTTCACGTGGCTATGGATGCATCCGCATCGTAAGTTTTGTACTAATGTAGATCGATCTTAGTGGCTGACGACGAATGTGAGGCGGTAGTTGCGTAGTGGCATAGGGTAGTTGGCAATGACGTCGTAGGCCTGGCTCAGGAGGTTGTTGCACTCGAGCTGCAGACGCAGTCCGTACCCTCGTAGGGTGCGCTCATAGGCGAGGGCTAGGTCGTTGGTGTACCATGGCTGGAGGTGGTTCTCGGGGAAGTTTTCCAGCTGGCTGTACCGCTCGCCAGCGTAGATGAAGTTGTAGTTGAGCTGCCACCCCTTGTACTGAACGATTGCCGTGGCGGAGCCACTATGCCAGGGAATGTAGGGGATCTGGTGTCGGTAGTAACTATCCTTAGGGTTTGTGATGTCGATAGCTCTCTGATAGGTGTACTGAGTGCGTAGCGATAGCTGCAAGTCACTGACAGGCACCAGGCTCCAGGTACACTGCGCATCGATGCCACGTATGTCTACCTTACCGAGGTTGATCATGGTCCATCGAAACTGCTGCCCCTTAGGGTAGGCAATGATCTTGTTGGTCACGAGGTTGTAGTAGGCATCTACCTTGAAGTCCAGAGCGTAGAGCCACGGCTTTTGCGGTGTGAGCTGGTATTGTAGCCCAAGGTTGTACTGGGTCGTGTGCTCTGGGTCGAGCTTGATATTACCTATCTCGGTGTAGTATAGATCGTTGAAGGTGGGTAGGCGAAAGCTTTGCTTATAGAAGGCATTGAACCGTAGGTCTATCGCTTGCCACGGCTTGATCGAAAGGATTGCTGCGGGCGTGAGCTTACGAAAGAGGGGAGCCTTGGTGAGCTTTTGCGCTTTGTCCTGAGCTAGCGTGCCGAGGAGGCTGGCCTGTGCATTGATCCAGTCGTTGGTATAAGTCGAGGCGAGGGCTAGTAGATGGGTGAAGCGGTGCGGGTAGACAAAGTCGTAGAGGTCGGCATCGAGCTTGTTCCACTGTAGGTCATAGGCAGCGGAGAGGTACCAGTGGTCGATCAATTGGAAGGCTGAGGCGACGGAGCCGTATAGCTCCTGCTGCTTATATAGGTTGTCTACCTTGAAGGCTGCTGTCGCCTCGTTGCGTACGAAGTGGGTCTGATAGTAGGCATACTTGGCGATGGCATGTAGTCGTATACGGTCGTGGAGCTGCTGCTCGTAGGTGGTCTGAACGAAGCTGTTGTTGTCCCAGAGACGCTCGCCACGACGCCACACATTATTGACGATAGCTCCAGGTATGCCTCGCTCGCTGTTGTAGTTGTACACCTTGACGAGCATCTGTCCGTCGGGGAGTCCGATGTGGAGATTGCCCTCTAGCCGTGTGGCATTGATGTCTCCGTTGTGGCGGACGGCTGTGGTGTCGTAGGCTATCTCGTGGGTGAGGGGATTGACCTTTTGGTATCTAAACTTGTACTTGCCACTGCTCTTGATCCACTCTGCATTGAAGGACATAGTGACCCTAGGCTCTAGACGATGCTCGATCAGTATGGCGGGGTTAAAGAGGTCGAAGGAGCCAGTCCTAAGGCTTGCTCTCAGATTAGTCTGCGCACCATCGGTAAAGATCGGCTTGCGTGTCTGCAGGTAGACGGTACCGCTAGAGCCAAAGTCTTTGGCGGGCTGGAGGTAGCTACCCTTTTGCCCATTGAAGACCTGTATCGCCTCCATATTGTCGAGAGAGTACTGGCCGAGGTCTATCTGCCCGTTTTGCGCATTACTCAGCTCCACACCGTCGTAAAAGATGCCGACGTGGTGGGTACCCATACTGCGTATGTTGACCGTCTTGAGTCCACCGACCCCGCCGAAGTCCTTGACCTGAACGCCTGAGAAGGAGCGGAGTGCATCAGCTATGGAGAAGGCACTGAGCGCCTTGAGCTCTTGTCCAGAGAGTTGCTGTGCGGGTATGACTCCTCGCTTGTAGTCTGGCTCACGGGGTGCGCGGACGACAACTGTCTCTAGATGGTGTGTGGATACGCTGTCTTGAGAGGTATATTGCTGCCCATATATATAAGGTGTGGCAGCGCAGAGGAAGATGAGTGAGAAGATGAGAGTAGTCATCGAGATAGAGACCTGTATATAAAAAGGGTAGAGGCGAACTCCCCAAGAGTCCGCCCCTACGTAACTGTCTAACGGACAGGTATGGACACTTATCGTGTGCCTCGTTGCTGTCTAGTTATTGCTTTACGAATGCTATGTGAGCAGGTAGCATACCTGTGCGGCCTGTTTGCCACTTGAGCTTGCCATCAGGTGTGTAGCAGTATAGCGTGCCACTGGAGACAAAGTCCTTGGCATCCGTGATGTAGATGTCGCCCGAAGCGGGGTGGATAGCGAGACCATAGGCGGTCTGAATGTTTTCAGCTGTGCCATCTGTGATAAAGCTCTCGGCGAGAGGCTTCGCAGCGTTGATGTCGACGAGTCCGAAGCCTGTCTTCATCTTCTTAGCCTCACTGTCCCAGATGCTGCTGTAGTAGTAGAGCTTGTCGCCATAGAAGGCCATCTCAGCACAAGGTATATTGAGCGAGTCGAGCTTTGCAACCTTTTGCGTAGCTGGATCGATGTCTATGTAGTAGAGGTTCGAGGGTACGTTGCCATAGTTACCACGAGAGGTAATCCATAGTCTACCATTGTGATCCATTCTGAGGCGGTGGAGGTTCATACCGACCTCGATCTTATTCACCTCGGTAAAGCTCTTGAGATCGATGACCGACACGGTGCGCTCATAGTTGGGCTGCATATAGCCACCAGAGTTAGCGACGTATAGTCTGCCACCAGTGAGTACCATCTCCTCAGGCTGATAGCCTATGACGACCTGCCCCGTGATAGCGAGCGTGTTGAGGTCAAAACGATAGACGGCTCCACGGACTTGCCCCTGAGCGTCTCGTGTATCTGAGGTGCTGACGTAGCTAGAGACGTAAGCATTGTCGCCCTCGAAGCAGATGTAGCGACAATTAGGTATATCTACCTGACCGATGCGCTTACCACTCTGAGCATCGAGGACCTCTACCTTGTTAGAGCTGTTGATGACGGCATAGAGTCTAGAGCCGTAGATCTGTAGATCGTTGCCTGTGTCGCCAAGCTCCTTGACGACGTTGGGATTGATCGTGGCATAGATGTTTCGTGTGTAAGTACCACTGACGAGGTTCATATAGTCCAGCGAACTATTGTTTGACTGAAAGTTACCCTCATTAAGTAGGTAGAAGCCTACGACTCCGCCACTGACTTGCTGACTATTAGCTATCTCCTCCGAGTCAGCAGGAACGATAGCGTCTGGCTCTTGACAAGAGCTAAAGAGTCCTAGACTGAGGACGCAGAGTAGGAGTAAGTTGCGATATAAATGACTCATAATATGATTGGATTGAATGGTTTGATTAACTTTGTTGCAAAGATAGTGAAACGAATCGGTGCAGGCACCTTTGGGCATACTAGAAACTCTCTGCGAGTGAACAGACAAGGCGCATAGCATCTGCAAAGGGCGGTAGGAAGAGGTTGCTTTGCTGCCAAAAATTCGCATACTGCTTGCCGTGATCCTGACTCGTGAGTGGGGTGTCACTGACGATGCGTATGCTGACGAGTGGCGTCTGGTATAGATAAGCTGTCTGCGCAATGGCAGCGCTCTCCATATCCACTGCAACTAAGTCGGGGTACTGCTGTGCGAAGGATCTTAGATGATCGGCATCGGGAATGAATGTATCACCACAGAGGAGTAACCCCTGATGTAGCGGTATGCTTAGTTGCTTTGCCATAGTCTCTATGGCGGTCACCTCTGCGGAGAACTGAGCTGGCAAGCCTTGTACTTGTCCACGCTCGTTGCCCTCACCGCACCAGACATCATGGTAGCGGTAAGTCGTCGAGAGACAGAGGTCGCTGACCTGTGCGCCTGCGTAAAGTCCTCCCGACACACCGACATTGACTAAGAGCTTAGGCTGATAGCGCTCTATGGCTCGCTGCGTGGCAAGAGCTGCATGCACCTTGCCGATGCCTGTCTCAATAAGGTGAAAGGTACACTCAGTCCCGCTCTCCTCTAGGCGTAAGGTGTAGCGATAGACGGCAAAAGGGATCTCCTCAACCATGGTGCGCTCGACTAGTTCGACAGCAGGAGCTAGAGCGTGCAACGCAGACTGCATCGCTATGTGCTCCTTGCCCATAGCGCACAATAAGACTAGAGAATGGGACATGCTACTAGAGCTTTCGCTCAGAACTTGATGATCTTGGGCTGGTTGACTGGTGAAGTGGTAGGCTCAGTCCCTTCCCTAGTTGGATCGACGTTGGGAAGCTCCTCTACATCAGCGCTAGGCATCCTAGTAGGTGTGGAGCGCTGGACGATCTTTGACGTGTCGAGCGTCTGAGACATAGCAGGCGTCTGGTTACCATACTTGTACTTAGCCCGTCGCTCCTCGACCTCTGAGTAGCTGTGGTTCTTAGCGGGCTCCTCGTCGAGGTAGTCTATCAGGTCGTCACGATCTAGCTCATCATCAGTCAGCACGATAGGCACAAAGGTAGGCAGGGAGCTGCGTGGCTCCAGGTCAAACTCAGAGTAGTACTGGTTGAGTAACTTGTTTTGCTCCTTCTCGATCTCCGTCTGGCGCACATAGTCCTCTACGTCCATAGCGGTCATAGGCATGTGTGCCTCCTTTTGGAAGCCCGATGCGATGATGACGACCATCACCTTGTTGCCCAGCTCATCATTGAAGGCGTGTCCCGACTTATTGTTCTGTAGATTACGGATGGAGGAGGTGAGCTTTTTAATCTCGTCCATCTCGTCAGTCGTCAATGCGTCAGACGGATCGTAAAAGATCGCCAGCTGTAGTCTTGTGGCTGTCGTGATGTCGTCATTGTTAAGTAATGGAGAGCGGAGAGCCGAGTCGATAGCCTTGCTCACACGATCAGGTCCCTCACCGTAGCCAATGCTAATGTGTGCGATGCCTCCGTCTTTGAGCGTGGTACGCACGTCGGCAAAGTCTTGATTCATCTCCATCTCGTTGGTGATGACCATCGTAATGGCTCGTACCGCATTGGCAAGGATCTCGTTTGCCTTGTTGAGAGACTCGTTCCAGGGTAGCTCTCCGTAGACTTGGTTGATATTTTCGTTGGCAATGATAACCAGAGAGTCTACCTCTTGTCGCATACGCTCGGCACCTTGTGCCGCTTTGATCATGCGCTGTCTCTCCTCACGGACGAAAGGCATAAAGATAAAGCCCACCGTGAGCAACCCCATATCACGTGCTATCTTCGCAATGACAGGCGCAGCTCCAGTACCCGTACCGCCACCCATACCAGCGCAGATGAAGACCATCTGCGTCTCGTTGTCGTCTAGGAGGGAGTGGATAAGCTCTTGGTCTTCTAAGGCGGCCTCTTCGCCTACCTCGATCTTACTGCCAGCACCTAGTCCTTGGGTTAGCTTCTGCCCGATGACGGCTACATCTTTTAGTCCGCTCTTGGCGAGGTCTTGCTCATCTGTGTTGAGGAGCAGATAAGATACTCCCTGGAGTCCTGAAGCGTGAATGTGCTTGACGGCATTGCCTCCAGCGCCACCTACGCCGATCACCTTGATGAGCTTTCTCTGAGCGACCGCTTTATTATATTTGAAGTTGACGAGCTTGTCTGCGTTATCCATTTGTCGAAAGAGGTAAGAGGTTAGATAAAATTGAGGGTGGGAGGGGAGGACTAGTCGATGTCGTCGTTGGTCAGTACGTCCTTAATCTTGGAGAACCAGTTGAAGGACTTCTTGCGCTTGGCACTCTTAGGTTCCCGCTTTGTAGCCTTATGTGGCTGGTCTATATCGGGAAGGTCAAAGAGCGATGTCTGAGCCTGCTGCTGCGAGTGTTGCTCAGGAGCTTCTTGATGTGTAGCGGTGCTAGTCGTCTCTTCGGAAGCATCTTGGGGAGTATTAGATCGTACAGCTGTGGGCTGAGCCTGTGCGGTGACCTTGCTTGACGGAGAGACTGTCGTCTGAGGCATATCGATAGGTCCGACGCAGTTAACCTCGGCGCGATAGATAAGCCCTGCGCAGCCAGCGTAGTCTACGTCGCTAGAGAGAGGGGTGTCATCTTTGTACACCTTATCATTGAACTCCCGAGCTAGTGAGACAAACTTGCTCTCGTTCTGTAGGTAGTTTATGAAGCCTCGCATGAGTGCGCCCTGCCCAGCTAGGACAATGCCTGACCCCAGTCTCGCTCCCGCCTCAAAGTCACGAATGACTCGAAACACGTTGGCGGTAATCTCCTTCATACGAGCCGTCACAAGGCTGTTGATGTCACGCATCTTGATCTCTCGCTCACGAGTGCCGTCTGGAGAGCTAAGCGTGATAGACTCATCATCGTATGCATCGGTAAAGGGGTGTGCCTCCTCGAGCTTGATCTTCTCTGCTTCGGGGTAGGTGATATGGAGAGACATCAAGTCGTTGGTTATGTTTTTCGAACCAAAGGGGATGACCCGTAGACACTTCAACGTGTCGTTTTTGTAAATAGCGACAGAGGAAGTACCCGCACCAATGTTGACTAGAGCTACACCGAGCGTCTTAGCATCGGGATAGAGGAGTACATCCGCCTCGCAACATGGCGAGGGGAGTATAGCCTCAAGCTCGAGCCCGAGACGGTCCTCGATAGCCATGCGGATGAAGTTGACATTGCTAGAGCGAGTCGTGATCAGGTTGAAGTGGATCGAAAACTCCGTACAGAGCAGTCCCTTGATATTCCGCTCCACACGCCCATCGACGAGACAGTAAGGGTCAGAGACGTCCAGTACCTCGTGAGCGTTGAGTCGGTAGTTCTTGACTCGCTCATTGATTAGGTTAATATGGTAGTCGCTGATCTCCTCTCCGTCGGGATTGTCCATCTTATGATTGATCTTGTAAGATCGTGACATAAGAGACTTACCTCCGAAGCCTACGTAGACCTTTTTAATCTCTGAGTGCTGGTCTGGGAGCTGCTCATTGAGACGATCTATAAGTACCTTGAGCTTGTTGTGTAGCTCCTCCATATTGTTGACGACCCCCTTGCGGATTGCGTTGCTCGTGGGCACCTCGGCTATGGCGATAGGGAGGACTTTGCCATCCTTCTTAGTACCTACCATACCCCGTATGGTAGCACTACCTAAGTCTATGGCAGTGTAGAGATCTTCGTTGTATGACATTAGAGTGCGTTAAGCGTGTACGATTATATGTTAAGGCAGATTCGAGAGACTTTATCAAGGTCTTTGTAAAGCTCCCTCCTCTGACGGGACGGTTACTATTTGGTCTTTGTACTCCAAATGTACAGAAATAAAGCTATTCCAGCCAAATATGGGGATCACCTGCTCTACGAAGAGCCTTAGATTATCCAGTTTCTCCTCCCAATTGGGACTAGTCCCCAGGATTATCTCCGTATTGCTAGCTCGTGGCGTGGCGATGACCCCTCGGAGGGGATCTACATAAATATGTATGAATAAATCGCGCCAGAGAGGATCCGAGAGGATCAGCTGCATCAGTGGGTAAAGCTCGTGAGATGCCTTCTCCACAGATATGCTACCGCTGACTGGCAGGAAGGTCGTATAGTAATCCTCGCTACGTCCTATCGGCACCACCGTCTGATCCTTGCAGACGAAGTAATTACCCTGAGGTGTGAGGAGCGTAAAGAGAGGCTCGCGCTGGAGCATCGATACGTGTAGCACCCCTCCTGGAGTAGTGTAGATATCTATATGACTAAAGAGTCCGTTGCGTATCAGCTGCGACTCGATAGCCATCGTAGAGAGCGAGTCTACCGACTGACCTATGGGGCGAAAGCCTAGAGTCTTCAGCTCGTTCACCAGATCTCGCTCAGGCATCAATGGATGGTCGCCTTCATAGCTAATATCCGCCTTCACGTCGATGATACGTACTGGAGGCGTCTGTGGGGATGAGACCGCCATGAAGCAGAGTAGTCCCACGAGGAGACAAGCTAGGGAGAGATATAGGTAGCGCATACCTTATTATTATAGTGTAGCTAGATAATCTCTGATCGGGAGGACCAACTTGTCAATGTCTCCCGCCCCGACCGTGACCACCACTCGTGGCAACTCTATCTGTCGCAGTAGGGGGAGTAGCTCCTCCTTGGTACATAGCCAACGGTGTGGCGCTGTCAACTCCTTATATATAAGCTCCGATGTAACGCCAGGCATAGGCTCCTCACGGGCTGGGTAAATGTCTAGCACGATCACCTGATCCACGTGCGAGAGACTATCGGCAAAGTCCTGATAGAAGTCTGCCGTACGCGAGTAGAGGTGTGGCTGAAAGATAGCCAGCACATCCTCCGAGCCGTAGATCTCCTTGATTGAGCGAATGGAGCTGTCCAGCTCCACGGGGTGATGCGCATAGTCGTCGATGAGTAGGTGACGATCCGTCTGCAGTACCAGCTCGAAGCGTCGCTTGGTGCCTCGGAAGCTCTCCACACCTCGTACGATGTCAGCCAGAGAGACTCCATTACGGTAAGCGATGGTCATAGCAGCCGTGGCATTCTCTAGATTGGTACGTACAGGCACTCCGAGACGCACCTGCTCTAGATGAAGCCCCGCCTCTGGGTAGTGCCAGTCGAAGCGGATCGTACCATCGCCGACCGTCACATGGTCGTAGTAAGCATCCGCCGTCGGGGCATTGCCATAGGTTAATGTGCGCACCCCCTCGGCTAGGTGTGGCTTGATCGGAAGCCCTTCCTTCATCAGTAGCGTACCACCTGGCTTTATCTGACTGCAAAACTGCTCAAAGCCTGCCAAGTAACCCGCATAGTCTCCGTAGATGTCTAGGTGATCCGCATCGGTAGAGGTCACTATAGCCATATAGGGGTTCAGATGCAGGAACGAGCGGTCATACTCGTCAGCCTCTACCACTAGCAGATCGGAGTGATCGGAGTAGATAAAGTTAGATCCCGTATCCACAGCCAGTCCACCGATGAATGCCGTACATCCCACCTCCTTGGCATCATCTAGTATATGCGCCAGCATATTGGTCGTCGTGGTCTTACCATGCGAACCGGCAACAGCTAGTGTACGATAGCTCTCGGCTATAACACCCAGCGCCTCAGCACGCTTCAAGACACGGAAGTGATGACTGCGCAGATAGCATAGCTCGGGGTGGTCGTGCGGTATAGCTGGCGTATAGATGACTAGGGTATTCTCAGGAGTCATCGGAGCTGTCTCCAGCCACGCTGCATCGCTGTCGTAGTGTATGGCAATGCCTAGCTGCTCCAGCTCGTCCGTATACATATTGTGCGAGCGGTCGTAGCCCGACACGTTGCACCCCTTGAGATGATAGTAACGTGCTAGAGCACTCATGCCAGCACCGCCGATACCTATAAGATAAACGTAACTCATGCGTTAGAGAAAAGGTCTTTGCAAAGTAATATGAGAGACTACCACAGCTGCTCCATCTGATCCACGATGCGCTCCACTGCTTGCGGTGTAGCGAGATCACGGAGCGCTGCTTTCATCTCATCCCTTCGCATCTCGTCTTTGAGTAGCTCAGTGATCGTGAGTCCCATCTGGCCTGCCGCTTCACTATCAGGAAGAAGGATCGCAGCACCACGAGTGGAGAGTGCACGCGCATTTTTCGTCTGATGATCCTCAGCCACATTGGGCGAGGGGATCAGGATAGCTGGCAGCTCCGAGAGACAAAGCTCCGAGACGCTCAGCGCACCCGCACGAGACACCGCCACATCGGCGAGGCTGTAAGCTAGATCCATGCGCTCTACATAGGCAGACACGTAAGATCGCTTGCTGATCTCATACTCCTTGATCAGTTCCTGTGCTGTATGCTCATAGCTCCGTCCCGTCTGCCAGATCAACTGATAGCCTAGCTTGCTCCACTCAGGTAGCGCAGCCACAACCGACTCATTGATCGTCCTAGCTCCGAGACTACCGCCCATAACTAGGATCGTACGCGAGAGCGAAGAGGGGAGTGCGAAGTAGGCGCAAGCCTCCTCACGGGTCGTGTGGTTGTACTCGATAGCGTGACGTACTGGATTGCCCGTTAAGATGATCCGATCACTCGGGAAGAAGCGCTCCATACCTGGGTAAGCGACACAGATACACTTCGCTTCACGAGCTAGGAGCTTATTGGTCACGCCAGCATAGCTGTTTTGCTCCTGCAGGAGTGTAGGGATACCACTACGCTGTGCCTCCTTGAGCGTAGGGGCACTCGCATAGCCTCCCACACCAACCGCTAGATCGGGGTGAAACTCTGTCAAAGTCTTGCGAACCATCAGGCGACTCTTGATGAGAGAGCGTAGCACCTTAAAGTTGCGCCAGAGACGCTTACGATCCATCCCCATGACAGGCAATCCCACGATCTCATAACCAGCAGCGGGGACACGCTCCATCTCCATGCGTCCCAAGGCTCCCACGAAGAGTATCTGACTCTCGGGATAGCGCCGACGCACCTCGTCGGCAATAGCTAGGGCGGGGTTGATGTGTCCACCCGTACCGCCTCCACTGATGATCACTCTAGGTTTGTTTGGCTCTTGCATAGCACGATGAGATCGATAAAAGTCTACTGAAATAAAAAAGGTCTGTCGCAGTCAGCTCCACATAGCCCGACCGCAATCGCTTACAAATGTACGAAAAAGCACACAACTGCCCACCTTCGTTGGCTGTTCGTAGATTCAACTATCAAATGCAACTGAATTGGTTTCGTCGAGCTTTTGATAA
>UQDF01000027.1 GCA_900539765.1 uncultured Porphyromonas sp. | reverse complement strand
TATTGCAGCGTTGTGATTTTAACGACAACGGACGCACAGATCGTGCGTCCCTACAGGGTAACGTAACAATGTCCGACGACGGACGCACCGACAGTCTGCGTCTGAGCCGTACGTCCCTATAAATTGTTACTTGTGAGGCTGGTGGCGTCTAGGGTGTAGTACAGCCTAGACGCTTTCTCTAGCTGATCGGGTTAGAGATGCAGTATGAGCGACCCTATCCCCTCTATGTGGATCAAGTAGTGAGTCCCTTGACGAAGCTCCTTCTTGTTTATCTCGAGGGATCCGCCAGAGAGCTCGTAGCTCCTGATGAGTTCACCGCTCATACTATAGAGGTATGCGGTAGAGATGATCTTATTTATAGCGCTTAGATCTATTACGATCTGTGCTCCCGTATCACGATAGCTCAGCTTGGGTGCTGTGAGTGGGTCAATGGAAGCTGGGATACCATTGTAGTCAGATACTTCGCCCTCACTGTCTCTCTGCATTACTGCATAGTTTTTACTACGGCATAGCTCGACAGCCTCTTCATGCATGAGGTTGCCCTCCTTGGGGTCTCCTTGGGAATAGACGCCAATGAAGGGCCCCATCTGTATGTCAGCCTCTGGTAGGTCTTTGGCCATCTGTGCAGTTTGATCGAAGGAGAGCTTGTTTCCATCGATTAGTATGTTGGTCAGTAGAGGCGCATTTGCAAAGTTGATCTCGGATACCGAGTAGCAGTGCTCTATGGATACGTTTTGGAGTGCAGGCATACCAGATATATCGAGTTTGGTCAGCTGTGTAGCACCGAGGTCGAGTGTCTCTAGGTTCTTCAGGTGGTTGACCTTGATCTCTTTGATTGCTGTACTATCTGCTGTAAGGATCATTAGCTCGGGATTGTTTGAGAGATCGATAGAGCTGACTTGCGTATTCGCACGTAGGCTGAGCGACTTCAGCTTTGGCATCTTAGCTAGGTCGATGGCGGTGAGTCGGTTGTTGGCCAATTCAAGGATCTCTATAGCTTCTGTATTCCCCAGTTTGAGTTGCGAAAGCTTATTGCCCGAGAGCGATATGTTTTCTAGACTATTGCAGTGAGAGAGGTCGATGTTTGACAGGGCGCAGTCATATGCTGCTAGGTAGATTAAGTTAGGATTCTTAGAGAGATCCAAAGTCGTGAGCATAGGCGAGCTTCCGATGTCTAGTCGGGTCAGATTAGGCGCTCCAGAGACATCGACCTTGCTCATGTTAGGACAAGATCCAGCACTAAGCTCATCGAGGTTAGGCATACTAGGTAGGACTATCTCGGAGAGGTCGTTGACGAGTACTTGGAGGGTCGTGATAGAGGCGGGTATTTTGTCAAAGTCGATGCTCTTGAGTTCGCACGCCATCATCGTGAGGCGAGTGAGAGCCTGGCACTTACTCAGGTCGGGCTGCTCCTCGAGGGTAGTCAGAGATATGTTCACCTCTTTGATAAAGTCGTTTGGGGCGATCTCTATCTTTTTTGTAATGTCCATAGGGGTACCGATGCCCTCAAAGCGACCATAGACCTTGATGACATTGCCCTTTGCAGGTATGGCACCATCTTGATCTACATCTGTAGGCTTCTTCTTACCATAGCCAGCGTCAATGTAAGTAGTCGCGAAGTCGCTCTCAGAGCCAGATAGAGATAGGTGGATAGCTCCCTCTTGGTCACTCTCCCAGTCGGTGTAGATCGTCACCACGGGCAGTTCGTTGCTTTCGCTTTGAGCTAGTAGGGAGTTGCTCGCTAAGCTTAGCAAAGTCATAAGAGCTAGGAGTAAAGGTAGTTTTGCTTTCATAGGAGAATATGGTTGATGTTATAGTAGCAAAAACGTGGGGAGGCAAAGCCGTTCGCTGGCAAGCGCAGTGAAGCCGTTGTGCAGTTGTACCTTCCATAGGGCGAAGTTACATTTTTTAGCCGAAAGTTGTATCATCTGTTAGATTTCTCAACAGGGCTGACGCATTATAAAAGGAAATTGAAATCCTATTATGGTACACTGAGAAAGGTCTAAACCAAACGTACTACAGTCGAGCGACTCTTGCTCAATAGCTACGTGAGAAACGTCAATTCTCCACGTGGCAATTTTTTATTCTCCACGTAGGCGAGGATCATTTCCTCGGACATATCATTTGATTCCTCCGAAGTTTTATTTCGCGCCTACGTGGGGATTTTTTATTTTCCACGTGGAGGTTGGCGAATTTCCACGTGGGGATCTGCCTCTTCTAAGGCAAAATCGTGTCGGTTTATGAGAGATGCTAAGTCATAATGAGTCCGTGACGAATCACCCCAGCACCTCAAAATGGGAGTCGGTCATCGTTACACTTTGTAAGTCTAAAGAAAACATTACCTTTGCAATACCATACAAGGCTGTCAATGTCAACAGCCTCACAAGATTGCAAGCAATGCCTGCATGCAGATAGATTTAAGAGACGAGATATGCAATTTAACTACTATTCGGACAGCGACGTGTTGATGCCACCCATTAGGCGACAAATCGCCAATCGTTGGATGCGTCGTGTATGCGGCGAGATGAATCGTACGGTCGGGGAGATCAACTTTCAGTACACTGATGATGAGGGTATCCTGAGGGCGAATAAAGCATTTCTCCAGCATGATTACTATACGGACGTCATCACCTTCCCGAGAGAGAGTGAGCGGGAGGGAGACGATGCAATCTATGGTGACATACTCATTAGCATCGACACTGTTGCGACCAATGCGCAGGAGCTGGGCGTACCGTTTGCGCAGGAGCTATACCGTGTGATGATACATGGTATCCTGCACCTCTTGGGCATAGATGATCAGACCGACTCGGAGCGGGAACTGATGCATATGGCCGAAGACAGAGCGCTCATGCAGCTCGTCGAGATGCTGGAGGGACGCGACTTTTTCCTTAGTCAAGGGGGAACGAAGTTCTTCAAATATGTCGACAAGGTGTGCGCTGACTACCAAGCTGCCAACTAATCTCACCTCACAGCATCATGACATCTACATCTTCTCTTATCTTAGGTATCGAGAGCTCGTGCGACGATACCTCGGCAGCTGTGCTACGGGGTGGGCTACTCTGTAGCAATGTGATCGCAAGCCAAGAGGTGCACAGCAAGTATGGAGGCGTGGTGCCCGAGCTGGCTTCACGCGCTCACCTGCAGAACATCGTCCCCGTCGTACAGCAGGCGGTAGCACGGGCCGGCGTCACGCTAGCTGATTTAGATGCGATTGCCTACACACGAGGTCCAGGACTCCTCGGGTCGCTCATCGTCGGGACCAACTTTGCCAAGGGACTCAGCTTAGCACTTCAGATCCCACTCGTCGAGGTCAATCACCTGCAGGCACACGTCCTCGCACACTTTATCACCAAACCTGAGGAGCCACACACGCCCCCCCCATTTCCCTACCTCTGCCTACTCGTATCGGGCGGTAACTCACAGATCGTACAGGTCAATGCACCTGATGATATGCGCATACTGGGTCAGACGATCGATGATGCGGCTGGCGAAGCCTTTGACAAGTGCGCCAAGGTGATGGGACTCGGCTACCCAGGGGGACCAATAGTCAATAAGCTCGCTAATGAGGGCGACGCTGAGCGCTTCCATTTTAGCAAGCCACAGGTACCTGGACTGGACTACAGCTTTAGCGGACTGAAGACCTCTTTCCTCTACACGCTAAGAGATGAGCTGGCCAAGGATGCTGACTTTGTTGAGAAAAATAAAGCAGATCTCTGCGCCTCACTCCAGAAGACGGTCATCGATATCCTTATGAGCAAGCTACTACGCGCTAGCAAGGAGACAGGCATCAAGCACATAGCTGTGGCTGGTGGAGTCTCGGCCAATACGGGTCTGCGTGACGCTTACCACGCTTATGCTGAGCGCTACGGCTGGCAGGTCTACATACCGCCCTTTGCCTTTACGACAGACAATGCCGCAATGGTTGCTATGGCAGGCAGCTTTGCCTATGAGCGAAGAGCGTACGGATCGATAGAGGCTGTTCCCTTTGCCAAGACAACGATCTAATCCACACCATATGCCTACCCCTCAGACGACAGAAGAGCAACTACAGCACCTCATCGCGCACTGGCTAGAGCAGCACGAGACGATCTCAACCTGCGAGAGCTGTACGGGTGGCTATATAGCGAGTCAGCTGACGTCACATGCGGGTAGTTCGCACTGGTTCCAAGGAGCCCTCGTGACTTATCAGATAGAGCTCAAGGAGCGACTAGCCTACGTACCAGCTACCATCATCGAGCAGTATGGCGTCGTGAGTCGAGAGGTCGCTGAGGCGATGGCTAGCGGAGCGCGTCAAGCTTGTCGTAGTACCATCGGCATAGCGACCACAGGCGTGGCAGGCCCAGCTGGCGGTACGACCGAAACACCCGTCGGGACTGTATGCATCGCTATAGCGACAGCTCGGAACATCTACTCGGCACGCTTGCAGCTCGTAGGTTCTCGACAAGAGATCATACAGCAGACTTATGGCGAAGTGATCGATCGGCTCTACCAATTGACACTACAGTAACCCTTATTATAAACACACGCAACGAATAGACTACAATGAAGCGACTATACCACACCACTTTGCTAGTTATCCTAGCACTCTGCTCCTTTGCCCTGACCATGCAAGCTCAGAAAGCTTACGTCGGTCTAGAGTACCAGTTGAGCTACAACGACAACTGGGGAGCCAATCGCCCTGTCATCCTAACCGTCTATCCCAATAGCCCCGCAGCGCAGGCTGGACTACGTGGAGGCGACATCATCGAGGCGATCAATGGACGTGAGACCCACACGATGCCCGAGGAGGAGATGATCAGCCTACTGCAGGGCAAGGGGGAAGCCTCTGTCGATCTGCTCGTCTCTAACTTTGCCTATCATCGTGTGGAGCGTCATCTCAAGCCGATAGCTCAGCCCGCTGATGCACTCACGGAGCGTGACATGGCTCGCGCCTTTGGTATGTACAGCCTAGAGGACGAGTCCGATATTTTGATCTCTTACCCCATCAGTACTGGTACCGAGGGTAAGACTGACTTGATCAACTATGAGACTTTCGGCTTCGTGCGCACCAATAAGCAGCACACCAATCGAGACGCCATAATCGAGCAGCAGCTCACCGAGGCGCTACAGGCTCTAGGGCTAACCTACGATCAGAAGAATCCCGACCTCCTCGTAGACACCTACTATAGTGTCTCTGAAAATAGCTCTTACGATGCCGCTGCCACTCGTCACTCTGCCGTGCAAACGTCGCTACGCATAGATACCAAGGCGCATAAGCTCGTCGAGTTGCCGATCCTACCGATGGGTAGCGACAAGACGCTGGCGCGCTTCTATCTGAAGTTTGGCATTACCATATATAGTGGTGTCAACGAGCACAAGATGCTATGGACGAGCGAAGCTGAGGAGCTACTCTCTGACGACTATACGCTGACTGACTACACCGCTCTGACGGTGCCAGTGATGCTCTTGCAGTTCCCCTTCACCCGCTATTTCAATTCGCTTGTGGTGCGCTTTGCCACCCACCGGCATCTGTCGCTAGGGATTAACTATCAGGCTAAGAACATCTCGACCATCCACTCGCTATCGCTACACTCACCAGCTGCCGAGGCAGGGCTACGTGCTGGCGATGAGATTGTAGCTATCAATGGTCGCCCTCTAGGCACTGCCGACGAACTATCCAAGGGTTATCTCGCCTTTGTCAAGAAGAGTATGGCTTGCCGCACCCATGAGCAGCCCTTTGCGATCAAAGATGGACCAACCAATTGTCGCTATTGGGACTCAGAGGACTACGCTCGAGTCGCTAAGCTCCTCGACAAGGATAAGTACTTCGGAGGTTTTAGCTATCTCTTTGCTTTCAACCCTTGGATCACGACAACGCCCCGCACGGGTGTCACCATCGACTACCTGCGTGACGGCGTGATGCAGCGTGTCGTCGTTGAGCCTAAGCTGCAGGAGTCTTGCTACGTGACGCTTGAGTAGTACCGCAGACTAATCAGAAGATCGAGAGTATGTGTGACAAGCCTCATACACAGCACTGGGTCGATATAGACATCAACGACTACGACTACCCGCTCCCCGACGAGCGTATCGCAGCGCATCCGCTGGCGGAGCGTGACCAGTGCCGCCTCCTCCTGAGTGATGCCACGGGGAGGCTGGAGGACCATACCTTTGCGGAGCTACCACAGCTGCTCCCGCCTCATACGCTTCTCATTCGCAATAATACGCGGGTTATCAAGGCGCGTATCTTCTTTGTCAAAGCCACGGGTGCTCGCATCGAGATACTTTGCTTAGACCCCTACAAACCTGTTAGCTACGAGGAGAGCCTAGCCTCACTCGGCTCATGCTCTTGGCACTGCCTTGTGGGCAACTCGAAGAAGTGGCGCCCCGAGCAGACCATCTCCTGCACGCTCCCATTAGCTGATGGGCAAAGCATCACGCTACAAGCGAGTAGGGCTGCGGAGACGCCAGACGTAGTCACCTTCAGTTGGAGCGACGAGACCAGGACCTTTGGAGAGATACTAGAGCTGTGCGGGCAGCTACCCATCCCCCCTTACCTCAATCGAGAGACCGAGCGTAGTGACCTCACCGACTATCAGACCGTCTACGCACGCATCGAGGGTTCTGTGGCGGCGCCGACAGCGGGACTACACTTCACGCCAGAGCTAGATGACAGACTCCTCGCTGAGGGACACCGCATCACCGAGCTAACGCTCCATGTCGGTGCAGGTACCTTCTTACCAGTCAAGGGGCGTCAGGTTGCTGAGCATCAGATGCACAGTGAGTATTGCAGCGTGCCGACAGCAACTCTGGAGACGCTCCTAGAGCATATCGACAGCCCCTTTGTACCCATTGGGACCACCTCTGTACGCACCTTGGAGAGCCTCTATTGGTATGCCGTTGCGCTGCAGCATGCTGAGCAGGAGGGCGGGGAAGTAGCAGAGCCCTTTCACCTAGATCAGTGGTATAGCTATCGTATGCGTCAGAGCTGTGGGGCAACCTTGCCGTCACGTCGTGAGGTTCTGGAACTATTGCTCCGCTATGCTCGCCACAGGGGGCTTGATCGGCTCACCTTCTCCACGGCGCTACTCATTGCCCCAGGCTATCAGTATCATATGGTAGACATCTTAGTGACCAACTTTCACCAGCCGAAGAGTACACTCCTGCTGCTCGTCTCGGCACTGATCGGTCCCCACTGGCGCTCGCTCTATGAGCATGCCCTCGCCGATGCGCAGTACCGCTTCCTCAGCTATGGCGACGCCTGCCTGCTCTACCGACAAGACCTATAAATAGAAATCAAATCATACACACCCTTTCAGTACATCATACGCTATGAAAGTCATTACAACGGTTGCTGCGCTACAGCAGGAACTCTCTAAGCTACGCCAGGAGAACCCCACTGCCCATGTAGGGCTAGTGCCTACAATGGGAGCCCTACATGCTGGACACCTGAGCCTAGTGGCAGCTGCTAGAAAGCAGTACGACATCGTCATCGTATCCGTATTTGTCAACCCCACGCAGTTCAACAATCCCGAAGACCTGCGCACCTACCCCCGCAAGCCTGAGGAAGACCTAGCACGCCTGAGTGACGCTCAGGTAGATATCGCCTTCCTGCCCACCGTCGAGGAGATGTATCCCGAGGTGGACACACGTCAGTTTGACTTCGGCTTCCTCGGAGAGACGATGGAGGGAGCGCATCGCCCAGGGCACTTCAACGGCGTAGCACAGATCGTGAGCAAGCTCTTTATGCTTGTGCAGCCCGATGGAGCCTTCTTTGGCGAGAAAGACTTCCAGCAGATAGCCATCGTACGGGAGATGGTTCACCAGTTGGCTCTGCCCGTAGAGATACACAGCTGTCCCATCATTCGCGAGGCTGACGGACTAGCACTGAGCAGCCGTAACCTCCTTCTAACCAGTGAGCAGCGTGACGTAGCGCCACGTATCCACGATACGCTCGTGGCGAGTCTGGAGCTGGTCCCAGAGCACTCACCACATGAGGTCGTCGACTTCGTTATCACAAGACTTGCAGAGCATCCGCTACTGCGTCCTGAGTACTATCAGATTGTCGATGGCAAGACACTGCGTCCCCTCGAGTCGTGGGCTGATAGCAGCGATCCCGTCGGCTGCATCGTCTGTTACTGTGGCGAGGTTCGTCTCATCGACAACATCCACTACACCCCTTCAGCCAAATAAACCACCACTCCTAGACTAGGACACCTAAATCATCGATAGCCACGTGGGAGACCTCAAATCTCCACGTGGCTATTTTTGTCCTCCACGTAGGTGCGAGATGAAACTTCGGAGGAATCAAATGAAACTAGGGTTGAAGCCAATTATCGCCAAGTTAACCAAGAGATGCTATCCCTCGTAGACTCTGAGACTGCTCGTATCAAAGCTGACCCAATACTCTCTCACCTGATTAAAGAGTAACTTGGATGCTAAAAGCCAATATCCCCAAGTAGCTTTTGAAGCATATTGCCCGAGGTTTGCATCAATCTAAAGTCAACGGTTTGATTCTCTAGGGGCTTGATATCTATCGTCTTGAAGTGACATAAAGCCTCTTGACGTGCTAAGGTATCACGCACGGCGGATAGATTGAGTATTTCTCCTTCTATTTGGTATTGCCCCGCCTCTAGTGACAAAGTTTGTTGGGTAGCTTGCGTTGGTCTCGTACGTTCGAATTGAAGTAGTAGCATCATCTTTGTACTATCGCTCGTTGTCTCTGGAACTTCGTAGATAGTTGCTACCCCTGTATATGCCTGCCTATAAGGTAGGAAGTAAGCGACAACAAAAAGACAAACTAGAACAGCACCTATGGCTGTAATACCATAACGAATGAGTGATGAAGGTATCTGACCTACAATACTCCGTACTTTTTCGCTACGAAGCTCAAAGCTCTGCTCCTGTTTCTTCTCCTCTTCCATATCAGTTTCCTAATTCCAGTTGGTTCTTAACGAGTGCAAAGTATTTGCCTCTTCTAGCAGTCAGCTCTTCGTGGTTGCCAACTTCTACGATTTGCCCCTCATCTAGGACTACAATTTGGTCGGCATTGCGGACTGTGGAGAGGCGATGAGCCACGACAACGACCGTTTTCCCCTTGTAGAAGCTCTTTAAGTTATCGGTGATGGCACGCTCGTTATTGGCATCGAGTGCATTGGTTGCCTCATCTAAGAAGACGAACATTGGGTTCTTGTAGACTACCCTTGCAATCAATATGCGTTGCCGTTGTCCTTGACTGATGCCTTGTCCGTCTTGTCCTATCATTGTGTTGTAAGCCAAAGGAAGAGCTTCTATATAGTCTGCTATATTCGCCACACGGGCAGCGTAGCGAATACGCTCAATGTCGGGTTCATCGTCAGATATGGCAATATTCCTAGCGATGGTATCGGAGAAGAGATACCCTTCTTGCATCACAGCTCCACATTGGCTTCGCCACCAACCAAGGTTAAATTCATTCAAGTTGGCATCGCCTAACTGAATCTTTCCTTTTAGTGGCTCGTAAAAGCCTAGCAAGAGCTTGACAAGTGTGGTCTTCCCGCTACCACTGGCTCCTACAATAGCTGTTACCTTACCGTTGGGGATAGAGAGGTTGATGTCAGAGAGTATTTCCTTGGGGCTGTATATGTCGTATTTGAATGAAAGATTTTTGATATGGATAGAATGCCCATCCGCTGTCTCGTCAGTGTAGTTGTTCCGAATCCGATCTGTATTCTCTTCGTTGGTCTCGGTGTGGATTTCGTTCATACGATCCAAACTAATGCTCACATCCTGCCAAGAATAGATAAACTGAATGAGTTGCTCTACAGGACTGTTGAGTTGCCCAATGATGTACTGTACCGCTAGCATCATTCCGAGGGTCATATTGCCATGAATGACGGCTGTGGCAGCAAGCACAGTAATCAAGATGTTCTTTACTTCGTTGATGGTGATGCTTCCTGCTTGTTGTATCTGTTGCAGATTGAGGGATTGCAGATTGACCTTGAATAGATCAGCTTGCACATCTTCCCACTCCCACCGTTTGCGTTGTTCGCAACCTTGTAACTTGATTTCCTGCATACCACCTATGAGCTGATAGGTGACATTGCGGTTTCGGCCTGCCTGTTCGAAGTATTTATAATCCAGCTGTCTGCGTTTTTTGAGAAAGAGGATAATCCAACCTGCATATAAGGCTGTACCAAGGAGAAAAACGACAAAAATAGGGAGATTATAAATAGCTAATACAATGCCGAAAACGAGAAAGGTAAAGAAAGAGAAGAGCAGGCTCAAACTACTCGAGGTGAGAAACTGCTCTACACGTCGGTGATCTTCTATACGCTGTAAGAGGTCACCCATCAACTTAGTGTCGAAGAACTTCATCGGAAGCTTCATCAGCTTGATAAAGAAATCGCTGATCAGGGAGATGTTGATCCTTGTGGAGATGTGCAGCAGGAGTTTACTTCGGATGAAGCTTATGGCAAGTGCTACTGAAGAGGAGCATCAGCTGTGCGAGCAAGACCAGCCAAATAAAGCCAATGTCCTTCCCTCCTATGCCGGTATCTACGATGGCTTGTGTAAGGAAAGGGAAGAGTAGCTGAATGAGCGACCCCAAGAGCAGCCCGAGGATGATCTGTCCGAAGTACTTGCGGTACTTCTTGAGATAGCTCCAGAGGAAGGAGAGCCTATCTTGCCTCAAGTCTTTGTAGGACGAAAGATCTTGTGCGTAAAAGTCTGCTGTAGGCTCTAATAGGAGTACTATGCCTTTTTCCTCTCCGTTTGTCTTCGTGCTGACCCAATGCTCAGTGAACTCCTCTTGGGTGAACGTAATCAACCCCTTCGCCGGGTCTGCCACATAGATACGCCACTTGCCGTGGCGTAGCCGTTTTACTTTGTAGACAACGACGAAGTGGTTCTGACCCCAATGAGCGATGCAGGGTAATGGTGCTTCCGTAACCAGTGCCTCAAAGGTGATCCGCCCTCCCAAAGTATGTAGTCCCCGCTTCTCAGCCGCTTTGCTGATACCGAGTAGTGAGACTCCCTCTCTGCCTAAAGCACAGTCCGACCTTATCTGCTCAATGTCAGGATCACGGCCGGCGTGCTTGATGACCATCGCCAAGCACGCTGGACCACAGTCCATAGCATCGTGTTGCTTATAGTGATACATATAAGAGATTACTTCCCCGACGTTCTGATTATACTCTATAAGATAATTCAGTCTCAACCAATCGTTTTAAAGTATGGAATGATATCAACTTAACAACCTTTGAAAGTATTCTTGTTCATGCTATTCCTCAATCAAAGATCAGAAGCTAAAGACTACATACGCCCTGAGTCTGAGTCTTCATTTTCTAATTCACGAGACAGACGGTACTCCTTGCCGATGGAGAAGGAGTAGCTCACACCGAGGGCTATCTTCCAGTAGTTGTCACGCATGGTATAGGTCGTCTTGCCTTGGTAGTATGGCAGTGAGAAATCTGTCGTAGTGCCTCGCTCAGGGACAAACATATTCTCGAGGCTCAGTCTGAATCCCCACTGCTTGTAGTAATAGGCAGCACCCAGTGACGAGTACCACCCGGAGTAGTCCACGAAGTAGCTTGAGAGAGACTTGTGCGGTAGCTCTACGCCTGCCTGTACGGCAAGCCCCTTGTAGCTTGACGATAGGTTAAGACCCGCTCTTAGTGACCAGAGCGAACGGCTTACGCCCTGTGAGAGTTCGTACCTGTCATACATAGGTGTCGCAAAGAGTTGGACGGCTATCAACTCGTTGCCAAGGGGCTTGTAGCTCAGCTCCACCTTGTTCCATGCGTAGTACTCAGCCTTTCCATTGTTTAACTGCTGCACCACAGCCGATGTGCCGTCTATATGATCCTGCACAAACTCGGTAATCATCGGCAGGTGCGTGATGCGCCCATAGAGGCTGTTGGCAAGTTCGACCTTGTCCGAGGATAGCGTGTATCGCAGGTAGGCACTGCCGGTATAGCTTCCCTTGAGGTCGGGATTGTTTCTGAAGTAGAAGCGGTCATGCAGCTTACGCATCACCGAGGTGGTCTGTGCCAAGTTTGGCACACTATTGTAGGCAGAGAGTTGCAACCGTAGCTGCTGACCCTTTGCCACGGGGTACATCATCACGACCGTGGGAGTAAAGTACCAATGCACCTCACGCTCCGGATACTCATAGTGTGGGGAAGCATAAGTCATCGTAGCCATCGGACGCAAGTAGTAGACCAAGCGTCCCAGTTGCCCCTCCATCGAGAGATAGATCTGCTGACGGTACTGTCGCTGGTTGTCATGAACTTGTGGTGCATTATGCCCATCGATCGTAAAGTCCGAGGTGGAGTACATCCCGTGGAGACCATATCGTAGGGCAAAGTTCTTGAGGGGCTGTAGGTATTCCACCTGTGCAATCATGGATGCCTTGTTATTGTGCACCGACAGATGGTCCTCCAAGACGGTTTCGCCAGACACGCCCCCCTCCTGATTGTCCAGATGCTCAGACACTCGATTGAGCGTGCCGACCACGTTGGCGTAAAGTCTGGCACCCGAGCTGTAGCGACGATCGTAATAAAGATCCAATACAGGAGTAAAGGCCCCACTGCGACTGTTGCTTGCACCCACTCTGTTGCCCTCAGACGCCTCCACTGTAAAGTCGGACTTACTACCGTAGAGGTCGTATAGACCGGATAGAGAGACCAGGAAGGTCCGCACGCCCGGCTGCGAATAGCTGTACTGGCCCTGTACGGAGTATGCCGATGCCCCGAAGCGCTCATTACGATCATAGGCAAAGTCATAATGCCTGTCCGCATCGTAGGAGAGTCGCTCGGTCGTCTCTCTGCCTTTACGTGTATTGCGATAGAACCCTCTGGCGTAGACTCCTACCCGATGGGCTCCTTGATTGTAGTTGTAGTAGAGCGAACCACTCGCATCGGTCGCAAGCGGAGCCGCAGAGAGGTCTATCCCTCCCGTATGGCCGTTATCCAGTGGCTTGGTGATGACATCGATGACTGCCGAGGTGGTGTGGTACCGTAGCGGTGCTAGGTCGTAATAGTCGACTCGGACGATCTTGTTCGTTGGGATCGTCTTGATTTCGTCATTGCTGGAGCGTACACCATTGAGCATAATCACAGGAGCACTCTCCCCCATGGCACTGACCACGTTGCCTGTGCGTACGTCCGCCTTGACAGCCGGCAGCATAAGCAGCAGATCGTGCACTTGCCGTGCCTGCTTGCGTTGCTCTGTGGTAAAGGTATAGCTGGAGCGACCTATCAGATCGGGTGCTCTATTGCCCCGTACCACGACTTCATCGAGCACTTTGCTGGTTGCGACAAAGGCAAAGTCCACCCGTAGCTGCTCGCTTATGGTTGACACCCTTATCACCGTATCGATGGGAGTCAAGGACACGTAGGATGCCTGCAAGCGGTATAGCCCGCTATCTGGGCAACTAATCCTATAGACTCCCTCCTTGTCGGTGATAGTCCCGTCTATCAGCGAGTCTCCTCGAGAAGAGTAGAGTGCGACAGAGGCAAGCTCCAACGGCTTGCCCTCTATCGAGACTTTTCCCGCCACCACTCCTTGCTGTGCCCATGCACTGACGGGCAGTAAGGTGGCTACCAACAATCCGAAAAGCATTCTCAATCTCATAGTGTTATTCTAGCCAATATTTTCTATGTGGTTCTGGTGCTTTTGGACACATAGGATCAGGAAATGTCCAATTATTGACACCATAAGCCATAAGAATAGTTTTCCAGCAAACTCCTTTCCCTTCACGACATTCATGAAATGTGCAACAATTCTTGCAAGGAGAACTCCCTTGAACTGACTCCTTTTGCATATGGAAAAGATCTAATGCCCGAGAAGATTTCCATACCTCCTCAAGTGTTTGAAACTTCAAATCTCCTATGATAAAAGTAGGATGTGCATATAGCTCTTCGCAAATAGTTACTCTTCCGTCAGGAAGTATCACAACATTTCGAGTATTCCCAGTGCAGTAAGCACGTTGTCTAAAAAACTCTCCATTGTTACTATGATCAGGAGGGTATTCGCCGACAGAGTAACCAATTTCAAACTCTCTCATATCTAAATGAATAAAAACCGACTACTCTATAAGCTTTTCGGCATCTGCTCCTTTGTACAATCAGGTCTGTAATGAACAGAATGTTTATGCCACGATGTATGTAACAATACTTCGTTACGTCAAACCATCTATTCTGTTTTCAAAGGTAGTGTTATTTTTTGAAACCTGCAAAACAAAATACGCATTAGTCTAGGAGTCTTGCTTAGTTCGGCTAATATCTATTTTGAGGTGCTGGGAGAGATTTAGGGTGACGTATTCTAATCAACTGAGACTATAAAAACATGATAGCCACGTGGGAAACGTCAAATCCCCGCGTGGTTATTTTTTATTCTCCACGTGGATATCTTGGGCGATCGTCTCAAAAGCAAACGAGGCATCCACACCATAACGTGTAGATGCCTCGCATTGTATGATCTCCTTTTACGGACTCTTTATCGTGCTGAGACGATAAGCTTGACGCTCCTTAGCGTATGATCTGCTCGGTGCGGGTGCCGTGAACTGAGGTGCTACGGAGAGTAGGTAGATGCCTGCTGTAGGTAGTGTGAGGAGCGAGTTCTAGCGTGGCAATGCTTGCTCCGTCTGTGCTGTAGAGTGTCACCCGCATAGTAGCTGCGCTCTGGCTCTCGAGATGTAGCGTGCCATCGGGCTGATAGCTCCAACCGAGCTCTGTGGTCTCTTGCTCAGGGGATGTAATAGCTCTAGGCTCTTCTCCTGTGAGATCGTCTCCATATAGTATGAGCTGCCAGTAGGGAGCATTCATATACTTTTGCATAGCCTCTGGGTAGACATGTAGTCGTACGGAGGGTAGATCGAGACCCATGATCGACTCCTCTGGGGGGGTGCCATAAAGACTATCTGATCGCCCTCGTTGGTCGTTGCCCTGTAGTAAAGCGAACCCTCCTCGAGCCAATACTTATCATTGCCTGGGAAGCTAAACTGACGCATTCCATTGTTTACAAGAGCGACGATACCGATGTACTCTAGCTGGGAGCCTGCGGCAAAGGTGACGCGCTCGAGGTTCATACAGTTTTGAAAAGCTGCGTTGCTGATCTCCTGAACATTCTTGCCGATTACTACCTCGGTAACAGACGAGGAGAAGAATGCGAAGTTGTCGATCTTGGTCACTTCGTCAGGTACGACATATCATCCCGAGAGACCCATACAGCCAGATACGACACCATCCTCAATGGTCTGAGCTGAGATAGAAAGGGGTAAGAGTAGCACGCCAATGAGTGCGAGCAGGTAGTAATGTTTCATAAGCAAGTGGTTATGTGTGAAGTTTGAAACAACCAGCAAATGTAAGCTTTTGCGGTCACTTGACACTATAAGGAATAAGCGAGCAATAGGAGCGTGTGGAGCGACTAGATAAGTAAAGGGCTGAGCCCGTTGTGGCGGACCCAGCCCTCTGCTCCGAAAGTCTTCGCTTTGCTTCGTGAGAAGATTTATCTGATGATAAGAGGAAGAACCTCCTCTCCGACAGATAGGTAGTAGACACCTGAAGGAATAGTGCCCATGCTAATGACTGCGGTACTTGAAGTAGTCGCTACGCTATATACGATCACTCCCGACAAGTCGTATAGCGTGACGGTCTCTCCATATGGGATGCCCTCTATGCGTACCTCCTCAGGGGTTACGTAGAGTGATACTGCAGCGGTCGGATAGAGTGATATATGATCTCCTTGCAGTCCTGAGTAGGGAGACTTATTGTAATCCATATCTACGGATAGAACCGCCCAATTCTTTGCTGTAGCAATCTGTACGTCTGAGGTCATACAGCGGTTTTTGTCTGCATCTGGCTGGTTGTCTGTCCGAAAGATGATGAACTCGGCTTGATCTGGGGCGTATGGATCAGCTCCTACCTCAAAGGTCGGGAGACTCTCTACGAGGTGGGTCATCTGCTCTCCGCTGATTTCATTGTCGAAGGCGATGACGCTATAGAGCTGGTCTGAAGCTAGAGGCAGCTCTCTGAGGTAATTGACATGTACCTGTACCTCACGAAGGTTGGGGCAATGGGTGAGGTCTACTTTCAATAGCCCACACCCGGCTGCGAATAGCTTTTCGAGTTGAGTGGCTTGAGAGAGGTCTAGCGTACTCCAAGCGTTGCCTGAGCAGTTTAGCTCTTTGAGCTGTGTCAGAGAGGTCAGAGAGCGAGGAGGCACTTGACTATTCCTACAATAGAGGTACTCGAGGGAGGGGAGGAGTGAGAAGTCTATATCCCCAACGGGTGAGTCGGATGTGTTGAGCGTTTTCAGCTTATGGGGCGTCCCTAGGACGAGTGACTGAAGCTGCTGGTTGTCGTCACATAGGAGGGTCTCTAACTCGGGATTGCCACTGATGTCTAGATGCGTCAGGTAGGTGCCTCCACAATTTAGCGAGCGTACCTTGCCACGTATGACTAGATTAGGACTCTCGAGCAGGTAGTAGCGACGTCCATTGGCGGTGCTGTGATAAGTACCACCCTCGACCTCAAAGTCCTCGTCGGGATAGGCCTCTATACCGAGCGGGATGTAGTTGTCGCCCTGACCGATGGTCAGTGCTGTGGTCAGTCGGATCGTCTCATCGGAGATGTGCTGCTGGTATCCAGAGCCGGGGTACTCCTCGTTGTCTGCTGTCTTAATGATCCAGTTTTTATCCCTTGCTTGTTGTACTTGCTTTGCGGTACAGACATTGCCTTCGTCTGTCAAAGAGGGGTGAGTGTCTATGATGACAATGTAGCCAGTCGACTGGTCGACACGAGAAGGTAAGGAGGCTATGAAGGCTCCCATCTCGGGCTCCTTGATCTGGTTGCGATGCATAAATATGACGCTGAGGTTGTCACACCCAGAGACATCTAGCGCAGAGAGATTGTTTCCACCGACACCGAGTAGAAATAGCTGTGCTAGCCCCTGGAGCTTGATCTGCTTTAGCTCAGCCATCTGAATGCCGATCTTGGTGATGTTGGGACACATCGAGAAGTCTGCCTCTTGGATCGTCTGTTTCCCTCTGTCCCGCTCTTCAGAAAAGAAGGCTGCTAGATCGGGCGCCTGCTCGATCTGTAGGCTCGCTAGCCTAAATGAGGTCGTCTCGATCATTGTTATAGATCCTGTGATCTCGACCTCCTGACGGATGACCTTGTACCAATTGCAGTCGTTGCCCACAGCATTGACTCCACTATGGTCTAGCTGTAGCGCATCGCTGATGATCGCCTCCTCATTGACTGCGAGAGCCACTTGCGATCCGACGGGAGCTGATGTGCGTAGGATCACTTTGTCGCCCTCTGCGTGTAGTAGAGCTGGTAGACAAAGGAGCAGCGAGAGTAAAGTGCGTAGAAGTGTCTTGTCCATAGCTATATATGTAATGGTTTGTTTTACCAAAGGTACATAATTTTCTAACCTGCACAACTAACCTTCGACGCAGTTCTCTACGGGAGGTCTCCTCTCAAGTAACAAGTCTCACGGGTGGTGCCGTATCTTTTTGTGGATTATGGAAACGTTTGCCAGCCACAGACAGACATTGCATACTATGTAGAGCAGAGCCTTATAATCTGCTATATTACCTTTGCACTCACCGTCTGCTAAGGATTCGCATAGTAACAACAACTGGTTGGCTCGGGTGAGAGTCGCTCTTGCTGTGGAGCTTGGACTAGCAATAGGAGCGTGTGGAGCAACTGGATAAAGAAAGAGAGGGCTGAGCCCGTTGTGACGGACCCAGCCCTCAGCTGTGTGGTTGGCAACTTAGTAGCCTGTGGCTAGAAGCGGTTGCGTACGGAGCGTGTGGAGCTGCTCTTAGACTGCTTCGGATGCTCGGTCTTAGCTGCTTTTTGGGTAGCCTTCTTAGCACGCTTTTTGTCAGCACGGCTCTTCTTCTTTGACTTGGTTGCTTTTGTAACTTTGCGCTGGTTGCTCTTGCCCTCGCGAAGCTCTTGTGAGCGACGGGCACGGGCGGTGTCGAGCTGCGAGTCTTCCTCTTCGTTACGATCCTCCTGAAGGTCGCTATCGCTCGTGGCAGAGGTGGTGTACTCGGTGCCGTAGAGGCTCTCCTCAAACTGCTTGAGCTCGCCCTCGATCTGGTTGCTGAAGGCTTGACGAGCTGCAGTGGCTGTCGAGTCGCTCATCTCGCTATTGAGCTCAGCGGTCTCACCGCCTAGCGTCATCGAGATCTGTCCGCGATACAGGTTGAGACTGAAGAAGTCGTCCATCGTGGCGGTCGTGGCGTTGTTTTTGGTCGAGAGCATGACTGGCTGCTGCGAGAGGTAAGGCTGCAGGTCGGAGTACTTGACCCAAAAGAGCGGTATGCGCACACTTCCCTCCATCGATATCTCGTCGTCCATCACGGGACAGATCGCTACGATCTGACTGCTCACGTCGCTGGTCTTGACATCGTAGTAGTACTCCTCCTTGACGTAGTAGCTACGGATGGATTGCGTGGGGATGTCTACGGGGAGGATCTTGAAGGCGCGGTTGCCTGTCTGGCTCGGGTCTTTGTCATATACGATGCCAAAGCGGTCGAGGAAGTCCTCGAAGCGTAGCTGTCGCTCTGGAGTTAGGTTCTCGTAACCTAGGTCTTCGTACTCATAGACGGTGATGCTTCCCTCGTTGAAGCGGTTGAAGAGGAGCGAAAAGAGACTCTGCAACTGTCCCGATGGACGTACAGGACGAAAGATTGGCGCATTGGCAAGGCTGTCTATCGAGAGTTGTCGGTAGACGACTCGGCGCCAAGGGGCTGTCTCGGTATCCTTGACCTGCTGGTCAGCGTAGTTCTTGGCGCGCATAGAGATGCCATTGGCTTGTGTCTCCTGCTCCTGCTCTCGCTGAGCGCGTCGCTGACGTGCCGTGGAGCGCCGACGTGGCAGCTCTGTGGCGACTTGTGTCGAGTCGACTGCGGTGGTGGAGAGCGGGTCGAAGTTTTGCGCCTCAGCGGTCAATGTGAGCGTGAGGGCAAGGAGTACTATGAGTAGAGACTGAATGCGTTGCATAGTATAGTGGGATGGGGCTATTCTTAAAGCTGTGAAGACTATCGTACGATTACTTCGATGGCTGGGATCTGTCGCTCGATGCCGTCGGGACCACGAGCGATCACTTCGCTTACGAAGAAGCGTTTACCCTTTGCCATATTGCGGATCTTGTCTAGCTGTCTTGTGGAGAAGGTGGGGCCGTTGGACACCTCAGGGATAACGCCACCGACAGAGTCAAAGAAGAGGAGCTGGAAGCGTACCACTTGGTAGGGTACGTCTAGCAGATCATCATCGATAGCTGCTCCGATACCATTGGCGGTGAGGAGGTCGCGCTTGGCGATACGTCCGCCCTTAAAGCGCTTGGTCGCTCCATTGGCATCGGTGTACTGTATATAAGGTAGCGGGTCGGGGAGTGCTCGTACCCGTAGGGAGGTCTCGGCCATCTTGGTGGTTCGTCCGTCCGCCTGCTTGGCCATAACGGTGATGACGGCGGGAGTACCTATCTTAGCGGGCTTAGCTATCCAGCTGTTGCCATTGCGGGTGAGCGTACCGTTGGTCATCGTGGCGGTCACGTTTTGCGAGGGGACTCCAGGCACGGCGATGCTGATCGGGTTGTTGATGCCCGCATAGAGGACGTTCATCAGCGTAGGAGCGACCGTCGCAAAAGGCTCGGTGACGTAGTACTCCGACTGGAATGGCTGCTTGACAGCGGTGCCATCGGGTAGCTCCGTCTCGATATAGCCCGAGATGGGGAAGGTGCCGGCTTTGGTTGCCGTAACACGATAGATGCCCTCAGCGCTCTCGGGGAGGGTGGTGCCATTGACCACGATCTTGGGAATGCGTGTCGAGTCGTAGCTGGAGAGGACGATGCTCGCCTCGTACTGGCTGCCCTGCATGACGAGCTGACTGCGTGGGATCACTTGCGCAGCAATCTTATTGACGCGGAGGTCGCCACTGTCGATATTCTGGACAAGGTCACTCAGCACGTCTCCCTCGACGGAGCGTATGTCGCTCTGTAGCTTCGTGAGCATCGTGAGTGAGGCGATGGTGGGGATGTTTTCAAAGATCTGCTGCTCCCAGCTCAGTCCGCCTGCGCCCTCCGTGCTGAGCATCTCTGAGATATGCTCACGACGACTGTCGCTACGAACCATCTGCGTGGTGTACGTGCGGAATGCTTCGATCGACTCGCGCAGTTTAGCGCCTCGCCGTGTGAGCGGGTTGAGCATGACGGTCGTGGGGGCATTCATATCGTCCTTGCGTGCCACATCGTTGGGATTGGCATCCTTACCGTCTGCCTCTTGTGCTATGAGGAGGCGCAGCTGGTCTATCTCGTTGTAGAGTGAGTCGGCATAGGCGGTGAGCGCGAGTCCTTTGCGATACCAGGGCTCCGCTTTGCTAGGGTTTTTGGCATAAGCAGTCGAGAGCCCCTTCATGATATTGTCATTGCTCTGCTGTGCCCCCTCGATGGTGTGCGTCAGACTGCGCTCCACGAGGACAAAGCCCGAGAGCACCTCTGAGGAGACATTGAGTGCTACCATCGCAATGAAGACGAGATACATCAGATTGATCATCTTCTGCCTATTGCGGTTGCCACTGCTTCCTGCTGCCATAATGCCTAGATTGTGTTAGATGAATAGCTATCGAGTAGATGAGGTGAGAAAAGCACTCTACTCTTGTGGCTCTTGTGGTGCGCCCGCATTGCGTGGTGCTTGATAGGGCTGTGAAGCGTAGTAGTCGGGACGTGCCGAGGGGTACTCCTGCCGAGGAGCGTAGTAGCTAGGCTCGTAGCCACCCTGATAAGGACGACCAGCCATGCCAGGGGCTCCCATATTGACTGTCAGCGCCTCTAGGATGCGAGCGTAGACACGGTTCAGCTCAGAGAGCTGCATCGTCAAGCGCTCATTTTGCGTGCGGAAGGTGGTACTGTCGATGGCGGAGTCTTGGTACATATTCTTAATATGCTCCAGTCCTTGGTTGATCTGGTCGATGGTAGCGACCTGTCCTGTGATGCTTGCTAGCTGCGACTCGTAGATCTGGTTGAGACGGGCCAGATGCTGTGAAGTGGTATCCATCTGCGTCTGATACTCGACGGCACTCTCACCGAGGGTGCGACCGTCTTGCTGCATAGCGACCCACTGATCGGTCATCTGCTGAGACAGCTCGCCCAGTCGGCTGAGCTGCGAAGCCGCATTGGCTAGCTGATCAATGGCTGAGGAGAGACGCTCCACCTGAACCTCCGAAGCTGACGCACCGTAGCTACCCTCAGGAGCAACATAACCTGCCTGAGCTTGAGGCTGTGCAGCGTAAGCTCTCGTCGGCTCGTGATGCTCACCCTCAGGATAGGCGTAAGTGGGTGCCGGTGCTGTAGCTGCCTCCTGAGCTTTGCGGAGGAGGTACTGTCGGCGAGCCTCCATCTCCTGCTTGTCCATCGGGTTCTTAGAGTCTAGCTCGGGGAAAACCTGCTCCCACTGGTAGTGCTCCTCAGGCTGCTCAAAGCCTGAGATGAAGAAGACGAAGAACTCGGTGATCATACCGATGAAAAGCATCTCATTGCCGAAGGGGAAGTGGAGCAACTTAAAGAGAGCTCCGAGGATCACCACAGCGGCACCCCAGCTGTATGCGAAGTTGAGCACTCTGCGCCCTTTCTTGCTGGAGAGATACATCTCCAGTCCATTCTTGTAGCGTCTATATTTCTTTGCCATGAGTCGATCTGTCTGAAGGGTTAAGCCGTCGTTAGGGGCTATTGTTGCGTTGCTTATTTGGAGTTGTTGATGATGCTACGTACACAGCGGAAGCCAATGTACGAGTGCGCCTCATCTTGTGGTGCGTAGATGCGTCGTGTGGATCTGATGAAGCGGAGGACGTCCTTCCACGATCCTCCCTTGGCTACCTTACGCCGTAGCATCGTGTTATCTTCGCGAGCAGCGTTGTAGTGCATCTGCGGATTGACATCGTCCATCATCTCGTAGCTTGAGACGAAGTAGCTCGAGCTGGTCCACTCCGCCACGTTGCCCGCCATATCGTAGAGCCCGTAGTCATTGGGCGAGAAAGTACTTACCTGAGACGTGATCACCTGTCCGTCGGCTGCGTAGTCTCCTTCGAAGGGCTTGAAGTTTGCCAGGAAGCAGACATCCTCCGAGTCTAGGTCTTCACTATTCCATGGAAACTTCGTGTTGGTCCTTCCAGCACGCGCTGCGTACTCCCACTCCGCCTCGGTGGGCAGTCTAAACTCAGGCACGATCGCTCCCTCGGGGAGGTTCAGACCCTTGCGATAGTTGTCCGTGCGCCAGTGGCAAAAAGCGGTCGCTTGCTCCCACGAGATACCCACCACGGGGTGGTTGTCGTAGCGAGGGTGGTTGAAATAAGTGCGGGTGTAGATCTCATTCTTAGAGTTGGGGTAGTCGTTGACCCAGACCGTCTCGTCGGGGTAGATCGCTACGATGTAGGTGTTGAGGAAGTCGTACTCACTAGTGAGCTGACGCGTGATCGTCTCACGAATTATCTCGCCACGGTCGTTGACATAAGCCGTGTCCTTAGAGATCATCACTGGCTCCTGAACGCCCTTGCTAGCGCGCACCTCCTGCTGCAGGTTGTTGCGGTAGAGCGCTGCTGCGTGGTAGTCGTAGACCTCATATTTGTAGAGCATCTGCTTAGGATCGAGTTTGCGCTCGCCCGTCACGGGGTTCGTGTAGTAGACGCTCTCCATCGCCTCTAGCTCCTGCTCTAGCGCACGCTTAGGATTGGGCATTGGCTGAGACCAGTCGAGGTAGGGCTTGACTGGATCGCCATACTTATCCGTGGTAATCTTGTAAAGCGGGTTACCTCCGTATAGTGGGTCAGCAAGACGCTCGCGAACGATCGAGTCGCGCACATAGTAGACGAACTGTCGCCACTGTGCATTAGTAACCTCCGTCTGATCCATCCAGAAAGCATCTACCGAGATCGCCCGGTACTCTGCGGGTAGTCCCCATACGGTGTCCGCCTCACGCTCGCCCAGCACGATGTGTCCTTGCGGTATCTGCACCATGCCATAGGGGGCAGGCTCACTCCACGAGGCGAGTTCCACGCCTACTAGCTCGGCACTCACGCCAGAGCCACGCTTGGGAGCGCAACCCACCATGCTCAGCACGGAGATGAAGAGTAAGAGTAGTGCCAAAGCACCTAGTAGGGGCAAGGCTCCCGCTCTGATTCTAGTCCTAAGCCTTTGTACGGAACGGGCGTCATGCGCGCTCTCGGACGGACTGCAGTATGTAGGCAAAGCTTCTTTCATAGCTTCTAAGTTGTTTCAGAGTTCTATTTAATAAAGAGACACACGGGCTAGAGGAGTCGGATGCTCTTGTAGCTGTTGGTCCCTTTCTTGTGTCTAGACATCGGGAGCGCATAGGTGACCACTAGCTCGTGACTGCCCCAGTTGCCTCTCGCCAGCTGACTCGTAGGCATCTCAAAGAGATAGCCCACGTGACACTTGCCAAAGAGTGCTCCCAGCCGTAGCCCCGCAGCTTGCAAAGGTCGGTACATCAGACCAGCCTCCCATCGCTGCGCAAGGCGCACATCTAGGTTGACATCCACCCGCCACGACGTCAAGTTTGTCGAGGCAAATAGTGAGGGGTGCCACGATAATAACGCACCCGGTGGTGTAATATTGTACCCACAGACCGCATTGATATGTATCGGCACCTTCTGATAGTAAAGCCTATCGAGGGTGATGCGCGGCACCGTGAGGTGACGCCCCGAGACACCGATGAAGTAGCGAGGCGTGTGCCACAAGACTCCCGCAGAGAGGTCAAAGTTGCGTCCCGACACGGGCGTCTGTGGCAGCGAAGGATCGTTTGGCGTCATAGCCCCTCCATCTGGTATGTGTGCCTTGGTGCCGTCGTATAGAAGGTTGATCATGCCCAGCCCCGTGCCGATGGAGAGGATCTTGTCTCCCTTCCACCTAAGCTGAAAGGCATACTCCGCCTGCGCCTCTGTACGGGTAAAGAGTCCAGCACGCTGCGCCACGACCACCAGCCCCACACCATGGTAGCTCTTGCCCCACCGCTGCTCCGTATGAGCCGAGACAAAAAGGTTGGCAGGAGCTCCCTCTATACCGATCCACTGCTGATGATAGGCGGCCGTCAGGAGCAGATCTTTCTGCAGACCGATAGCTGCCGGGTTGTAGTAGTTCTGTAGCCGTCGGTAGTCCGAGAAGAGCGGATCCACCTGTGCCAGCGAACGCATCGGGAGCCAACAGGTCATGATGAGCAGACATAGCAGAAGTCTCCCAAAAGACTTGCGTCTCCACCTCTCCGTAGCGCATACGCTCCCCTCCGACTGGTGCTCATCTGGCGCAAGCCGTATAGCGCAGATTCGAAGTGGGCGCATCTGTATCATCCTAGGTGGCGTGTAGTCATAAGCTAATAGCTATGCAGAGAGTCCTGATTATGAGTCAGTGTCTTGTATCTCTAGAGCAGCGGGCTAGTACTCCTCCTCGTTGAAGAAGAAGTCCTCCTTGCTAGGGTAGTCTGGCCATATATCCTCGATGGTCTCATACTCCTCGCCCTCGTCCTCGATCTCCTCAAGGTTTTCGATCACTTCGATGGGCGCACCTGAGCGCTGAGCATAGTCGATGAGCTCATCTTTGGTAGCAGGCCAGGGAGCATCCTCCAGCTTTGAGGCCAATTCTAACGTCCAGTACATAGTCAATCTATATCAGTGGTTATATAATTAAGGAGTATCCTATCGGAGAGAACGGCAGTGTCGCTAGATTATTGCACACCTCGGCCGACTTGTCCCAATAGGTAGTCTCCTACGAGCGTGCAAATATAGACAACTTAGCTCACATTTACAACTAGTGGGCTAGCCTAGATAGGGCAAAGCTCACGAGCCGCGACATTACGGGTCGCTATTTGTCGGAGGAAGCAAAGCGATACGTGTAACGAGGTGTAAGAACGCACGAGCCGTGCGTTCTTACAAATCGCTACTCGTGCACGGCGCGACTACAATTGCTTGAGTACCTTCACGAGATGCTCACCGATATTGATGGTGTAGCCCTGCTGGATGTAGACGACTCGATTGAATGTGTCGCAGATGAGGAAGATGGGGAGCGAACTGGAGGTGAGCTTCATCTCTTCGCGGATCTCCTTGAGTATAGCGCCCTCTGAGTCGATGCCCCAGACAACCTGAGCGGGTAGGTCGAAGCCCTCATCGACAAATCGTGTGGCGGCATCTTGGCTCTCAAAGAGTAGTACGACCGACTGGCCCCACTCCTCGAGAGCGGACTTGTAGATGGCGATGTCTCGTAGCGTATGATTGCTCGGCTCGTGATTTGGAGCGATCAAGCCTAAGATGTAGTAGCCACGTCCGGTGGTCGAGATGAGGCTCTTGGTGGTCTGTGTGGCGAGGTCGTAGTAGAGGTTCTCCGCATTAAAGCTGCCGATGACCTGTACCCCCTCATTGCTCTCTCGCATGGTGAGCTGTAAGGTAGTGGTCTCCCCACGGTTGATCTCAAAGACCTCGCTATGCGTGAGCACGGCACCGCTGGCCATACGTGTGCCAGTGGTCAGTAGATAGCGCCCCTCGTCTAGGGTGATGCCCTGGGCAAAGTCACGACTCCAGGTCGCCTCCTCGTCGAAGGTCAGCAACGAGGTCTTGCCATCGACGATGCGACTAATGGTGAAGTGCGCATAGTACTTAGGATCGCTGATATACTTCGAGGGGGTATAGCTTAATTGGAGTGTGCCCTGAGGGGCGGTGGCTATGGGGCTAGCTTGGTCGTGCCAGAGGACGTCGACCCAGTGATCGTCTGTGTAATACTGTAGCTTGCCATTGATCTCGTTGATGCGTGCGGGCCATCCGAGACTACGGGCTGCCGCTACGAAGAAGATGTCTCTGCCTAGTTCATCGGTCTGTCGCTCGCGGTAGACGCTCATGGGCTGCACCCTCAGGCGCTGCGGATTCTGGTCCGTTACTAGCTTAACGTTGGCGAGCGTCCAGTCGATCAGCTCTTGTGGTGAGCGAAGGGCTGCTAGCTGCTCACGGAGGAAGTGCTTGTATGGTGTGAGCCACTCTAGCTCTACACGGGGATTGAGGACGTACTTGCAGTAGATCTCCGACTGATTGGTCTCGGAGGTCTCACTGTCTTGTAAGACCTCTAGAGAGATGTCTCGCAGATCCTTTTTTGTTAGGACGGAGAGGAGCTTCTGGGCCATCTCTTTGTTGTCCGCTTGCTCTATAAACTGCTGAATGGTGGCGTGATTGCCTCGTGACTCATCGACCATCGTTGCCTCGTAGGCTTGTCTGATGCTATCCTCGTAAGCTAGACGCTCGTTGTTGATGCGTCGCATCTCTTCGGATACTTGAGGCAGAGAGCCTGATATGCTAGGCGGTGTGAGGGTTTCGTCGAGAACCTTCGGCAGGCTCTCGGACGATAGGATCACGGTCTCTACGGGCTTGGCACCAAAGGAGACTTTCTTCAATGCTATGTCTCCGCCTTTTTCGACCCATACCATCATATCTCCGCGCCCAGCTGTCAGCTTGGCTCTTCCCAAGGCATCGGTAACTTTAGAAGCTACGGTGAAGTACTCTGCATAGTTGTACAGCTTGAAGTCTACGCGGGCATTGGCTACAGGCTCGCCAGCGGGCGTCTTCACCTCGATGGTGAGATCGGAGCTAGGGGCGTAGTGGTCGATCACATTGATCTCGGTGAAGAAGGGCGTCTGGCGGATCACCTCTTCGGGGCCGTCGTACGCTCCAAACACTTTGGTGTGCATAAGCATACCGCGCGAAGCACTCTCGTTGAACCACCCGAGGTTGAGTACAGGCTCAGGCTCGCAAGCGCCTAAGAAGTACCACTGGCCATCGACCCACGCCTCGACCCACGCATGGTTATCGTCCGTATGAGCCCAACGGGGCGTGTAGACCTGCCTGGCGGGGATACCCACAGAGCGGAGCGCTGCGACGAGCAGTGTGCTCTCCTCGCCACACCGTCCGTAGGCTGTACGCACCGTCGCTAGCGGGCTACTGGTGCGGGCATCTGTGGGACGGTAGGTGACCTTCTCGTGGCACCAGTGATTGACCTCCAGCACAGCGTCGTACATAGGCATGCCACTGACACGATCTTTGAGCTCCTTGTAGAAGACCTCTCGGCTATTGTCTAGGTTCTCATTATTGACCCTAATCGGTAGGACGAAGTGTCTGAACTCTCGTTCGGGTACCCGCTTGCCCCACGGCATCTCCTGGCGAGTCTGTAGTGAGAGTCGCACATTGTGCTCGTAAAAGGCTCTGCTATAGTCACACTGGTCGGGTAGGGGTAAGTATTGATAGAGGAAGTCTAGGTACTGCTCGACCTGATCGCTACTCGTTGGGGTAGCGGCGGGCTTCGTTTGCGCTAGAGCTAGTGATCCGCTTAGGAGCATCACTGTGATGAGGTAAAGGAGAGCTTTTCGTGTCATAAGATTTAGATAGAGAGTTGTATTTGCTGTGCAAAGATAAGTGTTTAGTGAATAGCCTTTAGGAAGTCGCGAACGATATCTGCGTCGGTCTCCTGCCTGCCGTCTGGTAGACGTATAGAGGCCGAGCCATGTATCTCCTGAGCGCCCGTCTCGTTGAGTATGCGCTTGATATTGCTTGCCGTCACACCGCCCCCAGGGAGTATCGTAATCGCTCCCGCAGCTCGCTCGACGAGCTGACGAATGATCGGTATGCCTGACTCCGCAGTCTCCCGAGTACCAGAAGTGAGAATACGTGCGCAGCCCAATGATTGTATCGTCTCCAGCGCCTTTAGCGGATTCTGCGACTGATCAAATGCCCTGTGAAACGTAAAGGAGACTCCCTGAGACCGCTCCAAGAGACGTCTCGTAGCGACCTCATCGACAGTGCCAGCGGGGGTCATAGCGCCACTCACGATAGCATCAGCGTAGAGTAGTGCTGCCTCGATGTCTCGCTCCATGACGCGTAGCTCCTCCTCGGAGTAGACGAAGTCTCCCTCTCGCGGGCGGATCAAAACATGGATGCGAAGCTTGGGATAGAGGGTACGTACCTCTCTCAGAAGTCCCAGGGAAGGTGTCAGTCCCCCCACGGATAGTGCAGAGCATAGCTCTATGCGCTTAGCACCTCCCGCCACAGCGGCCTGCACACTTCGCATGCTTGCTGTGCACACCTCTAGCGTGTAGTCTCTCACCTCGCTGGGCTTGCCAAAAGTTACTTCCTGCGTCATATTATAATTGAGTGGATTGTTTCTTAGCTGTGACAAACTTACTAAAAATGCCCCGTAATACACACTTCCTGCTATTCCCCTCGATCTCGCAAATCTCATCATAAGTCAACCATACATCACAACGTGTAGTCCTACATCGGGCCATACACTTTATATTTGAAGGGCTTTAGAACGATAGCCACGTGGAAATTCTCAAATCTCCACGTGGCTATTTTTTATTTTCTACGTAGGCGCGAAAAAATTCTTCGGACTTATCATTTGATTCTTCCGAAGTTTCATTTCTCGCCCACGTGGAGAATTTTTCTTTTCCACGTGGAGAATTGCAATTCTCCACGTGAATATTGTGCGTGATCATCGAAGATGTCCTCGAACGACAAGACGTCTATCGATTAGGTTTCTAACCTTGTCCTCTTCCTGAAAAAAGTACACAGTTGGGAAGGTGTTACTGAGATGGTACT
>UQDF01000026.1 GCA_900539765.1 uncultured Porphyromonas sp. | reverse complement strand
TTTATCAAAAGCTCGACGAAACCAATTCAGTTGCATTTGATAGTTGAATCTACGAAAGGAAGTCTCGTCAGTGATGATCTGCGTCCTAAGGCTTCCTATATAGTAATACACTTAAACACACTACAGCTATGAAAAAGATTCTTTCTACTCTAGCTCTTGTTGCTATCCTCCTAGGACTTAATGCCTGCCAGTCAGAATGTCCTGACATCGAGCCGACCCCACCCCCCACTCCGACTCCAACTCCCACTCCCACGCCAGGCGAAGATAGCACCTACATCTTGCCCTACCTCAGATGGTGGGACGGAGGTGACGGGATACGAGCTTTCGAATCTGCTCGTGGTAGCAAGCAGGTGTCTTACGATCCCTCTTTCGACCTCTACGTCTATAGTACGGGCAATAAGCTACAACCCACCATCTCCTACATCGTCGGTATGTATGTACAGGTGGATATGTCCTCTGAGGTGCTGACCAGCCCTAGCTTCTATGCCTTTATGAAGGAGAATGGGTTCGAGCCTACAGGTGAACCTCAAAACTCTATGCAGTACTTTACCTCTAGTAAGTACAAGCAGACGGTCGTCTACTCCGTTGTGGAGCCCATAGACCTAGGCGATGGCAACACAATGCCTACAGCTCTAGTCTTCGCTATGAAGACACCTAAATTGACTAGCGTCCCGTACCCGATGCTAAACTGGCAAGCCTCTCCTGATGAGGTGAAGGCCTTTGAAGCGCAAGCGGGGTTCAAGGGGCCCAAGGAGTCTACCGTAGGCGATGGCGCGATCCAGCGCTACCAATACTCCAAAAAGACGGAGACAGATGAGTTTACCGAGCTATTCATCCGCCTCTATGACTTTAAGGATGGGAAGCTCATCAAGGCTACATCTATCGCAATCCCCAACGACTACATCTACCAAGTAAACGGAGACGCTATCAATCCCTACCAGTACTTCATCGATATGATCAAGAAGGATGGATACACCTCTCGCAAGGGAGACAATGGTCGCCAAGTATACGACAATGAAGCAAAGGGAAACAAGTTCACCTTTGAGACTTGGAGTAATATCAAGGTCAACGGATTTACTATGAAGGGTGCTGGTATGGCTTTCGTACCCTTCGACGGCCCCGATGAGATTGACTACTAAACTATAGACCGTACAGGCTACGGTTCGCACTCAAAGAAAGAGAGACTGTTGCGATTGCGACAGCCTCTCTTTTTGTTAGTCCTATTTGAACAAGATTCTGTACCTTTGTGGACATATCTTATACGAAAGCTCCAATGAAGAAACCCTTTAAGGAATACCAGTCTGCTGACTTTGCACAGATCAACCAAGAGATGCTCGCTCTGTGGGACGAGGAGCAGCTCTTCCACCGCTCGCTACATCAGCGTGAGGATGCGCCGCTCTTTACCTTCTACGAGGGTCCTCCCTCTGCCAACGGGATGCCTGGCATTCACCACGTCATAGCGCGCTCTATCAAGGATATCATCTGTCGCTACAAGACGATGCACGGATATCGTGTGGATCGTCGCGCTGGCTGGGACACACACGGTCTGCCCGTAGAGCTAGGGGTCGAGAAGAAGCTCGGCATCACCAAGGATGCGATCGGTAAGACGATCTCTGTCGCTGAGTACAACCAGACTTGTCGTAAGGAGGTGATGAAGTACACCGCTGAGTGGGAGTCGCTGACCAACAAGATGGGTTACTGGGTCGATATGGAGCACCCCTACGTAACCTACAAGAATAAGTATATCGAGACGCTCTGGTACCTTCTCAAGGAGCTATACAAGAAGGGGTTACTATACAAAGGTCTATCCATACAGCCCTACAGCCCCGCAGCTGGTACGGGACTAAGCTCGCACGAGCTGAACCAACCAGGTTGCTATCGTGATGTCAAGGATACGGTCTGTACCGCACAGTTTCGCATCATTGATGCCCCTGAGTCTCTCCGTGGACGTGGCGAGAGCTTCTTCCTAGCTTGGACCACTACGCCTTGGACGCTCCCATCGAACACGGCGCTCTGCGTGGGACCCTCGATCGAGTACTGTGCCGTGGAGACGTTCAACCCCTACAGCGCTATGCCGATCACGGTAGTACTCGCTACGGCGCTTCTAAATAGCTACTTCGATGCTGAGGACGAGGTGAGCGAGCTGCCTGAGACGTGGGACAAGGAGGCTCACAAGAAAGCTCCCTGGCACCGCATCTCAACTTGCAAGGGTAGCGATCTCGTCGGAATCCACTACGAGCAGCTCATCCCGTGGGTCAATCCTGGCGAGGGTGCCTTTCGTGTCATCCCTGGTGACTATGTCAGCACCGAGGATGGTACTGGTATCGTACACATCGCACCGACCTTCGGTGCAGACGATGAGCGTGTCGCCAAGGCGGCCGGCATCCCTCCTCTTCTGATGATCGACAATAAGGGGCAGCAGCGCCCGATGGTCGACCTGAAGGGCCGCTTCTACAAGATCGAGGCGCTGGATCATCAGTTCCTCAAGGAGTCGGTGAATGTACCGCTCTACGACACCTACGCGGGGCGCTATGTCAAGAAGGATTACGACCCCAAGGACACTCCAGACAAGGAGACGCTAGACGTAGAGATCTGCGTCATGCTCAAGCATGAGAACCGCGTCTTCAAGGTCGAGAAGCATACCCACAACTACCCCCACTGCTGGCGCACCGATAAGCCGATCCTCTACTACCCGCTAGACAGCTGGTTCATACGCTCTACTGCGTGCCGTGAGGAGATGATGCGTCTCAACGAGACGATCGACTGGCATCCCGCAGCTATCGGTGTAGGACGCTTCGGCAAGTGGCTCGAGAATCTTCAGGACTGGAACCTCTCCCGTAGTCGCTACTGGGGTACTCCTTTACCTATCTGGCGCACCGAGGATGGCGATGAGGAGATCTGTATCGGATCTGTCGAGGAGCTATACAAGGAGTGCGAGCGCGCTGTACAGGCTGGTGTCATGTCGGCCAATCCGCTAGCAGGCTTTACCCTTGGCGACTACAGCGAGGAGAACTATGACAAGATAGACCTGCATCGTCCCTACGTCGATGAGATCACACTCGTGACTCAGGACGGCAAGCATCCGATGCATCGTGAGAGCGACTTGATCGACGTATGGTTTGACTCGGGTGCTATGCCCTTTGCGCAGGTACACTACCCCTTCGAGCATCGTGAGGAGGTCGAGAGTGGCCAGGTCTTCCCCGCCGACTTCATCGCTGAGGGCGTAGATCAGACACGTGGTTGGTTCTTCACGCTTCACGCTATCGCTACGATGACCCAGGGGAGCATAGCCTTTAGAAATGTCCTCGTCAACGGACTCGTCCTCGACAAGGATGGCAACAAGATGAGCAAGCGTCTAGGCAATGCGGTCGACCCCTTTGGTATCATTCAGCAGTACGGCTCAGACCCGCTACGCTGGTATATGATCACCAATGCCAATCCGTGGGAAAACATCCGCTTCGACCCGAAGGGGGTTGAGGAGGTGAGCCGCAAATACTTCGGCACGCTCTACAACACCTACCAGTTCTTCGCACTCTATGGCAACTTGGACGGCTTCGATCCTTCCGTTGCTCAGATCCCCTATGCGGATCGTCCTGAGATCGACCGCTGGATCCTCTCGCGTCTCAACTCGCTCATCAAGGAGGTAGACGGCAAGCTGGCAAGCTACGACCCTACGCCTGCGGGACGTGCTATCGAAAACTTTGTCACAGAGCATCTGAGCAACTGGTATGTGCGTCTCTCGCGCAAGCGCTTCTGGGCAGGCTCTATGACCGACGACAAGCTGAGTGCCTATCAGACGCTCTACCAGTGTCTCTCGGTGGTAGCTCAGCTGATGGCACCGATTGCACCTTTCTACGCAGATAGACTCTACCGAGACCTGCATGATGACGCAGCATCGGTACACCTCACCGACTACCCCGTAGCAGACGAAGCTCAGATAGACCTAGACCTAGAGCGCAGTATGGAGCTGGCTCAGATCTACTCGACGCTAGTCCTCTCACTACGTCGCAAGGTCAATATCAAGGTACGCCAACCGCTCAGCGCGATCATGCTACCTGTCAATGACCCCGCCGACAAGGTACACATGGAGCAGGTACATGACCTATTGCTCAGCGAGGTCAATGTGAAGGAGATCCGTTTCGTCGATCCCTCCGACTCCATCTGGGTACGCACGGTCAAGCCCGACTTCAAGGCTCTAGGGCCTAAGGTGGGCAAGAATATGAAAGCGCTCGCAGCTCAGATTAATGCGCTCACACCAGAGCAGATCAATGAGCTAGAGCAGACGGAGCAGCTTACCTTAACGGTCGGTGATCAGCCTATCGTGGTCGATCTCAAGGATGTACAGATCATTGCTCAGGATATACCTGGCTGGACGGTCGCCAACGAGGGTCGTCATACGGTCGCTCTAGACATCACGCTCACACCCGAGCTGATCGCTGAGGGTACAGCGCGTGAGTTTGTCAACCGCATACAGAACCTCCGCAAGCAGTCTGGCTACGAGGTCAACGATCATATCGAACTCCTCGTGATGGCGCCCGAAGAGGTTGCTCAGGCACTGCGCACTCATCAGGAGTATATCCAGACGCAAGTGCAGGCCGACACGATTGACTACTCCGAGGTACTCAGCGATGCCGAGGAGATCGATCTAGATGGCGCCTTGATAGCGGTACAAATCAGCAAAGTATAAATACAATTCTCAGCGTCTGTAGGCGATAAGCTTTTTCACCAAAAAGAACTTCGTCTACAGCGCACTAATAGATTCACAAATAGTATGGAAGATAGCAGCAAGAAACGATACAATCCCGAGGAGCTGGAGGAGTTTCGCATACTCATTGAGAAGAAGATCGCTCAGGCACGTGAGGATCTCAACATGCTCCGTGCGGAAAACGCTAACGACATCAGCGATACGACGCCCACCTACAAGGATCTAGACGAGGGTGCTATCACGCAGGCTCGTCTTGAGAATGATGCGCAGGCACAGCGTCTTCAGGACTTCATCGAGAAGCTCGAAGCAGCTCTCCTACGGATCCAAAACGGTACTTACGGCATCTGCTCCGTCACTGGCAAGCTCATACCTAAGGAGCGTCTCCGTGCAGTACCTCATACGACCAAGAGCATTGAGGCTAAGCTCAATCGCGACAAGCGTAAGTAAGTCAGTCGCTTTCCCTTATGACTCGTACTAGCCAGCGCCACTGGATTGTCGCAGGGCTCATTCTCCTGCTCATAGTCATCGATCAGGTTGTCAAGGTCTGGATCAAGACACATATGTACATCGGTCAGGAGTACCACATCTTCGACTGGTTTCGCATCTACTTTGTGGAGAATCGTGGCATGGCATATGGCGTGGAACTAGGTAGCAAGCTCCTCTTGACCGCCTTTCGCATCATAGCCATGACGGGGCTGGCTATATGGCTCACACGCTTCGTCAGGCAGTCTCGCCACTACTCGCTGGGCTTCTGCTGTATCATCGGATTGGTGCTGGCGGGGGGCATTGGCAATCTCATCGACTCCCTCTGCTACGGACAGCTCTTCACCTCCTCCATCGGACAAGTAGCGCAGTTTGTCCCTACGACAGCTGGAGCCGTGGGGTATGCTCCGTGGTTTGAGGGTCATGTGGTCGATATGCTCTACTTCCCCCTCTTCACGACAGTACTGCCTGAGTGGTTTCCAATAGGTGGTGGATCGGCGTATACCTTCTTCAGTCCTATCTTCAACATCGCCGACAGCTGTATCACCGTAGGTGTGCTGGCTTTGCTCATCTTCTATCCACGCACCATGACACGGGCTCTCGATCGTCTCTGGCTCTACCTACGTGGCAAGCATCGTCCTACGAGTCAGCGAGCTAAGTAAGCGACCTTACTAGTTATGCGGGCTTACAGCGTCAAGGTCTCTCTGCTCAAGCTTGGGCTACTAAGCGTACTGCTCCTCCTACTCGGGAGTGGCTGTAAGAGACGCTCGTGGCAACGCATACCTAATGACGAGCTCGAGCAGCTGCTCACGGAGCTATACACAGCTCGAGGCGTAGGTCAGACGCTCTACCTCACTTCCGACCAGCAAGACTCGGTCTATGCCTCCATACTTAAGTCACATGGTGTATCCCAAGAGGATTTAGATAGCACCATCTACTATCTTTCTGGATCGAAAGCAAAGCTACTGCAGAAGATCATCGCTCAGTCCTCTGCTAGCATACAGCGTGAGGTCGAGATCTTGGAGCGTACGGCAGGCTTCTTCAGTATAGGGCTAGAAGGTGGTGAGGGCAACTTCTACTCGCCCCTACCAGACTCGCTCTCTTGCCGTGTCACACCGCTCTCTACCTATCCTATCCGCATCAATAAGGAGCGAAGTAGCTACCACTGGCGGGTGGCTCTTGCTGATATTCCCAATCTTCCTGATACCATTCGGCAGGTAGAGATACAGGGACTCGTCAGTGGCACTCATCTACCCGAACAAGGTCAGATGCCCTACATCGCCATTTCCAAGCAACTTGATGCTACGCCGCCACCCCTGGCTATGGAGAGTGTGTCACAGAGGCTACCCATCGGAGGAGCTTTCCTGCTCACCCTCGGGTCATCTCCTCTAGGGAGAAATTCTGAGCCTAAGGAAGAGAAGCCTGAGCAACAGCTAGAAGAGCTGGCAAACTCCATAGATAGCCTATCAAGTAATCTAACGGATAGTATCACAAAGGAGTCGACAAACAGCATAGAAAAGGATCTAACGAGTGGCGTAGTGGACGATCTCCCCGTGAGTAAGCCACAAAAAAAGCCCGCACGCCCTGTGCCGCGCTTCTCAGTAGGGGATACCATCTCTATCTCCATCTACAGCCTACCGTCAGACTACTTGGGTGCGCAGTCACTACACTTTAGACTACAGGAGCTGCGCATCATCGCTCGCTAAGGACTACTCACAGACCGCTAAGTTGCACAAGCATCGCACCAGACCAATGACACGACAGATCATCTTACACCCTGGTGATCGGATTGCTCTCCGACAGTTGCTCTATCGTGGCGAGTTGCTCCGCTCCGTGCTACTCACTTACCACGATCGTGAGCGAGGCATCGAGCTAACGCCCTGGCATCACGACGAGCCACCGCACACGCTCTACTACTCAGGTACGTGGCACCTCATCGAGGACGAAGGTCACCACTACCTACTGCGCCACGAGTAGCGACAAGACGTGTAGGAGTCGTCTCACCATACATCCCTAGAAAAATCGAATAGCCACGTGGAGGTTTACGAATCTCTACGTGGCTAATTTTTATTCTCCACGTAGGGGAGAAACATTTCCTCGGACATATCATTTGATTCCTCCGAAGTTTCGTTTCTCGCCTACGTGGAGAATATTCTTTTTCCACGTGGGGATTTGAGAATCGCCACGGAGGAAAGCGATTGGCTGTTGGCTAGTGCTACTAGTGCCACTAGGAACACTAGTGCCACTAGAAACTAGACTTCTAACCTCTAATTTCTAATCTCTAACCTCTAATTTCGTATCTTTGTAGCGTATTAAGTATTAGCATAGAATGCTCTATAGATTATGATGACAGCACACGATATACGACAAGCCTTTCTCGACTTCTTTGAGGAGCGCGGACACCGCATTGTACCTTCGGCACCGATGGTGATCAAGGACGACCCCACGCTCATGTTTACCAATGCCGGGATGAACCAATTTAAGGACATCATCCTAGGCAATAAAGAGCCTCAATATCGTCGTGCAGCAGACTCGCAAAAGTGCCTCCGCGTCAGCGGCAAGCACAACGACCTCGAAGAGGTAGGACGCGACACCTACCACCACACTATGTTTGAGATGCTGGGCAACTGGTCCTTTGGCGATTACTTCAAGCGTGAGGCGATCGAGTTTGCCTGGACCTTCCTCACGGAGCGTCTCCAACTGCCTAAGGATCGACTCTATGTGACCGTCTTCGGTGGCAGTGCCGAGGAAGGACTGAGCCGTGACGATGAGGCAGCAGGCTACTGGCTGCAATACACCACCGAGGATCGTATCATCGACGGCTCGCGCAAGGACAACTTCTGGGAGATGGGCGATACTGGTCCCTGTGGCCCCTGCTCCGAGATACACATCGACCTACGTAGCGAGGAGGAGCGTCAAGAGATCTGCGGGCGTGATCTAGTCAATATGGATCATCCGCTGGTCATCGAGATCTGGAATCTCGTCTTCATGCAGTACGACCGCAAGGTGGACGGCCATCTAGAGCCACTACCCCACAAGGTGATCGATACCGGTATGGGCTTCGAGCGCCTCTGTATGGCTATGCAGGGCAAGAAGTCCAACTACGACACCGACCTCTTTACCCCCCTGATACGTGCTATCGAGACACTCAGTGGCGAGCAGTATGGGCAGAACGAGCAGGTGGATATCGCCATGCGTGTCGTCGCTGACCATATCCGTACCATAGCTTTTGCCATTGCCGACGGACAGCTCCCGAGCAATGCCAAGGCGGGCTACGTGATCCGTCGTATACTACGTCGTGCCGTACGCTACGCCTACACCTTCCTCCATGCCGACGAACCGATGCTCTACACGCTCCTACCCACGCTCAATGAGGTGATGGGCGAGGCTTATCCCGAGATTGTGGCGCAGCGCGAACTGATCGCTTCGGTGATCAAAGAGGAGGAGGAAAGCTTCCTACGCACCCTCGCTCAGGGACTTAAGCTGCTAGAGAGCAAGATCCAAGAGCTGCCCCAAGATGAGAAGGTCCTCTCGGGTGCCGATGCTTTCGTCCTATACGACACCTACGGCTTCCCACTAGACCTCACGGAGTTGATCCTCTCGGAGCGTGGTATGACACTCGATCATGTCGCTTTTGACAAACTGATGCAGGAGCAGAAGAGCCGTGCCCGTCAGGCAGCCGCCATCGATGCTGCCGACTGGGAGATCCTCGACGAGGAGACCACCGAGAGCACCTTCGTAGGCTACGAGACGCTCCAGATAGAGACGCATATCCTGCGCTACCGCAAGGTGGCCGACAAGAAGCGCAGCTACTATCAAGTGGTGCTGGCTGAGACCCCCTTCTACGCTGAGATGGGTGGTCAGGTGGGGGACAAGGGTGTGCTGATCGCTCAGGACGGCACCGAGTACCCGATCATAGACACCAAGCGGGAGAACAACCTTCCCGTCCATATCCTCTCGACCCTCCCCGCAGATCCTAAGCAGCCGTTCATCGCTCGTGTAGGGGATGAGCTGCGTCATCTCACGGAGGCAAACCATACAGCGACGCACCTGATGCACCATGCGCTGAGAGCCGTGCTCGGCACCCATGTAGAGCAAAAGGGTTCGCTCGTGTCGGCAGACTTACTACGCTTTGACTTCTCACACTTTAAGAAGGTGACTCCCGAAGAGATTGCCGAAGTAGAGCGACTGGTCAATGCTGAGATCCGTGCCGACAGACCTCGTGATGAGCAGCGCAATGTGCCTATTGCCCAGGCTAAGGAGATGGGTGCTATGGCGCTCTTTGGCGAGAAGTATGGCGATGAGGTGCGTGTCATCAAGTATGGCGACTCGGTCGAGCTATGCGGTGGTACCCACGTGGCTAGCACGGGCCAGATAGGCTTTTTCAAGATCATCAGCGAGGGCTCTATTGCGGCTGGCATCAGACGTATCGAGGCGGTCACAGGCCCCAAGGCGGAGGAGTATGTACACCATCTAGAGGAGCAGTTGCAGCTCTTCAACGAGAGGCTCAACAATGTACCCGATCCGCTCAAGGCGCTAGACCGACTGATCACCGAGAGTGCCGAGCAGCGTAAGGCTATCGAGCAGTACACCAAGGCGCAGGCAGAGCAGATAGCGCTGCAGGCGCTGGCTGATCAGACGAAGCGTGGCGAGACAACCATCGTCACCGTCCATAAGCCGATGAGTAGCGACGTCGCTAAGGATGTCGCTGGTACCATCCGCGAGCGACTACAAGGCTCTTACCTAGCGCTCATCGGTGCTGCCGAGGAGGGTAAGTGTACCCTCACGGTGATCCTCTCGCCAGACCTGGTAGACAAGGGACTCAACGCAGGCAAGCTCATCAAGGAGGTCGCCTCGCTTATCAAGGGCGGCGGTGGCGGTCAGCCTCACTTTGCGACGGCTGGCGGGCGTAACCCCGAGGGGCTACAAGCTGCCATAGACCATATCGTCGCACAGATCTAGCACATTAGACCAGATGCCACCCCTAGCCTTCATCTCCACCCAGTCGAGGGTACTCGTGGGCAACCTGATGGGCGACTACCTGCGGGAGTTGCTCCGCCAGCGACAGCCCGAGAGCTACTACCTACTGGCTGATGCGAGGGTGTGGCACCTGAGCCAAGGGCTTATAGCGAAGGGTTATCCCGAGCTAACAGCGCTACCCCGCTATCTGATCCGTGACCCTGAGGAGGCGAAGAGCCTAGAGGGCATTGCCGAGATGGCACGCTGGCTCCTCGAGCAGGGTGCCACGCGTGGGGCTACACTCATCGCTTTGGGCGGTGGGGCCGTGAGCGATGCCGTTGGCTTCCTCGCTCAGATCTATATGCGGGGGGTCTCGCTCGTCCTACTTCCCACGACGCTCCTCGCTATGGCAGATGCGGCTGTGGGCGGTAAGTGCGGGATCAACTTTGCGGGTGTCAAGAACATGCTCGGAGCTTTTGCTAATGAAGCTGACACGCTGACACTCTGCGACACCGCTTGGCTGGAGAGCCTCCCAGAGAAGGAGCTATGCTCAGGCTGTGGCGAGCTGATCAAGTATGGTCTGCTCGTTAGTCCCGACCTGTGGCGTCGGTTGCTGCAGGTGCTGCCCGAGCAACCGCTCTCCCTAGAGCAACTCACCCCACTCATTCGTGAAGCGGTGCAGTTCAAGCTCGACATCGTGGCGCAGGATCGTTTGGACCAAGGGATTCGTCACCAGCTCAACCTAGGACACACCTTCGGACACGCCTTTGAGGCGTGGAGCCATCAGCACAGTGACACACCTTTGCTGCACGGCGAGGCGGTCGCTCTGGGGCTAGTTCCCGAACTATATCTATCGCACGTCAAGCTTGGCTTCCCCAAAGAGCTGCTACACCAATTGCACTCCGTAGTGCAGGAGCTATACCGTCCGCTCGCCATCACCTGTCGCGACTACGATGCGCTCAGGGAGCTGATGCTTCACGACAAGAAGAATAGCGACGCAGAGCTTATCACCACCGTTGCCCTCACCGACATAGGTCAGATCCACGAACTACAAAACACCCCCCTCGACATCACCGAGGCGCTCGACTACTACCAGGACACGATGCTGTAGATAGCTTGGGGGGACACGTCTTGCTTTGATAGGAACCAGTGCACAGGCTATGTCTCCCGAGATGTCGTTATCTACGAGAGATGCGTCAATCTAGGGTATCTCTAAAATCCTTATCTTTGCGAAAGCATTGGTATGTATGCACTATACATACTATGACCTTTGGACTATAAAAAGAATTATGAGCCAACTATACATCTACAACACTCTGGAGCGGGCTAAAGTGCCTTTCGAACCTATTGCACCACCGCATGTGGGACTCTATGTATGCGGACCAACTGTCTACGGGGATCCACATTTGGGACATGCTCGCTCGGCCATTACGTTTGACATACTCTTCCGCTACCTCAAGCATCTCGGATACAAGGTGCGCTACGTGCGCAATGTGACCGACGTGGGGCATCTAGAGCATGATGCAGATGATGGCGAGGACAAGATAGCTAAGAAGGCTAAGCTCGAGCAGCTCGAGCCGATGGAGGTGGCTTACTACTACCTCACACGCTATCACGATAGTCTGCGCCTGCTCAATGTGTTGCCGCCCTCTATCGAGCCGCTTGCCTCGGGACATATCATCGAGCAGATCGCGCTGGTGCAGCAGATCCTCGATGCGGGCTACGCTTATGTGAGCCAGGGGAGTGTTTACTTTGACGTACTCAAGTACCACGCTGATCACCCTTACGGCATCTTGAGCGGACGCAATGTGGAGGATATGATCTCCAACACGCGCGAGCTGGACGGCCAAGACGAGAAGCATAATCCGCTGGACTTCGCCCTCTGGAAGAAGGCGCAGCCTAACCACATCATGCGGTGGCCTTCGCCTTGGAGTGAGGGCTTCCCGGGGTGGCACTGCGAGTGTACCGCTATGGGGCGCAAGTACTTAGGTGCGCACTTCGATATCCACGGTGGTGGGCTAGACTTGACCTTCCCGCATCACGAGTGCGAGATAGCACAGGCGGTTGCTTCGCAGGGTGAGCCGATGGTCAAGTACTGGATGCACAATAATATGATCACGGTGGACGGCAAGAAGATGGCGAAGAGCGCTGGCAACTTCATCACCCTCGAGGAGTTCTTCACGGGCGATCACCCAGCTCTGGAGCAGGCTTACGCTCCGATGACCATTCGCTTCTTCGTCTTGAGCGCGCATTACCGTGGCACGGTGGACTTTAGCAATAGCGCTTTGCAAGCTGCGGAGAAAGGGTACCAGCGTCTTATGGATGCTGATGCTAAGCTTCAGTCGCTCCAGCCCTCAGCTACCTCAACGATCGCAAAGATCGATCTAGCGGAGCGTTGCGAGGAGGCGATGAATGACGATATCAATACGCCGATGGTGATTGCAGCGCTCTTTGATGCGGCTCGTCTCATCAACTCGATCCATGACGGACACGAGCAGATCACGAGCGAGCAACTGGAGGAGCTGCGCTGTGCCTACGCTCTCTACCTGCACGACATACTCGGTATGCAGTCGGCTACGGAGGCTTCTGATCTGAGCGGTAGCCAGCAGGAAGCTTTCGCCGGAGCGATGGACCTGCTCCTAGAGATTCGTGCTAAGGCTAAGGCGAGCAAGGACTGGGAGACGAGTGATCTGATACGCGACAAATTGACCGCTCTAGGCTTTGAGATACAAGATACCAAGAGCGGTGCCGAGTGGAAGGTGCTGTAAGAAGCTTTGAACTAGAATAGTCCCTAATGCTCTCACTCATTATCCCTGTCTACAACCGCCCTGACGAGGTCGAGGAGCTACTACACTCGCTCGCTCAGCAGCAGACGCCGCCGTCCTACGAAGTTGTCATCGTGGAGGATGGGAGCACGGTGCCTTGCGCTGCGGTCGTGGATCGCTATCGTGATCTGATGAGCATACAGTATGAGGTGGTGCCTAATGGGGGCCCCTCTCGGGCGCGCAACATAGGGGTGCGCCACGCTACGGGCGACTGGATCATCATCCTCGACTCGGACGTGGTGCTACCGCCTGACTACCTATATAATGTATCGCAGGCGATCGCTGCTGACGGGTGCGATGCGTGGGGTGGTCCCGATGCGGCTCCATCGCTACAGGATGGCTCCTTCGGTATGTGGCAGCGTGCGATCAACTATGCGATGACTTCGCCCCTCACGACGGGTGGCATACGGGGTGGTCGCAAGCGGCTGACGAAGCGGTTCTACCCACGCACCTTCAATCTGGGCTGTCGCAAGGCTCTCTTTGAGTCTCTCGGAGGCTTTGATGAGACGATGCGCTATGGTGAGGATATCGACTTTAGCATGCGTCTCTACGAGGCGGGCAGTCGTGTCGTGCTTCTTCCGGAGGCGGTGCTCTATCACAAGCGGCGCGTGGACTTGCGTAAGTTTTACCGACAGGTGTGGCACTCAGGCAGGGCTCGTGTGAAGCTCTCGCGGAGACACCCAGGGTCGATGCGCTTGACCTACCTGCTTCCCTCGCTCTTTGTGGTGACGACGCTCGTGGTCACACTGCTTGCCTTGTGGTGCCCCTGGTTCTGGCTCTACCATTTGCTCTTTATTGTCTCTCTCTTTGCAGACGCACTCTACCGCACGCAGTCGGTGGCGGTCGCTTGGCGAGCTGTCGTAGCCTCTTTCGTTCAGCTCTCGGGCTATGGCATCGGCTACCTCAGTCAGCGGGTCAAGCGGTGCAAAGCTTAATCCTCACACTCTATCTCTGAGTTATCTTATGAAACAGATTCCTTGGCAGCGCATCTTGCTCATCTTTGGCTTCTTTCTCATCGTTGCCATTGGTTACTTTACACCGGCACACTTTGAGGGGCGGACGCTCTTTCAGGCGGACGTGGCGGGTGTCTCGGGCAATGGCTCCGACGTGCAGGCTAGCGACGAGACCTCTTACTGGACGAACTCGCTCTTTGGCGGTATGCCAATGTATCAGATCAGTCCCTCTTATCCCTCGACCAAGCCGCTGCAATACCTGCAAGATGTGCTGACGCTACGCAAACCGCTGAGCATCCTGGGCACTTATCCGTGGCTGATCTTTGCGCTGCTCGTGGGCTTTTATATCTTCATGCGTTCGCTCAAGGTGGACCCTCTGCCCTCCGTATTGGGAGCGGTCATGTGGGCCTTGTCGAGCTACTTCATCATCCTCATACAGGCGGGACACATCTGGAAGTTGACCGCACTCTGCTTCGTCCCCCCCACGATCGCTGGACTCATCTGGTGCTACCGTGGCGAGCGGCTCTGGGGTGGTGCGCTCTTTGCCTTCTTTATGGCGCTGCAGCTCTTGGCAAACCACGTCCAGATGACCTACTACTTTGCGCTCTTGATGGGGGTCCTGGTTATCACCTTCTTGGTGCAGGCGATTAGAGAGCGGCAGGTTGTGGAGTTCCTCAAGTCTACGGGCGTGCTCATCCTGGCTGGCCTCCTAGCCATTGCGGTCAATGGGACCAACCTCTACCACACTTACCAGTACGCTCAGGAGACGATGCGTGGCGGCAGTGAACTGACTATCGCACCGCCACATGCTCCCGAACAAACGGACGCTGAGGTCAATAGTAAGGGACTCTCGAAAGAGTATATCACGCAGTGGAGCTACGGCATCGGTGAGACTTGGACGCTCCTTGTCCCCAATACAAAAGGCGGTGCGACCGAACCTCTAGCCAAGGGGCACGCTAAGCAACTCGCCAAGGCTCCCTATGAGTACCAGCAGATGCTGGGGCAGATGAATGCTTACTGGGGTGACCAACCCTTTACCTCGGGACCGGTCTATGTGGGCGCTTTCGTCTGCATCCTCTTCATCATCGGCTGTGTCATCGTCAAGGGGCCGATCAAGTGGGGACTGCTTGTCGCTACGATATTATCGATATTGCTTGCCTGGGGTAAAAACTTTATGCCGTTGACCAACCTCTTCATCGACTGGATGCCGATGTACGATAAGTTTCGTGCGGTCTCCTCGATCCTGGTCATCGCCGAGCTAACGATCCCGACGCTAGCCGTGCTAGCGCTCGTGCAGCTCGTCAAGGAGCCTCAGCTCCTACGCAGCAAGAGCGTCTGGATAGCAGGCGGAGTGCCTGTGTTGCTGTTGCTCCTCTTTGCTCTGCTGCCTGATCTCTTCTTTGGCTTCCTATCTCAGCAGGAGAAGGGTATGTTTGCCGAGCTAGCTACACAAGATCCTCGCTACTTGATGCTACAAGATCAGCTAGAGACGATGCGCATGGGTATCTTCCGTGCGGACGTGTGGCGCAGCTTGCTCTTTATCGTGCTGAGTGCGGTGCCGCTATGGTTTTTTGCCAAGGGGTATCTCAAGGCGCCGTGGCTCTGCTGTATCCTCGTCGGGCTGACGCTCGTAGACCTATGGCAGGTGGACAAACGCTATCTATCAGATGACGACTTCATCTCCTCGCAACTGGTGCAGCAACAGGCAGCTCCTATGACGGAGGCGGATCGGGCTATCCTTCAGGACAAGAGCCTGGGCTATCGCGTCTTCAATCAGACGGTCAATAGCTTTAACGATGCCACCACCTCTCGCTGGCATCACAGCGTGGGCGGTTATCACGCTGCTAAGCTACAGCGCTATCAAGACCTGATCACTTATCAGCTCTCCACGGGCAATAAGCAGGTCTACGACATGCTCAATACGAAGTACTTCATCGTACCCAACCCTGAGACCCAAGCACCGATGGCGGTGACCAATCCAGACGCCTTCGGAGCAGCGTGGTTTGTCGACAGCCTTCGCTGGGTGGATAATGCCAATGAGGAGATGGAGGCACTCACGACGGCAGACCTGCGTCACGTCGGTATCGTTGACCTCCGCTTTGGCGAGGAGCTACCGCAACCGCTGATGCTGCCCGACAGCACGGCTCAGCGTAGTATCACCGTTACCAAGTACACCCCACGGCAGGTGGTCTACGACGTATCGGCCGAGGTGCCTGGCGTAGCGATCCTCTCAGACATTTACTACCCACACGGCTGGCACGCCACCATCGATGGCCAGGAGATCCCGATAGCGCGGGCTAACTACGTGCTTCGAGCCGTCTCACTGCCCGCAGGCAACTACCAGCTCGCACTTACCTTTGCACCACGCTCCATAACTGTGACCGAGAGCATAGCTTTTACAGCTTTAGCCTTGATCCTGCTAGCGCTCATCGGCTCTATTGTGTGGCGCATCAGACTTTGGGACAAAGGCAAGAAAGCCCCCACAGACTCACAAACGAACTAATTACCTTTATATATAAATCCAACTATGACTTATCGAAACTTACTAAAGATCACCACCGCTCTACTACTAGCGGTCTTGGTCTCTTCGTGTGCTAGCAAGCTTAAGCCCCTAGCGAGTTCAGCAGCTCAGGTGGATCCTAACCCCCTGACACTGGTGGGTACGCAGATCCCTGGTCAGGTGCGCCTGACGCTACCGGCTAAGTGGTGCCACAAGCGTGCTATCGTCCATATCACTCCCGAGCTACGCTACAATGGTATGAGTGTGACGGATCAGACTGTCACCATACAGGGTGAGAATGTACGAGACAACTACCAGACGATCTCTTACGATCGTGGTGGTAGCGTGATCCTACCTTTTGCCTTTGCGTACAAGCCCGGTATGGAGCAGAGTGACCTTTACCTCACCTTTACCGCTACGATCAAGGGTAAGAAGGTCAACCTCCCCGCTATCAAGGTGGCTCGTGGTACGATCATGACTGCCGACCTAGCTAGCATTAGCGATGTCACGCCTGCTCTGGCTCGTGATGCATTCCAGAGAGTCATTAAGGAGCAGTACACAGCCGACCTTAAGTTCCTCATCAACCGTGCTGAGGTACGTGCTGCTGAGCTTAACAAGCGTGAGGTCAAGGAGTGGCAAGATGTCGTCGACAACGCTTATCAGGTGCCTAACCAGGAGGTCGACATCGAGATCCAGGCTTATGCCTCTCCCGATGGCGCTCAGGATCTCAACGAGCGTCTCTCAGCAGAGCGTGAGCGCAACACCTCTCGTGCCGTAACACGCCAGCTGGGCAATAAGCAGATTGAGGTCAATGCACACTACACCGCTGAGGACTGGGACGGCTTCCAGAAGCTTCTTGAGGCGAGCAACATACAGGACAAGGAGCTAGTCCTACGCGTCCTCTCTATGTACCCCGATCCCGAGGATCGTGAGCGTGAGATACGCAACCTCTCGCACGTCTTCACACAGCTTGCTGATGAGATTCTCCCTGAGCTACGTCGCTCACGTCTCAATGCTAACGTACGCATCATTGGTAAGAGCGATGACGAGCTCAAGATGTTTATGGCTCAGCGCCCAGGTCGTCTCTCTATCGAGGAGATTCTCTACACCGCTACGCTCTATGACAATGCTCAGGATCAGATGAATGCTTACCAGCAGGCTACACAGCTCTATCCCAACGACTACCGTGCGTACAACAATATCGGTACGCTCTACCTCGCTCAGGGCAACTACGAGCAGGCTGCCAGCTACTTCGCAAAGGCGCAGAAGATCCAGCCGAACGCTGCTTCTAATATGAACGAAGCGCTCCTAGCACTGAACCGTGGCGACCTAGCAGAGGCTCAGCGCCTTATGGGTAGTGCCGTAGAGGCACCCGAGGCTGCTCAGGGCATCGGACTCCTCCAGATGCACGAGGGTAAGTATGCTGACGCTATCCGCTCCTTTGGCAATACGCCATCGAACACGCTAGCGATCGCTCAGATTATGCAGGGGCAGTACGCAGATGCTACACGCACCCTCGCTGCTGTCGCACAGCCCAATGGCGAGACGGCTTACCTCAAGGCAGTGGTCGCAGCTCGCACGAACGATCTGCAGGGACTCATCAGCAACCTCCGCTCAGCTATTGCACAGGATCGCAGCTACGCACTGCGTGCACAGCGTGACCTCGAGTTTGCAGCCTTCAGCCAGACACCCGAGTTTGTCGCTCTAGTCAAGTAATCCAACAGCTGTGACGTAGCAGAGCGTCACCCTCAACAGACGAGAGGAGCTACCCGCCTAGACGGATGGCTCCTCTCTTCGTATCTATCGTTGCCATAGCCTGCGCTCACACCTCTATGACTAATTCAGTGCCAACCCACGTTGGCACTCCAGTTCCCTAGGTATGAAACTGCAGTTTCATATGGGAGAAACTCTAATGCCGTACGGGTGGCACTGGGACAAATGCCTTAGAAAAGTCTGTGGGGGGCTTGATGTTACAACTTTTACGAGTGTGAGTGTTGCGCACTGGTGGCACTGAGGAGCTGCTGGAGCGCTCGACGGTCGAGCTTGCCGTTGTCGTTGTGCGGTAGTTGCGCTACGCAGCGGATCTCTTTCGGGCGGTGGTAGGGAGGAAGGAGCTGTTTGCACGTTTTGTCTAGACTTTTCGCCAAACCTTCGGAGAGGCTGTCGCCTTCTAGTACGAGTACGAGCTTTTGTCCTAGCGCAGCATCGGCTATCCAGCTGATGGCGAGCGGTACGTCTAGTGTCGCAGAGAGCTTGCGCTCGATCGGCTCGGGGCTGATCTTGACACCACCACTATTGATGATGTTGTCGGCTCGACCCTCTATGGTAAAGCCGCCATCGGGGTGTAGTGTGACGAGGTCATGGGTCGTGAGACTGGGTCCCTCGGGATAGAGCAGGCGATCCTCTATGATGAGTTCGCCTTCGGAGCCTTGGGAGAGATGCACCCCCTCGAGGGGATAGAAGAGGGGAGAGGCGTGGGGGCCGTTGAGCCGTCGCAGGGCGATGTGCGAGATGGTCTCGGTCATGCCGTAGGTGGCATAAGCTGCGACAGGTAGCGTGCTAAGCTGTGCCTCCACAGCGGGGTGAATGGCTCCGCCCCCGATGATCAGTTGCTCTGCTTGGCTGAGTAGCTCACGCTCTGCTGGCACCTCCAGTGTGTGGTGTAGTTGTAGGGGTACGAGCGAGACGAACTGCGGTGCTACGTTGAGTGTCGCCAGCGGGTGGCTCGAGGGGGGTACCACGATTAGCTCGGCACCGGCGAGCAGTGCGCGTACCACCATCATCTTAGCGCCTATGTAGCGCAGATCCATCGCTAGGAGGAGCCGTTTGCCAGCTTCTATCTGAAAGTAGCGGTTGCTCCTGAGTCCGCTCCGTCGCATAGCGCACTTCGTCAGTCTGATCCGCTTAGGGGTACCCGTTGAGCCAGAGGTTTGGACGACCACATACTCTTCTTCGCTCCACCACTCTCTGAGAAAGGTGAGGAGCGGCTGTAGCACGGCTCTGCGCTCGGACGTTAGCCCCTGAGCGAACGGCTCTAAGCGCTCCGCATCTACTCGTGTGCTATCTATATATAGGTGCTCGGACATGCTGGCTGTTGGCTGTTGGCTAGAGATACTAGTGCCACTAGTGCTCCTAGTGCCACTAGAAAAGCTAGTGCCTCTAATCTCTAATTTCTAACTTCTAATATCTAATCTCTAAACCCTCTAATCTCTAAAAAACATTTGGTCGCCGACGAGTCGTAGCGTGGAAGGCTTGTTGTTGAGATAGAGCGCTCCTGTGCCAAGCCCTTGCGGGCGGACGATCGGGTACTGGCTGACCCACTGAGCGATGGCGCGAAGCCCTACGTTCGACTCCAGTGCTGAGGTTGCCCACCAGCCGATGCCACGCTCCTCGGCCAGCTCGATCCACTCATCGACCCCACTATGGAGCGACGGCTTGAGGATGATATAGTGCGGCTTGCCCTCATCTAGTAGTTGCGCTTTGCGCTCTCGGGTGTGGATGCCGATTAGCTCCTCGTCGAGCGCTATGGGGAGTGGCGATGCTGCCGTGAGCTTCGCTAGGTCGTCCCACTGATTGCTCGCAGGTATCGGTTGCTCGATAGAGTGTAGGTGAAAGTCGCTCAGCTGCTTTAGTCGCTCCAGAGCCACCTCAGGGGCAAAAGCTCCATTGGCATCCACCCGTAGCTCCATCTCCTCAGGTGAGAAGTGCTGCCGCACGTAGCGGAGTAGCTCTAGCTCTTCGGAAAAGTCTATTCCGCCGATCTTAAGCTTCAAGCATCGGAACCCTTGCGCCAGCTTAGCCTGAATCTGCTCGTACATATAGGCTTTGTCGCCCATCCAGATCAACCCATTGATCGGGATGCCCATCTCGCCACGCGTGAAAGGGGTATCGCAAAAGGGAGGTGCCGTCTCCGCCTTGCTGCTATGGCAAGCAGCGAGGAAGCTATTGATCGCTGTGGCTAAGCCAAAAGCGATGGAAGGGTAGGGGCGTAGTGAGGTCACGTCAATTTGGTCGGGAGCCTGCACCAGCTGCCCCGCCAGCTGCTCCAGCACCGCTTGGTAGTTGGGCAGATCGTCGCAGCTGAGCTGAGGCATCGGGGCGCACTCGCCATAGCCCACATGACTTGCCTGCTCGAGGCTCTGAAGACGTAGGTAGTAGACACGCTTCGTCTCGTACTCGCCACGGGAGGTCTTGGCGGGGCGACGGAAGCGCAGGGTGTACGGCTCCACGCTTATGGACACTCGCTCAGCTATCTGAGACAGTAGCGTGGGGAGGTGGAGGATGCTCTCGTGTGGTGACATCGACTATTAGGGGAACTTAGGGTACTGCTCGAAGTTGGGCTTGCGCTTCTCGAGAAAAGCGTTCTTGCCCTCTTGTGCTTCGTCCGTGAGGTAGTAGAGCAGCGTCGCATCGCCCGCCAGCTCTTGAATACCTGCCTGACCATCCAGCTCGGCATTGAGTCCTGCCTTGATCATACGCAGGGCGAGCGGGCTCAGCAGCATCATCTCCTCTGCCCACTGCACGTACTCATCTTCTAGTTGGTCGAGAGGCACCACTTTGTTGACCAGCCCCATGTCGAGAGCCTCCTGAGCGGAGTATTGGCGGCAGAGGAACCATATCTCACGCGCCTTCTTCTGTCCCACGACACGAGCGAGGTAAGAGGAGCCAAAGCCAGCGTCAAAGCTGCCTACACGAGGGCCCGTCTGCCCAAAGATAGCATTCTCCGAAGCAATCGAGAGGTCGCACACCACGTGGAGGACATGTCCGCCACCGATGGCGTAACCATTGACCGCAGCGATGACCGGCTTGGGGATACTGCGGATCTGCTTCTGCACGTCGAGGACGCTCAGACGAGGCACCCCATCTTTACCAATGTAGCCACCTCGACCCTTGACGTTTTGATCTCCACCCGAGCAAAACGCCTTGTCACCAGCGCCCGTCAGGACCACCACGTTGATGCTCTGATCCTCACGGCAGATGCGCAGAGCGTCGCTCATCTCGGCCGTTGTGGTCGGCGTAAAAGCGTTGCGGTAGCGCTCACGATTGATTGTGATGCGCGCGATACCGTTGTAGTAGTCGAAGAGGATATCTTCGTACGCTTTGAGGGGCTTCCATGCCCTTTGGTTCTTTTCACTCATAACTCTTCTCTTGGTTGTATTTGCTTGAAATAGGTCTGTAGTTCGTCGATCTCATCCTCTGAGGAGACAAAAGCCTCGAGAAGACGTGGACGATCGGCAGGACCGACGAAGTGAGCGATCGTCTCTTCCAGCTGGCTTGCCTCGTGTACCGACAGGTACTCCCAGCCACAGCTCTCCGCCCAGCCCTGAGTTCGCAGCTGATGCTCGGCGGTGATGTACCGTTGCGAGAGGCGATCCATCTCTAAGGTCGACAGGCTCTGGAAGATGCTCCCTCTCTGGTTGTTGAGCAGTAGCACCCGCACATTGTTCCCCACCTCGGGCAGCCCCAGCGCATTGAGATCGTAGAAGAAACTCAGGTCGCCGATGACGATGAAGTGCCGCTCCTCGGCTCTCTGGCGGGCGAAGCCTAAGGCGGTCGAGAGGGAACCCTCTATGCCACTGGTCCCTCGGTTGCAAAGTGTGAGGAGCCGACGAGGCTTGCGAAAAAGCTCCGCATAGCGTACCGACGAACTGTTAGCCAGGTGTAGCACGCAAGGCTCTTCGGGCAGATGACTTAGGAGGCTCCCCACCACTGCCAGAGAACTGTATCGTGGTGTCGGAGAGGGGAGTTGATCAATCCGCTCCCGCCAGTGACGTGCATAGGGAGAGCTAGCGTGACCCTCCAAGCCCTGCGCCATTGTCTCAAGAAATGGTCCGACAGGTGCGATGATCTGCTCGGTGAGACTGCAAAAGAGGTCTACCACAGTGGGGTCAGGCGACAGGTGCCACGTCTCCCGTGGCGGGTAGCTGCGCAGGTACTGCTTCATCTTGTTGGAGACGATATGTCCGCCGAGGGTGATCAGCAGGTCGGGTTGTAGCGCTCGTCGATCCCCTTCGCTGAGTGACGCTAGGAGCGCATCGAGCGAACAGATCGACACGGGGCTATTCGATAGCGACTCGCCGATGCAGAGAAACTGCTCCCGCAAGCTTTGTGGGAAGCTCTCCCCCATGCTCATCACAGCAGACCAACTCTCCTGTCCGACTAGTATCATCTTGCGCTCGAACGTGGCGAGCCTACGTAGCAAGGACTCAACCGCCTGCGCATTGATACGATACGGATAAAGTTGCTGGATACAACGCCCTGGTTGCATCCCAATGGGTCGTCTATCGCTGGTCTCAGGGTCGTGCTTCGCTGGATTTGGTGGTGTTGGCGGAAGCAAGGAGACGCCTGGGTCGCTGATCGGTACGTTGATCTGCACGGGCCCAGGGTGTGGAGCCAGTGCAGCGAGTAGTGCTTCGTTAATCAGACGATTGCAGTACCACCGCTCCTCCTCGGTGTGAGGCTCTGGTAGGTGCACCGCTTTGCGTACCAGTGAACCAAAGAGTCCTGGCTGAGGCAGCGTTTGCCCAGCCCACTGTCCGATCCATCGCTCGGGTCTATCGGCCGACAGAACAATCAGTGGCACCCCTTGATAGTAAGCCTCAGCGACTGCAGGGTGCAGGTTTGCCACGGCAGTGCCAGAGGTACAGCACACCACGACCGCTCTATGCGTAGCGAGAGTCAAGCCAAGCGCATAGAAGCCTGCGCTGCGCTCATCGATGATCGAGTGGCAGGTTGCTCCCGCAAGCTGATGGCTGAGCGCATGCACGAGTGGCGCATTGCGACTGCCTGGACAGAGTACCACATCACGCACATCGTGTGCCTGAAGCAGAGCGACTAGTTCGCTGATCACAGGATCTTCCATCGGTATCATCACGCTCCTCCTCCTTTACCTTATAAGAGTATGTATTGCCGAGAGCTTGTGCAGCACCTCTTGCCACTCGCTCTCTAGACTGGACCCACGCACGATGCCACCCCCCGCATAGAGTCGCAGAGCTTGCTCGGGAAGCAACTGCAGGCAGCGTATCTGGACAAAGAGGTCGACGCACCGCTCTGGCTCATACCACCCAAGGAAGCCTGAATAATAAGACCGCCTCGAGGACTCTTCCTCGAGGATCAGACGCTGCGCCACCCGCTGGGGTGTGCCACAGATCGCTGGTGTGGGGTGCAGGCGCTCCGCCAGGGTGATCGGCGCATAGCCGTCGGGAAGTTGCAAAGCGAAGCGCGCCTGCAGATGTTGCAACGCACCGGTCGTTGTCGTCTCCACCGCAAGCGCATGGTAGGGGATTCCCTCCTGCTCTAGTAGCTCTCCGATGAAGCGCTGCACATAGCGATGCTCCCGTCTATTCTTCTCACTCCAGAGGGGCGGCTCGCCATCTCGTTGCCGAGGCATCGTCCCAGCCAGTGCCACCGTCTGCCAGTGCATGCCATCACCTCTGAGGAGCATCTCTGGTGTGGCACAGAGCCACAGCCCCGCCTGAGGCGTGTAGCAGAGTGACACGAAGGCATGCGGATAGTGCGTCAAGGCTTTGTCAAAGGCTGCAACCACTTGTGCCGTAGCGATGCTTGGCAGCTCGATACGATGCGCCAAGACCAGTTTCTCCGCCGTCCCCGCCTCTAGATGCCCCATAAAGCGATCGAAGGTGGTGCGATAACTATCGGGCAACGCTTGCGGTATCGGAGCTACAGGCGGGAAGCCTTCGAGTGTCTTCTCGTCGCACTCCGTGAGTTGCAGCACCCTCGCTTCTTGCTCCTCTTCGATCCAAAGCATCGGTGTCTTAGCCGTCACGGCAAAGGGTGCTATCAAGAAGCCCGCCGAACCGTTTTTCGCCCTTAGCTCCTCAGCTGTAGTTGCCACGGCTCGAGCTGGGTGATCGAGCCCAATCTCACGCACCGTACGCTCCTCACCTGGTAGGCGAAAGCAGGCAAAAGGGGAGCAGCGATTCATTCGCTCTTCCACCAGTTTGGTCAGTTCGTCGCCATTACAGCTACGACCTCTTTGCTCCTTATGAGATGTTACGCCATGCACCGCTCTATTTCTGTTGGGGTCAAACTTGCTTGTCCTACAAATTTAGCGGTTTATGGGCTAACAGCCTAATCTGCGCTACGTCCTTAGACTGAAATGTGCGTACGGAGAGCTAGACCAGTAGCTATTTGTGCCGTGATTACTGCTCGAGGCGCACTTGCTGCACCCCTTTGATACTTTGTAGTTGCGCTTGTAGGGCAAAGAGTGCTTGTCGCTCGCCCTCTCTAAAGGTAAAGGTGCCGTGCCAGAGCCCTCCGTCTAGCTGCTGCTCCTCGTTGAGTAGGACACACTCGTCCGCTTGATGCAGCGTAGAGATGACGCGTCCTATCGTGACAGCGTCATGGAGAGCTGTCACATAGAGCGTCGCCACCACCGTCGAACTCTCCATGCCACGCCAGCGTGCTGGTAGGACACGATCTCCGTGACGCCCTAAGATGTCGATGGCGTTAGGGCAGTTGCGGGTATGTATCTTAAGTCCCGACTTGGAGGGATAGGCAAAGATCTCATCGCCCATCTTAGGGTTGCAGCAGCTAGCCAGTGTGTACTCTAGCCCCTTGAAGTCTGCCGTAGAGACCACAATCTCCCGTCCGTCGGGGGCCTCTGTTGACTTGATCGCAGTCGGTGTCGGAGCCACCCGTCTGCTCTCGGCAGCACGAGCCTCCGCCTCGGCACAAAGCTCCGCATACTGATCGAGGAAGTTCGGCACATTGATCCGCTCCTCAGAGAGGTCTATGAAGAAATCCATATTCCCCTTGTACCCCATCTTGCGTAGGAGGGTGGTGAAGATAGACTCTTGGTAGACGAGGTGTCTATTCTTAAATCGTCTCTCGAGTAGCTCCTTGCCTGCTTGTAGTCCGCTCTCCTGCTGATCACGTATCGCTTGGCGTATCTTGTTCTTAGCCTTGCGGGTGGTGACCGACTGGAGCCAGTCTACGGAGGGACGCTGGTTTTTTGCCGTGGTGATGTTGACCACATCTCCATTCTTCAGCTTCTCTCTCAGCTTAGCGCGCTTGCCATTGACCTGTGCGCTCTGCGCCATCAGCCCCACATTAGAGTGTATCGCAAAGGCAAAGTCTAGAACCGTAGCCCCCTTTGGCAGGCGTATCATCTGCCCCGCTGGAGTAAAGACAAAGATGTCTCTCGACTCGACTCTGAGGGAGGCCAGTGTACTTGCCTTCTCCTTATCCCCCGCCAAGTCTTCGATCACTTGCCGCATACTGGTGAGCTGCGAGTCGAGACTAGCCTCTCCTGTGACGCCCTTGTAGCGCCAGTGCGCAGCCATACCGCTCTCAGCGATGCGATCCATACGGGTGGTGCGTATCTGTATCTCTACGCTTTTGTCTTCAGGTCCCTGTACGGTGATCTGCAGCGACTCGTAGCCGTTTGCCTTAGGCTGCGAGATCCAGTCGCGGAGGCGCTTCGTATTGGGTGTGTAGAGATCAGTTACGATCGAGTAGACGAGCCAGCACGCCTCATACTCCTCCTCGGGCTGGGCGTCGATGATGATGCGCATGGCTGAGAGGTCGTGGATCTCCTCAAAGGAGACTCCTTTGTTGCGCATCTTGTTCATAATGGAGGTAAATGTTTTGCTCCTCGACTTGATCGTGTAGGGCCAGCGAAGGGGAAGCTCTTCAAGTTTGGCCCGAATGGGTGCCACGAATGCCTCCATATACTCTTGTCGCGCCACGATGGTCTGCCCCATCAGCTCTTTGATCTCGTAGTAATGCTTAGGGTCGGTGTACTTAAAGATCAAGTCCTCCATCTGGCTCTTGATCTTGTAAAGCCCTAGGCGATGAGCTGTCGGTACGAAGAGTACCTGCGCCACCTGAGCTAGTAGTACCCTGCGACTCTCGTCCATGCGCTCCTTGGCGTAGACCAACTTATTGAGGCACTCCACAAGGAGTATCAAGACGACACGTATATCCTCGGCGATGGTCAGGAGAAACTCCTCTCCCTGATCAGCCTGACGTAGGTCGTAGCGGTGATATAATTCATGCGTCTGCGCCAGACGCTCTATGAGGGGAAGTGTGCCAGGCGGGCAAAGCTCCTCGACCTCTTGCGCTGTGATGGTCCCTCGTATGTATGGAGGCTCGAGTAGAACTGCCGAGATCGAGACGACGCCTAGTCCTATCTCGTTGCAGAGCAGCTGAGCCATCTCAGCTTGCTCCATAAAGGTCTCCAGACCATCCTCCTCTTCGGTAATTCCATACTGCCCCTCACGGATGAGTCGCTCGAGTAGCTCCCGATAAGGCGCCACATAGCTCGCCACTCCCAGCTGATCTGCTGTCCGGAGGAGGTAGCGCATGAGCTCCTGATCATCTCTGTGATGGGTAGGCATGGGGTTTAGAGATTAGAGGTTAGAGAGGACTAGTGCTTCTAGTGAAACTAGTGGCACTAGTAGCACTAGAGGCACTAGTCCTTTAATAGAGCCTTGTTGCCAAAGGCTACAACTCATCTAGCTCTTCTAGTCCTGCGACGACATAGGGACGGACCATATCCTGTGGCTTGTAGACCTCATCGTTCCACTCGATGATGTCTAGATCCATCGGTATGATACCCTCCTCATCGTCATCGTGGTCTCGTCCGAGCTTAGTCTCGAGCTTCTTCAGCTTAGCCTCTAGAGTCTCTCTATCTAGGTCGGTCTCAAAGAGCGCGATCAGATTGAGAAAAGCCTTAGCATCCTCGGGCATATCCATAGGCTCCGTGAGCTGAGGCGTCGAAAAGCGTATCGTGGGGAAGTGCTTCGTGAGTACCTCCATAACCGTCTTAACGTTGGCCGTGCGATGCTCATTACTGCCTATGCTGATGATCGCTTTGTTTTTCATTGCTTATTATTGGTAGTCTAGCGTCTAAAAGTTATTGTCATCTTCATGATTCACAGCTTCTTGTCCTCGTAGGGAGTAGTCGTGGATCAGGTTGTATAGCTGCGCCGCCCAGTGCGGATCTAGTCCATACTGAGTTGCTAGCTCTATATAGTGAGCCTCTACAGCTGCGCGTTGCTCAGCTTGATAGAGGCCTAGATGGTTGGCCGTCTTATAGCGTCCTATGGTTTGCGTGAGCTTGTAGCGCTCTGCTAGTAGCTCCACGAGTGCAGCGTCTAGATCTCGCATTTGATAGCGCATCGGACGGAGCATCGCCTCGTGGTCGTCGCTGGGGTGCTGTAGCGACTCGAGCAACTGGTGCAGCTGCTCAGGCGTGATCTGCTGACGTGCATCTGTCCAAGCGTGCTCGGGGTCGCAGTGACACTCGATCATAAAGCCATCGATAGGGTAGAGCAGTCCCGTGCGGCAGACCGCCTCTAGGAGATCAGCTCGTCCTGCTATGTGACTCGGATCAAGTAAGATGGGTAGGTGTTCCCCCGCACCATAACGCTTCTGGTAGAGCGCACGTAGCTGGGCGATCATCTCCCAGTGAGGACTATTGCGTAGCTGCTTGGTGTAGACAGGCGTACAGCCCCTCAGGATAGCGATCACCTGGGCGACGCCTCGGCTCTTGATACGCTCTAAGGCACCCATCCATAAGGGGGCGTCGGGACTGATTGGATTCTTGACCAGGACGGTCTGCGTTGCTCCCTCTAGTTGCTCGGCAATCGCCTCTACCATAAAGGGATTGCTCACCGTGCGAGCACCGATCCATACGAAGTCAACGTCTGCAGCGCGCACCGCCTCGACCTGCTCGGGCAGGCACACCTCGGTACCCACCTTGAGCCCCGTAGAGGCCTGCACCTCTTGGAGCCAAGCAAGCCCCTCCACTCCGACACCCTCGAAGGATCCCGGACGGGTACGAGGCTTCCACAAGGCAGCCCGAAAATGTGTGACACCTTGCGCCTTTAGTCCTTGAGCTATCTCAAGCAGCTGATGGCGACTCTCTGCACTGCAGGGACCCGCTACCAGCATCTGACTCGCTGGAGGCTCTTCAAGGGTACTATGGGCGGACGAATCATCCATATCTAAGGTCGTATACTCGTTTATTCCCTACAAAGGTATTAAAACTATTCCGACTAGAGGCACTCGGATCAGATACATTATTAATATAGTGTCTGGCGGGAGGGCGTCCGTTGTAGTACAGCGATACGACTTCTGTAGGGACGCACGATCTGTGCGTCCGTTGTAGTACAGCGATACGACTTCTGTAGGGACGCACGATCTGTGCGTCCGTTGTAGTACAGCGATACGACTTCTGTAGGGACGCACGATCTGTGCGTCCGTTGTAGTACAGCGATACGACTTCTGTAGGGACGCACGATCTGTGCGTC